>NZ_JBANET010000059.1:0-405 GCF_037026685.1 Orrella sp. JC864 | reverse complement strand
GAACTGCTCGTCGCTGATGCGCGCGGCCGCGGCCACCAGGTTGCGCACGTTCACCTGGCTCGAGCCGCTGAACACCACGCCGTTCTGGTTGAGCACCATCACCGTGCCCGCGCCCTCGATGGCGCCCTGGATCTGGCTGGGCCGCGCATCGGCCCCCACCACGCGGTTGAGCACCGCGTCGGTGGACTTCTGCTCGAAGGCCACCGTGGTCTGGCGGCCCACGTTGAAGGTGTCCCAGTTCAGGATGGCGCGCTCAGCCGTCTGGCGGATCTGCACCCGGTGCCGTGCGCCCTCTACCGTATGCACCGGGCGCTCGGCGCCCTGCCACTTGGCCAGCTCGCCCTGGGCCGCCCACAGCCCGCCTTCGGCCAGGCCCTCGGGCACGTCCGAGGGCGCGCCCTGCGC
>NZ_JBANET010000058.1:0-441 GCF_037026685.1 Orrella sp. JC864 | reverse complement strand
TGTATTGACCCAGTGAAATCCTGCTCACGTCATAATCGAGGAAACGACGATGAGTACAAAGATGGAAGAAGACATCAAACGCTGGACGGCCAAGCGCAAGAGTGCGCTGGTGCTGGACATCATTCAGGGCAAGACCACTGTGGCCGAGGCAAGCCGTCAGTACGACCTGTCGCCGTCGGAGGTGGAACAGTGGGTCGATGACGGTAAGCGGGGCATGGAGAACGCCCTGCGCGCGAATCCGCAGGACGTGCGCGAACAGTACGAACGCCAGCTCAAGGACCTGCAAGAGGCCTATGGCGAGGCGATGCTGGAGTTGCGCGCCAGAAAAAAATTGCAGTCCCTGCTGGGCGAGGACGAGAAGTGATCGAGACGATCCGCCAGGGACTGCAAGCCGACGGCATCACCGTCTCGATCGCCAAGCTGTGCCGCTGGTTCGGCGTA
>NZ_JBANET010000057.1:0-641 GCF_037026685.1 Orrella sp. JC864 | reverse complement strand
CCGCGCCGCACGGTGTACTACAAGCCGGTGAAGTCCGCGCCCAAGGTTGATCCCAAGTTCGCCGTGCCGATCAAGGCGATGATCGAGGAATCGCCGTCGTTCGGGTACCGGACGGTGGCGCACCTGCTGGGGTTCAACAAGAACACCGTGCAGCGCGTGTTCCAACTGATGGGCTGGCAGGTTCGCAAGCGGCCCATAGGCTTCAGGCCCCGCATCCAGGCGCTGCCATCGGTGGCAACGATGCCCAACGAACGCTGGTCCACGGATCTGTGCCGGGTATGGGCTGGACGGGACGGCTGGGCAACGCTGGCGCTGGTGATCGACTGCCACACACGTGAGTTGCTTGGCTGGCACCTGTCGCGAAGCGGTAGGGCCTGCACGGCGGGTGCTGCACTGGAACACGCCCTGATCGCTCGCTTCGGAACGCTGGGGCGCGTGCCGATGCCGTTTCTGCTGCGCTCGGACAATGGCTTGGTTTTTACCTCGCGCAGCTACACTGCCCTCGTGCGCAGCTACGGCTTGCGCCAGGAGTTCATCACGCCGCACTGCCCTCAGCAGAACGGCATGATCGAACGGGTGATCCGCACGCTCAAGGAACAGTGCGTGCATCGGCACCGCTTCGAGACGATCCAACACGCCAG
>NZ_JBANET010000056.1:0-795 GCF_037026685.1 Orrella sp. JC864 | reverse complement strand
CCCAGGCCTACGGTGTAACCGCAGCTACGGTACGCAAATGGCTCAGCCGCTTCCTGGCCCAGGGCGAAGCGGGGCTGGCCGATGCCTCCTCGCGTCCGGCGCTCTCGCCCAAGGCGATTGCGCCGACCAAGGCCTTGGCTATCGTCGAGCTGCGCCGCAAGCGACTGACCCAGGCCCGCATTGCCCAAGCACTGGGCGTATCGGCCAGTACCGTCAGCCGCATCCTGGCGCGCGCCGGCCTGTCTCGCCTGGCCGACCTGCAGCCAGCAGAGCCCGTCGTGCGCTACGAACACGAGGCGCCGGGTGAACTGCTGCACATCGACATCAAGAAGCTCGGGCGCATCGTGCGGCCCAGCCATCGGGTCACGGGCAACCGACGCGATCGCGTGGACGGCGCCGGCTGGGACTTCGTCTTCGTGGCCATCGATGACCACGCCCGCGTGGCCTTTACCGACATCCACCCCGACGAACGCTTCCCCAGCGCGATCCAGTTCCTCAAGGACGCCGTGGCCTACTACGCGCGCCTGGGCGTGACCATCCAGCGACTGCTGACTGACAACGGTTCGGCCTTCCGCAGCCGAGCCTTCGCCGCGGCATGTCGTGAACTGGGCATTAAGCACCGCTTCACCCGGCCCTACCGCCCGCAGACCAATGGCAAGGCCGAACGGTTCATCCAATCAGCCTTGCGCGAATGGGCCTACGCCTACACCTACCAAACCTCACAACACCGAGCCGATGCCATGAAAGCCTGGCTGCACCACTACAACTGGCACCGCCCTCACCAGGGCATCGGCC
>NZ_JBANET010000055.1:0-1006 GCF_037026685.1 Orrella sp. JC864 | reverse complement strand
TCTGGAGATGGGTGTCACGCGGCCGATGCCCTGGTGAGGGCGATGCCAGTTGTAGTGGTGTAGCCAGGATTTCATGGCGTCGGTGCGGTGTTGGGAGTTTTGGTAGGTGCAGGCATAGGCCCACTCGCGCAGGGCCGACTGGATGAACCGTTCAGCCTTGCCGTTGGTCTGCGGCCGGTAGGGCCTGGTGAAGCGGTGCTTGATGCCCATTTCTCGGCACAGGGCAGCGAAGGCCCGGCTACGGAAGGCCGCTCCATTGTCGGTGAGTAGTCGCCGGATGGTCACACCCAGGCGCTGGTAGTAGGCCACGGCGTCTTTGAGGAATTGGACCGCGCTGGGGCCGCGCTCGTTGGGGTGGATGTCGGTAAAGGCCACACGGGCGTGGTCGTCGATGGCCACGAACACGTAGTCCCAGCCAGCACCCTCGACAGTATCGCGTCGATTGCCCGTGACGCGATGGCCGGGCCGCTGGATGCGGCCCAGCTTCTTGATGTCGATATGCAACAGTTCGCCTGGGGCTGCGTGCTCGTAGCGCACTACCGGCTCGGCCGGCTCCAGGTCGGCCAGGCGCGAGAGGCCGGCGCGGGCCAGGACGCGGCTGACGGTACTGGCTGACACCGCCAAGGCTTGGGCAATGCGCGCCTGGGTCAGCCGCTTGCGGCGCAACTCCACGATGGCCAGCGCCTTGGCCGGGGCAATCGCCCTGGGCGAGAGCGCCGGGCGCGAGGAGGCATCAACCAGACCGGCCTGACCCTGGGCCAGGAACCGCCCCTGCCATTTGCGTACCGTCGGCGCAGTCACGCCGTACAGGCGAGCCGCTTCGAGCACTGTCAGCTCTTTGGCGAGCAGGTGTTGGACCATTTCAAGTCGACGTACGAACGTCAGTCGGGCATGCTTATGGGTGTTCATCCGGCCGGGTCTCCTGAGAAGCCTGGGTGTTTGGCGACTTCCAGTTTCTCAAATCCGGTTCGGATGAACCACGAATACAACCTATTGAATGTTCACA
>NZ_JBANET010000054.1:0-1225 GCF_037026685.1 Orrella sp. JC864 | reverse complement strand
TGACCTCCTCCCACGAACTGGACAAGCTCAATCTAGAAAAACCGGCTGGTCAGTGGGTAGAGTGATTTGCCGCGCGAACAACGCTGGTGCGGTATCAGCGAGCGCGGAGTGCGGGCGGAAATGATTGTAATCCTGCCTCCAGTTTTCGAGCTTTTGTCGGGCGTCTTCGAGCGACATGAACCACGTTGTGTTCAGGCACTCATCGCGCAAGCTACCGTTAAATGACTCGATGAATGCGTTGTCAGTCGGCTTGCCAGGGCGGGAAAAATCCAGCGTCACGCCCTTATCGTAGGCCCATCGATCTAGCGCCAAGGAAACGAATTCCGGGCCGTTATCGGCCTGAATTCGACTTGGCCTGGTCCCCCGCTCGACGACTATCCGGGACAGTGCCCTTACGACGTCCGCCCCGGTCAATGACTGACCGACTTCAATGGCCAGACACTCCCGGGTGAAGTTGTCCACGACAGTCAGCGCTCGGAACTTCGCACCATTGAACAGCGAGTCGGACACAAAATCCATGCTCCAACTTTGATTGGCTGCTGTCAGGATGGGTCGATCCAGACGGTGGGCCGCGGCCTTGCGCCTGTGAGGACGCTTGCTGCGTAAGTTCAGGCCTTCTTCCTTGTACAGCCGGTACACGCGTTTGTGATTGACCATCCAGCCGTCGCGTCGAATTAGTACGTAGATTCGCCAAAAACCAAACCGTACCCGAGTGCTCGCAATCTCGTGCATTTTTGCCTTGATCGGCTCGTCAAGCAGCTTGGGCTTGGGCTTTTGGTACCAGCCTGCCCGGCTTTGCTGGCAGATTTGACAGGCCCGGTTGACGCTGATCCGGTAGCGGTCGATGAGGTGGCCGACGAGCTGCTTGCGCTGCGCCGGCCTCAGAGCTTTTTTTTGAGCACGTCCTGAAGCATCACCTTATCGAGCGTCAGGTCCGCGACCAATTGCTTGAGCTTTTTGTTCTCGTCCTCGAGTTGGCGCAAGCGGCGCAGCTCGCTCACGCCCACACCTGCATATTTTTTGCGCCAGGCGTAAAAGGTCGCTTGAGACACACCGATCTTGCGACACACCTCCTCGATGGATACACCGGTTTCGGCCTGGTGCAATGCGAATGCAATCTGCTCCTCGGTGAATTTGGACTTCTTCATGGCGATCTGCCCTCCTTGGGCTTAGTGTCGCCGGAATTTTCCAGTTTTGGCTTGTCCAGTTTTTAGGGGGGAGGTCA
>NZ_JBANET010000053.1:0-1300 GCF_037026685.1 Orrella sp. JC864 | reverse complement strand
TGATATTGCCCCCGTTTCTCGTAGTCCTTAGCCTCGGGTTCAGGCAGCGACCTTATATTGGCTCGCATGCCAGCGTTCTTCATATTCCATCGGACTCGTATAGCCCAATGCCGAATGCAGTCGTCGGTGGTTATAGAATGTTATCCAGTCCATCACAGCAGCCGTAGCGACTCGGTGGGAAGCGAATTTCCGCCCCTCCAAACTCGCCAGCTTGAGGCGGGCCCAGAAGCTTTCTATCGGGGCGCTATCCCAACAATCCCCCTTCCTGCTCATTGAGGCACGTATCTGCCGGGTGCGCAATATTTGCTGGAACTCATGGCTGCAATATTGACTACCTCTGTCGCTATCGAATATCAGCCCAGGCGCCGGCAGTCTGCGCAGGTACGCCATTTCCAGGGCATCCTTCACCAGGCTGGTCTGCATGTGGGGCTTGATGCTCCATCCTACGATCTTTCGACTGAACAAGTCGAGCACGGTCGCCAGATACAGCCAACCCTGCTCTGTCGGCAAATACGTGATGTCACCACACCAGATCTGATCTGGTGCAGGAGGATTGAATTGCCGCTGTACCAGATTCGGGGCCACCGGCAGCGCATGCTTGCTGTCGGTCGTGGAAGCATACTTGCGTTTGACCCTGCCACGCACGCCATGGGCTTGCATCAGCAGCCGCACCCGTTCCTTGCCTACACGCAGCCCTCGGCGACGCAGCTCCTGATGGATTCGTGGCCAACCATATTCCCCCTTGACCTCGCGGTGGATGGCTCGGATGTGAACCAACACCCGCTCATCCGGCAGCCGCCTGCGCGTCGGTCCGCCGCAACAGCGCTGCCAACCGTAGTAGCCGCTCTCACTGACTCCCAGCACCCGGCAAATCGCCCGGACAGGCCAGTGGCCCTTCATTTCTTGAATCCAGGCGTACTTTGCAGCGTGTCCTGCGCAAAGTACGCCGCGGCTTTTTTTGCTATATCGCGCTCCATCCTCAGCTGCACGACCTCCGCCCGTAAACGGGCAATCTCCATTTGCTCGGCCGACACAGCACCGGGAGCCGTCGTCGGTGTTGCGACGACACCCAGCTCACCGCGTTGTTGCTGGCGAACCCAATTACCTAAACTGGCCTTTGGGATGCCCAGCGAGCTGGCCACCGAGCCCACAGACGCCCCCGCCAGCACCTGCCGGACACTTTCCTCTTTGAATTCCTGCGTGTACCTTGCACGCCTTCTCGAATCTGACATTCCTTGCTCCTTCTTTCCAATTTAACTGGAACTAAGGACTCCGTCATTCGGGGGCAAGCTCATCTCGG
>NZ_JBANET010000052.1:0-1305 GCF_037026685.1 Orrella sp. JC864 | reverse complement strand
GGCTCTTCATCGTAAACGGGGGACGCCAGGCATTCATTAGACTTGTTTTTGCGAAGAACACGTCTGATGGAAGCAATGCCGACGTCCCCAATCGATTCTATCCTAGGGATTTCTGGTCTGCTGGTGCAGCATGTCGAGCGCAAGCGCGACCTGCATGTGTGGGCCAAGCCACAGCAACGTCCTCGGTGCCCGTACTGCGACGATCCTGGCGTGCGGATCAAGGCCACCTACCGGCGCACGCTCAAGCACAGCCGCCAGGGTAATCAACTGGTGATCCTGCACCTGGACGTTCCGAAGTACCACTGCGCGCCGTGCAACCGCTATTTCCGGCACCGGTTTGCAGGTATCCGCCCACGCCTGCGTGCGACCGAGACCTACCGTCTGGAGGTCTTCGAGGCCCATGACGGCGGCGTCAGCCAGCGCAAGCTGACCCACACGCATCGGCTTGGCAGCGCCACCGTCGAGCGCTGGTATCAATCTTTCGTCAAGCAGCGAGTCGCTGAGCTCTCGGGACGCAGTTGCCCTCAAGTGCTGGGCATCGACGAGCATTTCTTCAGCCGCAAACGGGGCTATGCCACGACGCTGGTGGATTTGAGGAACCACAAGGTGTTCGATGTGGTGCTGGGCCGCTCCGAGGCCAGCCTGCGCAGCTATCTGAAGCGCTTGCCCGGCAAGGAAAACGTGCGCGTCATCGTCATGGACCTGTCCGAGACCTATCGCCAGATCGCCCGCCAATACTTCCCCAACGCGCTGATCGTGGCCGACCGCTTCCACGTCGTGCGCCTGGTCAATCAGCACTTTCTGAAGCTGTGGCAGCAACACGACCCTCAGGGCAAGAAGAATCCGGGGCTGCTCAGCCTGATGCGCCGCCACCACTGGAAACTGACGGCCTTGCAAAAGGAACGTCTGCACCAGTACCTGGCGCAGATGCCCGTGCTGCAGGCCCTGTACTTTGCCAAGCAGCAGCTCAGTGGGTTTCTGGTTTTGAAGAGCCTGAAGGCCAAACGCGCTCAGAAGATGCTGCCCAAATTCCTGGCGTTGATCCGGCAGTTCGAGCAAAGTCCGGCCAAGGCCCTGGCGGCGACGTTACTATCATGGCTGGAGCCGATCGTACGGATGTGGCGCTTCACCAAGTCCAATGGGATCACCGAAGGATTCCATACGAAGATGGAGATGCTCTCGCGCCGTGCGTTTGGGTTCAGAAATTTTGAGAATTACCGCATGAGAGTCTTGGCTCAGTGCGGCTGGAACGGTGTGATCAACCGGGTCTGATGAATGCCCGTCCCCCGTTTATGGGGTAGAGCC
>NZ_JBANET010000051.1:0-1339 GCF_037026685.1 Orrella sp. JC864 | reverse complement strand
GCCGCATTTTTCCAGCTTCTCGTAGACGTTTTCCACCGCCGCATTGTTGTTGGACAGTACCGCCACCGTCTGCTCACGCAACAGGATATTGGCGAGGATGTTGAGGATGGTTTGGGTTTTGCCGGTTCCTGGTGGACCCTGAATTACGCTGACCTGCGCGCGGAAGGCTTGTTCGACAGCCGTGAGCTGGCTTTCGTTCAGGCCGAACGGATAGATTAACTGTAGGCCCGGCGCTAGCGTGCCGTTGCGCCCGGTGCAGTACGCCTGCAAGGCGGTGTCGACACTAGCGGGCAGGTTTTCCAGCTGGCGCACGATATTGGTGGTTGTTTTACTATCAATCTGCGACTCCGCGCGATTTTGCCGGGCCTTCGCCACGGCTGTGAAATAGTGGAAAACCGGTGCATCCTTCACTGCCGTCGGCACGGTAAAACCGACATCGTCCATCTTGTAGACATAGGGTTGGTCAGAGTCTCGATGAAACACGACGGCATACCGCTCTCCGTAGATCGTCGCCTTGGCAATTGGCTTGACGATCGCGCTGCCGGACTCGGTCAGTAACATCTCACCCAGTTTGCGAGTGGGCAAGATGATGCAGTCGTCGAGTGCGTGTGAGGCCTTCCCCTTTTTTAGGTAGAAGCACCTCAGTTGCAGACCTTCCTCCTTATCGTTCCAGATATGCCAACTGGTGATTTCTGCAGTTTTGTCCTCGCCATTCACCTGGATCGATACCATACTTTCCTTAAGCGTGTGTGTACGGCAGCCATCTGCGCTCTCAAGCCGGATATTGGCTGCCGTTATTTCCTAATCAGGATATTTTGCCACCATCGCCTCATGGGAAACATGACTTTGCCGCCACCGAGTGTAGCGAGTGGCCTAAGGCGATGCACAGCGCAGGCGGGAGCATGATTGACGACATCGAGAGCGCGCGGACTTTCTGTTCTCCACACAGCCTTCGGCTCAAATCAGTTTGATTCTCCCGAAGAGTGCGCCGTTGTCAAAAGTCCCTGCGTTCGGTAGTTGCAGGCGGTATATCTACCCTGTTACGACGAGTTAGTAAGCAACACACTGACTGATGCCCTTTTTGGTAGTGCCTGAATACCTGTCGTCGGTAATATCAAATCTTGGTTGAATAATATGTCAAGATCTAATCGAGTTCGAGGCCCTCCGTAAGCTTCCGTTGACCGATCGCGGGGATTTGGACGTCCCGCATCCACGGCATGAGAGCCAGGATTCTTAGGCATGGAAGCGGTTCTCTGCCTGCGGAGCGGCACAGTGCCTGCATCCACCGCCCTATGGACGTACGAAATCCCGCATGAGCCGAGAAGGCACTGGCCGTGAG
>NZ_JBANET010000050.1:0-1375 GCF_037026685.1 Orrella sp. JC864 | reverse complement strand
GGGAGTGTCATAAATTTTGTGTTTGGGGCCTAACATCTCTGAAAAAGGAGCATGTATGGCTACCCACAAGAAGTCGCCGACGCGCGATTTGCCGGCGATTCCGGCCGAATTGGTCGATCAGTTGGTCAAAGGGCCGATGACGGCCGAGTCGATCCAGGACCTGTCGATGGCCTTGAAGAAGGCGCTGATCGAGCGGGCCCTGGGTGCGGAGCTGGAACATCATTTGGGCTATCCGCCTGGCCAGCGCCCGCAGCAGGCCGAAAACCAGCGCAACGGCACGAGCCGCAAGACGGTGCTCACTGACGAGGGGCCGCTGCCGGTGGCGATCCCGCGTGATCGCGACGGCAGTTTTGCCCCGCTTCTGATCCCCAAGCATGAGCGCCGCTTTACGGGATTTGACGACAAGATCATCGCGATGTACGCGCGCGGCATGACGGTGCGCGAGATCCAGGCGTTCTTGCTCGAGCAGTACGGCACCGAGGTCTCGCCCGAGTTCATCAGCTCGGTGACCGATGCGGTGATGGACGAAGTCACTACCTGGCAGAGCCGGCCTCTGGAGATCATGTATCCGGTGGTGTTCTTCGATGCCCTACGGGTCAAGATCCGCCAGGACGCGGTGGTGCGCAACAAGGCAGTGTACCTGGCGCTAGGCGTGTTGCCCGACGGCACGCGCGAGATCCTGGGCCTGTGGATCGAACAGACCGAAGGGGCCAAGTTCTGGATGCGGGTGTTCAACGAACTGAAGAGCCGTGGCACGCAGGATATCCTGATCGCTGTCACCGATGGCCTGAAGGGCATGGAGCAGGCACTGGCCGCCGTGTACCCGGCCACGACGCTACAGACCTGCGTGGTGCATTTGATCCGCACCAGCCTGGAGTATGCCGGCTGGAAGGATCGCCGCGCAGTGGCGGCCGCGCTCAAGCCCATCTACACGGCGCCGACCCTGGAGGCGGCCCAGGCAGAACTGACACGCTTCGAGCAGGGGCCCTGGGGCCAGCGCTATACGCCGATCACCCAAGCCTGGCGCCAGGCCTGGGACTGCGTGATCCCGTTCTTTACGTTCCCGCCCGCGATCCGCAAGATCATCTACACCACCAACGCCATCGAGAGCATCAATGCCCAGCTGCGCCGGGCCGTCAAGATCCGCGGACACTTCCCTTCGGACGATGCGGCCACTAAGCTGCTGTGGTTGGTATTGCGCAACATCACCGGCACCTGGGGTAGCGCCACGCACGACTGGAAAGCGGCCATGAACCAGTTCGCCATCATTTACGCCGAACGCTTCACCCAACCGTACCGCTGAGTTAGGATCAACGTGCTTGAGAGCAAAGACTCAAGCGCTTCATGCCTCAAACACAAAAATACTGACAGACCC
>NZ_JBANET010000005.1:0-299371 GCF_037026685.1 Orrella sp. JC864 | reverse complement strand
GCACGGCGACGGCATCGCCCGACGCCCCGACCGGCCTCGGCGGACGTGTTCAAGCAGACACGTTCAAGCAGACCTATTCCAGCAAACGCCCCCCTCCCCGATCATCCCTGCTTGCCCAACGCCTCCACCTGTATCCTCAACCGCACCTCGGGCCTGAACCCCTTGTCCAGCGCAAAATCCACCCCATAGTCGCCCCGGTCGAACTCGGCCGACACGTCCGCCCCGCACACCGGCACATCCAGCATCGGATGCTTGTCCAGGCACTTGAACTGCTCGATCTGCAGCGTCAGCGGCCGCGTGACGCCCTTGAGGGTGAACTCGCCCACCGCCGTGCGGGGCACGTCGCCTTCGAACTCGTCGAACCGGCCCTTGAACGTGGCGCTCGGGTACTTGGCCGCGTTCAGGATGTCCTCGGCGACCGCGTGCTTGTTCATCTCGTCGTGGCCGAAGTCCACCGAGGCAATATCCACGGTAATGTCCAGCGTGCCGCTGCGGGCCTGCCGGTCCAGCACCAGCGTGCCGCTCGTGCGGTTGAACTTGCCCCGCCAGGTGGACAGGCCGCCCATGTGGTCGGCCTCGAAGCTGGGGTAGGTATGGGAAGGATCGAGCTCATAGGTGACGGGCTGGGCCCAGGCGCCGGCCCAGAAGGCCAGGCCGGCGGCCAGCGCCAGCGGTTTCGTCCAATGCATGCGTAGACTCCGGTTGCCGCGCCGCCCCCCCCGCGGGACGGCGCGGCAACCATTGTGTGTCCTTAGCCCGGACCGCCGCAACCCTGGCTCGACATGAAAGCGCCCGCGCGCGCGCTCACCTGCTCCGGGCTCAGGTCTTCCATGTGGGTGGCCAGCGACCAGCGGTGGCCGAAGGGATCCTGCAGCTGTCCGTAGCGGTCGCCCCAGAACATGTCCTGCACCGCCATCAGTTCTTGTCCGCCTTCGGCCAGGGCGCGCGCGAATACGGTATCCACGTCCTCGACGTACATGTGCAGGAACACGGGCGAGCCGCCCAGCGTGCGCGCATCGGGCGCGCCGCACTCGGGCATGGCGTCCGACAGCATGAGCGGCGAGTCGCCGATCTTGAGCAGGGCATGCATGATCAGGCCGTTGGGCGCGGGCAGCCGCGCCAGCTCGACGGCGCCGAAGGCCCGCACGTAATAATCGATTGCCTGCGCGGCGCCCTGGCAAATCAGGTAAGGCGTCAGGGTATGCATGTCCGCGGGCACGGGAGAGACTTTGCTCATGGTGGGCTCCTGGTTTGCCGTGAGCGGGGCTCAGACCAGCACAAGGGTCTTGAAACCGCCCCAGGCCATGCGGTTGAAATCGAAGACGCCTTCGACGCAGGCCTGCTTCAGGCGCGGGTCGTTCATCACGCGCTCGTTGATGCGGTTGCGCTCCTCCTTGCTGGCGTACAGGATCCACGAAAACACCACCACCTCGTTCTCGCGCGCGCCGGCCGACTGGCGAAACGAGGTCATGCCCTCGTTCTCCAGGTCGTCGCCGACGCACTCGCGGTAGTCCAGCGCCCCGTATTCCTTCCAGAGCTTGCCGGCAAAAGCCGACATCTCGCGATACTGCTCGATCTTGTCCTGCGGGACGGGAATCAGAAAACCGTCTACGTATTGCGCGTTCATGGCCTTTCTCCTGGTGTGTGCCGCGCGGTCCGTCCGCCGGCGCGCCGCGGCCGTCTTGCCGGGCACAGGAGCACTGTATCCGGGCGCCGGCCGGCGGACGATAGGCGTTTGCGACAATCTTGAGGGTGGATTGCGACAGCCGCCCGCAGTAAGCTCTGCCGCATGGTCAAGATCGCCTTCCTGCTGCCCGAGCAGGCCAATATCGCCACGCTGGAAAGCGCCCGCCAGGGCTTTCTTGCGGCCAACCAGTTCCTGCAGCGGCGCGGCCAGGCGCCCCGCTTCCAGGTCAGCCTGCTGGGGGCCGCGCCGCAGGTGCGGCTCGAGGGCGGGCGGATACAGGTACTGGTCGATGCCGTGCTGGCCGACGACCAGCCGGTGGACATCGGCATTTCGCCGCCGCTGCTGGGCGCCATTCCGGAGGCGGTCCGCGGCAATGGCGCGCTGGTCGAGTGGCTGCGCCATCATCGCGGCCGCGGCGGCGAGGTGGCCAGCCTGTGCGTGGGCGCGGCCCTGCCGGCCGCGGGCGGCCTGCTCGACGGCCAGCGCGCCGTGGTGCACTGGGCCGCGCAAAGCGACTACGGCAGGCTGTTCCCGACGGTGCATTGGGTCAGCGACCGGGTGGTGCTCGCCGGCAAGGGCATCTACACCAGCGGCGGGGCCTTCTCGGCGGCGCACCTGGTGCTGCACCTGATCGAGCGCCATGCCGACCGCGACACGGCCATCTGGTGCGCCAAGTACTTCCAGCTCGACTGGAGCCGCCACAGCCAGCTGCCGTTTGCCGTGTTCACGGGGCATAAGGCGCATGCCGACGACGTGGTGCGCGCGATCCAGGACCATATCGAAGGCCGTTATGCCGAGCGCATCACCGTCGAAAGCCTGGCCGAGCGCTTCCTGCTGGGCCGCCGCACCCTGGAGCGGCGCTTTCGGCAGGCCACGGGCAACAGCGTGCTCGAATACCTGCAGCGCATCCGCGTGGAAGCGGCCAAGCGCCAGCTCGAGACCTCGCGCAAGACGGTCGCCGAAGTGATGTACGAAGTGGGCTACAGCGACACCAAGGCGTTTCGGGATGTGTTCGCCAAGTATTGCGGGCTCTCGCCGGTCGCGTATCGCGAGCAGTACGGCGGCAGGGCCGCGGAAGCGGCCGCAGGCGTCCGGCGCTAGGCGCCCGCCCGGCGCGCCCCGCACACCGCGCACTCGGGATCGCGCGCCACCTTGACGCTGCGCCACTGCATGGCCAGCGCATCCAGCCAGAGCATGCGCCCGTCCAGGCTCTCGCCCACCGCGGCCAGCAGCTTGAGCGCCTCGGCCGCCTGCACGCTGCCGATGATGCCCACCAGCGGCGCGAACACGCCCATGGTGGCGCAATTGACCTCGTCGTTCTCGCCGGTATCCGGAAACAGGCAGTGATAGCAGGCCGCGCCGGCCCGGCGCAGGTCAAAGACGCCGACCTGCCCGCCGAAGCGGATGGCCGCGCCCGACACCAGCGGCTTGCGGTGCCGCACGCAGGCGGCATTGATGGCATGGCGGGTGGCGAAGTTGTCGGTGCAGTCCAGCACCACGTCGCAGGCGGCAACCTCCTGCTCGAGCAGCTCGCCTTGCAGGCGCTGCAACTGCGGGCGCACCTGCACCTGGGGGTTGATCCCCGCCAGCATGGTGCGGCCCGACTCGGCCTTGTGCTGGCCCAGCCTGTCGGTGGTGTGCAGGATCTGGCGCTGGAGATTGCTCAGCTCCACGGTATCGTGATCGGCCAGGACGATGCGGCCGACCCCGGCCGAGGCAAGGTAGACGGCGGCCGGCGAGCCCAGGCCGCCGGCGCCCACCACCAGGGCGCAGCCGTCCAGCAGCCGCTGCTGGCCCTCGATGCCGAATTCGTCCAGCAGGATGTGCCGCGCATAGCGCAACAGCTGATCGTCGTTCATGGCGGCGCCGGCCGGGGCGCGGCGCGCGGGGCCGGGCCCGCCTGCGCCGCCCGCGGCCGCTCTGTTACTGGGCCCCGGGCTGTTCGACGCCGTTGGGGGTGATCTTGATCCGTTCGGCCGGGGCCCTGGGATTGGCCGGATCGGCGGGCTTGGGCGCGCTGCCCTGGGCGGCCGCCTGGCGCGCCGGCGCCTTGGCCTGCTCCACGGGCTTGCCGTCGAGCACGTTGATGGCCTGGCGCAGCTGGAAGTCGTCCTCGCCGCCGAACTCGAACATCTTGGGCGCATTTTCGGAAGCCGGGTCGAGCACCGACTTGACCTCGCCCTCGGGGTTCTGCTGGTTCGCCAGGTGGCGCTGCAGGTCGGCCTCGCGGGGCAGGCGGAACAGGTCGCCCTCGGCCGTGTCGGCCACGACCACGTCGGGCTCGATGCCGGTGGCCTGGATGGAACGGCCCTTGGGCGTGTAGTAGCGCGAGGTGGTCAGCTTGATCGCGGTGTCGGCCGACAGCGGCAGGATGACCTGCACCGAGCCCTTGCCGAAGGTGCGGTTGCCCACCACCTTGGCGCGGCCGTGGTCCTGCAGCGCGCCGGCCACGATCTCGGAGGCCGAGGCCGAGCCCACGTTGACCAGCACCACCATGGGCACGGTCTTGGCCCAGCCGGGCAGGTCGACCAGGTAGTCGCGCTCGGCGCGCGCGTAGTCGGCGGGGTTGGCCCGGTACTGGCGGCGCGAGTCGGGCACGCGGCCGTCGGTGGAGACCACCGGCACGTCGGGGGGCAGGAAGGCGGCCGACACGCCGATGGCGCTGGTCAGCAGGCCGCCCGGATCGTTGCGCAGGTCCAGCACCAGCGCGCGCGGCGCGCCCTTGGCGCCCAGCTCGTTCAGGTGCCGCACCAGGTCGGCGCCGGTTTTCTCCTGGAACTGGGCGATGCGCACGTAGCCGACGTTGTCGTCAAGCATCTTGCTGCGCACGCTGCGCACCCGGATGATGTCGCGCTCGATCCTGATGGTCAGCGGCTGGGCCAGGCCCTCGCGCATGACGGTCAGCACGATGGGGGTCTTGGGGGCGCCGCGCATGAGCTTGACCGCATCGGGCAGCGTCATGCCCTTGGTGCTGGTGTCGTCGATCTTGACGATCAGGTCGCCCGCGCGGATGCCGGCCCGCGCCGCGGGCGTGTCCTCGATGGGCGAGATGACCTTGACGAAGCCGTCCTCGGTGCCGACCTCGATGCCCAGCCCGCCGAACTCGCCCTGGGTGGCCGTCTGCATGTCGCGAAAGGCGTCGGCATCCAGGTAGGCCGAGTGCGGGTCCAGGTCGGACAGCATGCCGTTGATCGCGCCGTCGATCAGTTTCTTGTCATCGACCGGCTCGACGTAGTTGTTCTTGATGGCCGCAAAGACACTGGTGAACTGGCGCAGCTCCTCGAGCGGCAGGGGCGTGCCCCGCTGGGCCACCGCGGAGATGCCCAGGCTGATCATGATGCCTGCGGCCACCCCGATGCCGATCAACCCCAGACTGCGATATTTGCGAGTGCTCATGCACATTCCCGTGTCGTTTGCGTCAAGGCGCCCGCCCGGTCTGCCCGGTGCGAGGCGCCGCCGGCTCCCGGCGAGCTAGCGCGCGATGAACCGGTAAGGGTCCACGGGCTCTCCCCGATGCCGAACCTCAAAGTATAGGCCCGATTCCACCTGTCCGCCGGTCGAGCCGGCATGGGCGATGGCCTCCCCGGCCGCCACCGTGTCGCCGACTTCGCGCAACAGGCTTTGGTTATAGGCATAAACGGTCAGATATTGTTCCCCATGATCGACGATGATCAGGTTGCCGAAGCCGCGCAGCCAGGCCGCGTATACCACCGTGCCGGGCGCCACGGCCCGCACGGGCGTGCCTTCGTCGGCGCGCAGCAGCACGCCGCGCCAGACCCCGCCCTCGGGACGGTCGGTGCCAAAGCGCGCCATCACCGGGCCGCGCACCGGCGGGGCCAGCCCCGCGCCGGCGCGCAAGCCCCGCGCCTGCTCGGTGGGCAGCGTGGGCCGGGCGGTACCGCGCACCGGCTCGCGCGGGGCCGACAGGGCGGGCTCCTCGCGGCGCTGGGCCTGGGCCTGGGCTTGCGCGGCGGCACGCGCCTGGGCCTGGCGGCGCGCGCGCGCCGCCTCTTCGGCCGCCAGCCGCTCGCGCGTGGCCGCATCGGCCGCCTCGCGGATCTGCCTGGCCCGCTCCTCGGCCTCGCGGGCCAGCTGGGCGCGGCGTTCGGCTTCGGCGCGCTGCTGGGCCTGGGCCGCTTCGCGGGCCGCCTGGGCGCGCCGCTCGGCCTCGGCCCGGCGCTTGGCCTCGGCGGCCTTGCGGGCGGCCTCGGCGGCAGCCCGGGCAGCCTGCACCTGTTTTTCCAGCTCGGAAATCACATGGCTCAGGCGCTGGTCGTCGCGTCCGAGCCGCGCGGCCTCGGCGCGCTGGGCCTGGATCTGTCCCTCCAGCTTGGCCAGCACCGTGGCGCGCTCGCGCTGCTGGCGCACCAGTTCGGCCTTTTGCTCGTCGGTATCGCGGGCCACCTGCTCGATCTCGGCGCGCCGCTCGTCGGCGGCGCGCTGCAGCGCCGACAGGCGCTCGATGTCGCGCTGCAAGGCGGCCAAGGCCTGGGCGCGGGCGCGCGAGACGTAATCGAGATAGCCCAGGTTGCGGCCGATCTGCTGGGGGTCGTCGCCCGAGAGCAGCGCCGTCCAGGGGGACAGCCCGCTCTGGTATTGGGTACGCAGCTGCGCGGCCAACTCCTGCTGGCGGGCATCGCGCTCGGCGCGCTGGCGCACGATGGCCGCCTCCAGCGACTGCAGCTCGGCGTGCGCGGCCTTGCCTTGCCCGGCCAATTCGTCGAGCCGGCGATTGATGCGCGAGATGGCGCTTTCGGACTCGCGCAGCGCGTCGGCGGCCTCCTTGCGCGCCGACTCGCGCTCGTCGATGGCTTTTTGCAGCGTGTCGATGCGCCCGCGCAGCTCGGCCTGGCGCTGCTCGGCCTCGCTCTGGCGCGCCTGGATGCGCTCGGGCGCCTCGCCCTGGGCGTATGCCGGGCAGGCGCAGGCCGCCGCCAGGGCCAGCAGCCCGATGCCCGCGCGAGCGCCCATGCGCGTCATCCCTGCTTGGCCTTGCCCTGCGCGGCGACCGCGGCCATGGCCTTGGCGATCTCGTCCGCATCGCCCAGGTAATAATGGCGCAGCGGCTTGAGGTTCTCGTCGAGCTCGTAGACCAGCGGCTGGCCGGTCGGGATGTTCAGGTGCACGATGTCGTCGTCGGAGACCTCGTCCAGGTGCTTGATGAGGGCGCGCAGGCTGTTGCCGTGCGCGGCGATCAGCACGCGGCGGCCGGCCTTGATGGCCGGGGCGATCGATTCGTTCCAGATCGGCAGCACGCGCGCCACGGTGTCCTTCAGGCATTCGGTGGCCGGCAGCTGCCCGGCGGGAATGCGCGCATAGCGGGGATCGAAGCGCGGATGGCGCGGATCGTCGGCCTCCAGCGGATTGGGGGCGATCGCATAGGCGCGGCGCCAGATCAGCACCTGCTCGTCGCCGTACTTGGCGGCGGTCTCGGCCTTGTTCAGGCCTTGCAGCGCGCCGTAGTGGCGCTCGTTCAGGCGCCAGCTGTTGTGCACCGGCGTGTGCATCAGGTCCATGGCGTCCAGCGCGATCCACAGCGTGCGGATGGCGCGCTTGAGCACCGAGGTATAGGCCAGGTCGAACCCGTAGCCCTCGCGCTTGAGCAGCTCGCCGGCCTGGCGGGCCTGTTCGCGGCCCGTGTCGGTCAGGTCCACGTCGGTCCAGCCGGTGAAGCGGTTTTCGAGATTCCACTGGCTTTCGCCGTGGCGCATGAGGACGAGTTTGTACATGGCGGATGCGGGTTAAAGTTGAACACTGCGCTCATTTTATAATTGAGCGGTTTTGCCCCGCCTTGGCCTGCGCCGCCACCAGTCTACGCGGTCTGCGCGCCAGGGGCACGGCACATCGGCGGCACTTGCCGGCAACACCTACAACGCGCGCGTCCGACGGACGCGCCATCAGGACCAGACGTGGATTTTCTTCTCCAGCAAAACAACCTCTTCATCCTGGCAGTGGCCATCATTTCGGGCGCCATGCTGGCCTGGCCCATGCTGGCCAAGGGCCGGGCCGGCGGCGGCCTGAGCACCGAGGACGCCGTGCGGCTGATCAACCACAAGCAGGCCGTGATGGTGGACGTGCGGGCGGCCGAGGCCTACCAGGCCGGCCACATCGCCCAGGCGCGCAGCCTGCCGCTGGCCGAGATCGACCAGAAAGCGGCCAGCCTGCCCAAGAACAAGCCCCTGGTGGTGGTGTGCGAAACCGGCCGGGATTCGGCCAAGGCAGCCGCCAAGCTCAAGGCCCAGGGCCATGCCGAGGTGTATGTGCTCGAAGGCGGCCAGCAGGGCTGGATCAAGGCCGGCCTGCCCACCACCAGCGGCCGCAAGGCGGCCTGAAACCGCCCGCCGCCGGGCCGCGGCCCGGCCCTTCCATCGCCTTTTCCGGAGCCCACATGAACAAGGTCTTGATGTACAGCACCGCCGTGTGCCCCTTCTGCGTCCGCGCCGAGGCGCTGCTCAGGCAGCGCGGCGTATCCGAGATCGAAAAGATCCGCATCGACGCCGACCCGGCGCAGCGCCAGATCATGATGGAGCGCACCGGCCGGCGCACCGTGCCGCAGATCTACATCGGCGACACCCACGTGGGCGGCTACGACGACCTGGCCGCGCTCGACCGCGCGGGCAAGCTCATGCCGCTGCTCGAAGGGTAAGCAGGCGCCCCCTTTTCCTTCCCCTCCCCTTTAGCCAGGAACCAACATGGCCGAGCAAGACCAAAACGCCCAGGCGGGCAAGGACCCCGCATTCAACCTGCAACGCGTCTACCTCAAAGACCTGTCGCTGGAAATGCCCAACGCCCCCCACATCTTCCTGGAACAGGAAGGCCCCAAGGTCGAGGTAAGCATCAACGTGGGCGGCCAGCGCCTGGCCGAGACCATCTTCGAATCGACCGTTACCGTCACCGTCACCACCCGCATCGAGGACAAGGTGCTGTACCTGGTCGAAGCCACGCAGGCGGGCATCTTCGAGCTGGCCAACATCCCGGTCGAGCAGCTCGATCCGCTGGTGGGCATCGTTTGCCCCACCATGCTGTATCCCTACCTGCGCGCCAACGTGGCCGACGTCATCACGCGCAGCTCGCTGCCGGCCCTGCACCTGGCCGAGGTCAACTTCCAAAGCCTGTACGAGCAGCGCATCGCCGAGCTGCAGGCGCAGCAGCAGTCCCAGGCCGGCCAGCCCAACGGCTCGGACTCGGGCATCATCCTGCCCCCGGGCGCCACGCGCCAGTAAGGCAATGCCCACCGAAGGCGCCCCTACGCCCCGCGGGCCGTTGCGTGTGGCCGTGCTGGGCGCGGGCGCCTGGGGCACGGCCCTGGCGGCGGCTGCCGCCGCCCTGCACCCGACCGTGCTCTGGTCGCGCTCGCCCGAGCAGGCGCGCGAACTGGCCGCACGGCACGAAAACACCCGCTACCTGCCCGGCATCGCGCTGCCGCCCGCCCTGGCCTTCACCGGCGATCTGCAGGCGGCGTACCGTCACCTGCAAGGCGGCGAACGGGCGCTGGTCATCCTGGGCGTGCCGGTGGCGGGCCTGCGCCAGACCTGCCGCCAGCTGGCGCAAGACCTGCCGGCGCTGGGGCTGCAGGCCGCCAGCGTGCTCTGGACCTGCAAGGGCTTCGAGGCCGGGGACGGCCTGCTGCCGCACGAGGTCGCCCGCGCCGAACTGGCTGGCCTGCCCGCGCTGGGCACCGGCGTGCTTTCGGGCCCGTCCTTCGCCAAGGAGGTCGCGCAGGGCCTGCCGGTGGCCCTGACCGTGGCCAGCGCCACGCCCGCCGTGCGCGAGGACGCCATCGCCGCCCTGCATGGCGGCGCGGTGCGGGTCTACGCCAGCACCGATGTCGTCGGCGTGGAGGTCGGCGGCGCGGTCAAGAACGTCATCGCCATCGCCTGCGGCATTGCCGACGGCCTGGGCATGGGCGCCAACGCGCGCGCCGCGCTGGTCACGCGCGGCCTGGCCGAGATGGCCCGGCTGGGCCAGGCCATGGGCGCGCAGCCCGAAACCTTCGCCGGCCTGACCGGCCTGGGCGACCTGGTGCTTACCGCCACCGGCGAGCTCTCGCGCAACCGCCGGGTCGGGCTGGAGATCGGCCGCGGCCGGCAGCTGGCCGACATCCTGGCCGAAGGCATGACCGCCGAAGGCGTGCGCTGCGCGCGCGCCACCTGGCAGCGCGCCTGGGCACTGGGCGTGGACCTGCCCATCACCCAGGCCGTCTGCCAGGTCCTGTTCGAAGGCATGGCGCCGATGCGGGCCGTCGAGCTGCTGCTGGGCCGCGAGGCCCGCTTCGAGACCGGCGGGCCGGCCCAGCCCTGAGCCGCTCCGGCCCAGGACCAGACAAGACGACAACTGCCACGACGGAGACCGATCATGAGGGCCTTGCCATTGTTTTGCGCCGGATTGCGCCGCCTTGCCGCCTGCCTGGGCGCGGGCGCCGCGCTGGCCGCCTTCGCCCTGCCCCAGGCCGCTGCACAGGACTGGCCCAGCCGGCCCATCCATCTCATCGTGCCCTTCCCGGCGGGCTCCTCGCCCGACATCCTGGCGCGCACCATCGCCGAGCCGCTATCGGAAGCGCTGGCCCAGCCCATCGTCATCGACAACAAGCCCGGCGCCGGCGGCAACATCGGCACCCGCGTGGCGGCCAACGCCCGGCCCGACGGGCACGTGCTGCTCTACACCATCAACGGCCCGCTGGTGACCGCCCCCACGCTGTACCAGCGCACCCTGGGCTACGACCCCGAGCAGGACCTGGAGCCCGTCTCGCTGATCGGCACCAGCCCGAACGTGCTGGTGGTCGGCAAGAACCTGCCGGCGCAGGACCTGGACGAATTCGTGCAACTGGCCAAGCGCCGCGGCGGCAGCCTGAACTACGGCTCGGTGGGGCCGGGCAGCTCCTCGCACCTGGCCATGGAGATGTTCAAGCACGAGGCCGGCATCGATCTCATGCAGGTGCCCTATTCCGGCTTTCCGCAGGTCATCACCGCCATCATCGCCGGCGACGTGCAGGCCGGCTTCATGGTGCCGGCCATCGCCATCCCGCAGGTGCGCGACGGCAAGGCGCGGGCGCTGGCGGTGACCAGCCGGCAGGCCGATCCGGCGCTGCCCGGCCTGCCGGCCATGGCCGAATCGGGCTACCCCGATTTCGAATCCATTTCCTGGAACGCCGTGCTGGCGCCGGCCGGCACGCCCGCGCCGGTCATCGAGCGGCTCAACAGCGAGCTGGCGCGCATCCTGCAAAGCGAGAAGGTGCGCGAGCAGTTCGCCGCCCAGTACTTCACGGCCCGGCACTCCACGCCCGAGGGCCTGCGCAATCTCATCCGCGAAGAGAAGGCGCGCTGGGATGCCGTGATCGAGCGCCTGGGCCTGTCGCTGGACTGAGCCAGCCCGTTCCGGCTGCCGGCGTCGGTTAAAGTGGCGCCTGTCTTTACCGGCCGCCTGCCATGCGGGCGGCCCGAAACCAGGAGTCCATGACCGTGCTGCGCGTTACCTCGATCAACCTGAACGGCATCCGCTCGGCCTTTCGCAAGGGCTTGCAGCCCTGGATGGCCGCGCACCAGGCCGACATCTACTGCCTGCAGGAAATCAAGGCCCAGGATGCCGACCTGACCGAGGAACTGCGCAACCCGCCCGGCTATACCGGCCACTTCTGCGCCGCGCAGAAAAAAGGCTACAGCGGCGTCGGCCTGTACCTGCGCCGTCCCGCGCAGGCGGTCACCAACGGCCTGGGCTGCGAGGAGTTCGATCCCGAGGGCCGCATCATCCGCGCCGACTTCGACGGGCTGAGCGTGGTCAGCGCCTATCTGCCTTCGGGCTCGAGCGGCGACGAACGCCAGCAGGCCAAGTACCGCTTCCTGGCCAAGTTCGGTCCGTGGCTCGACGCCCTCATGGCCGAGCACCGCCAGGCCGGCCGCGAGTTCATCATCTGCGGCGACTGGAACATCGCGCACAAGGAAATCGACCTCAAGAACTGGAAGGGCAACCTCAAGAACTCGGGCTTCCTGCCCGAAGAGCGCGCCTGGCTGACCGAGGTCTTCGACCAGCGCGGCTTTGTCGACGTCTATCGCGTGCTGCACCCCGAGGCCACCGGCGAGGCCTACACCTGGTGGAGCAACCGCGGCCAGGCCTGGGCCAAGAACGTAGGCTGGCGCATCGACTACCAGATCGCCACGCCCGGCATCGCGGCCAAGGCGCGTGCGGCGGCCATCTACAAGGAAGAACGCTTCAGCGACCACGCGCCGCTGACGGTCGACTACGAGCTCGACCTGTAACACGCGCCGGCCCGCCCGGCGGGCCGCATTGCGCTCAGGGGCGCACCACCACCTTGCCCACGTGCCGGCGGGTCTCCACGGCCAGGTGGGCCTGGACGATCTCCTCCAGCGGATAGGCGTGCACGGCCGGATGGTGCAAGGCGCCGTCGGCCAGCCAACCGGTCAACTGCGCGATGGCGCGCTGCTTGAGCGGCGCGGGCATGGTGTAGACCAGCAGGAAGGCCGCCTGCAGGTTGCGGCGCATCAGCTGGCGTACGGGCAGCGCGGGCGTGGCATCGGTATCGGAGGCATAGGTGGCCAGCCGCCCGCCGTTGGCCAGCAATACCAGGTTCTGTTCGAGGTTGCCGGCAAAATCCAGGTCGATGGCCGCGTCGAAGTCGGCGCGGCCGCGCTCGGCCAGCCAGGCGCGCGCCGCCTCGGGCATCTGCGCGCCGCGCGGCACGGTCTGGATGCCGGCGGCCGCGGCCAGCTCGGCCTGGCCGGCGTTGGAAACGGTACCCAGCACCTGCGCCCCCAGCAGCCGCGCCATCTGGGCGGCATAGAACCCCACCGCGCCCACCGCGCCGTGCACCAGCACGCACGCGCCCGGGGCCGCGCCCGCCCGCTCGGCGCAGAACCACGCGGTCAATGCCGGCACCCCCAGCCCCGCGCCGACTTCGAAGGACACGCCCTCGGGCAAGGGCACGGCCAGCGCGGCGGGCACGCACACGGCCTGCGCGGCCGTGCCGCAGGCGCGGTCCAGCTGGCATTCATGCAGCCATACGCGCTGGCCCGCCCGCTCGGGCGCCACGCCCTGGCCCACCGCGTCGATGGTGCCGGCGCCATCCTGGTGCGGAATGGTGCGCGGCCAGGGGTTGCCGCGCGCGCCGCCCGTGCGGCGCGTCTTGACGTCCGAGGGGTTGATGCCCGAGACCGCCACCCGCACCCGCACTTCGCCCGGGCCGGGATCGGGCTCGGGCATCTGGCCGACCCGCAGGACCTGCTCGGCCGGACCGCAGGCGTCGTAATAGGCTGCTTTCAAGGGATGCCTCCGATGTCGTTTTCCCAGGGCGCCATGATCGCATGAGGCCCGCCATCGGCCCAGCGCATCGTCGCCGCGCAAGCCTCTGCCGGCGCGGGTTTTGGCTGTTTTTGGCGCGTCCCCGATAAACTGGGAACCACCCCGGAAACGGCCAGTGCGTCCCCGTTCCAACGCGCTTTACCGGGGCTTGTTTTTCTTCGTAGAATCCGGTCCGCACCACGACGGTGCCGACCATTATTGTGCGCACCGCAACGGTGCGAACCCCTGGAGACACGTTTGAAGCTACCCACCTTGGAGGCCTTCCTGGAGCAGGTCGCCGCCCGCGACCCCCATCAACCCGAGTTCATGCAGGCCGTCAAGGAAGTGGCGAGCAGTCTGTGGCCGTTCCTGCAAAAACACCCGCAGTACGCCGACCAGGCGCTGCTCGAACGCCTGGTCGAGCCCGAGCGCGTGATCCAGTTCCGCGTCTGCTGGACCGACGACCACGGCCGCACGCAAGTCAACCGCGCCTTTCGCGTGCAGCACAGCTCGGCCATCGGCCCCTACAAGGGCGGGCTGCGCTTTCACCCCTCGGTGAACCTGTCCATCCTGAAATTCCTGGCCTTCGAACAGACCTTCAAGAACGCCTTGACCTCGCTGCCCATGGGCGGGGGCAAGGGCGGCTCGGACTTCGACCCCAAGCACCGCAGCGATGCCGAAGTCATGCGCTTTTGCCAGGCGCTGATGCTGGAGCTGCACCGCCACCTGGGCCCGGACACCGACGTGCCGGCCGGCGACATCGGCGTGGGCGGGCGCGAGGTCGGCTTCATGGCCGGCATGATGAAAAAGCTGTCCAACTCCGCGGCCAGCGTCTTCACCGGCAAGGGATTGTCCTTCGGCGGCAGCGCCATCCGCCCCGAGGCCACCGGCTACGGCGTGGTCTATTTCGCCCAGGAGATGCTGGCCCGCCAGGGGCTGAGCCTGGACGGCCTGCGGGTTTCGGTGTCGGGTTCGGGCAATGTGGCCCAATACGCCATCGAAAAGGCCATGGCGCTGGGCGCCAAGGTGGTCACCGCCTCCGACTCCACCGGCACGGTCGTCGACGAATCGGGTTTCACGCACGAAAAGCTGGTGGCCCTGATGAAGCTCAAGAACGAAACGCGCGGCCAGCTGCAGAGCTACGCCAAGCAGTTCAAGCTCAAGTTCGAGGCGGGCAAGCGTCCCTGGCACGTGCCCGTGGACGTGGCCATGCCCTGCGCCACGCAGAACGAGCTCGAACTCAAGGACGCCCAGGCGCTGATCAAGAACGGCGTGCGCTGCGTGGCCGAAGGCGCCAACATGCCGGCCACGCTGGAGGCGGCCCACGCGCTCATCGCCGCCAAGGTCCTGTTCGCGCCGGGCAAGGCCAGCAACGCGGGCGGGGTCGCCGTCTCGGGACTGGAGATGAGCCAGAACGCCATCCGCCTGTCCTGGACGCGCGAGGAAGTGGACGCGCGGCTGCACGCCATCATGCGGGACATCCACGCCAACTGCGTGCACTACGGCCAGGGCCGGGGCAAGTTCGTGAACTACCTGGACGGGGCGAACATCGCCGGCTTCGTGCGCGTGGCCGAGGCCATGCGCTCGCAAGGGGTGTACTGAGCCGCCCGCCGGCCAGGCGCTGGCGCCGTCCAGGCGCTAGCCCTGGCGGTCGATGCGCTCGATGTCGCCGCGCCGCCAGCGCAGCAGCGCCAGGCCCGGCAGGGCGATGGCCACGGTGACCAGGAAAAAGCCGGGCCAGCCCAGCCAGCCGACCAGCGGCGGAGTCAGCGGCCCGGCCAGGTAGGTGCGGCCCACGGCCGAGAGCGCCGACAGCAAGGCGAACTGGGTGGCCGAGAAGCGCTTGTCGCACAGGCCCATCAGCAGCGCCACGAAGGCCGCGGTGCCCAGGCCGCCGCACAGGTTTTCCACGCCCACGGCCGCGGCCATCAGCCACAGCTGCTGGGGGCTGACGGCGATCAGCCAGTAGCCCAGGTTGGAAACCGCCTGCAGCAGCCCGAACAGCATCAGCGAGCGGTACAGGCCCAGGCGCGCCATCAGCGCGCCGCCGGCCAGCGCGCCCACGATGGTGGCCGCCAGGCCCAGCACCTTGTTGACCGTGCCTACCTCGGCCGCCGAAAAGCCCGCGCCGCGGATCAGGAAAGTGGTGGACAGCGCCCCGGCGAAGGCATCGCCCAGCTTGTACAGCACGATCAGCAGCAGCACCAGCCAGGCCTCGCGCCGGCCGAAGAACTCGCGAAAGGGTTCGAGCACCGCCGCGGCCAGCGTGCGCGGGGTGGCCGCCACCTGCTCGGGCTCGGGCGCGGCCAGCGTCACCAGCGCCATCAGGCCCATGATGGCGCCCATCAGCACATAGGTATTGCCCCAGCCCAGCCACCTGTCGGCCAGTATCAGCGCCAGGCCGCCGGAGACCAGCATGGCCACCCGGTAGCCGAGCACGGACAGGGCCGCCCCCGCGCCGCGCTCCTCGGCGCGCAGCACGTCGGTGCGG
This sequence comes from Orrella sp. JC864, assembly GCF_037026685.1. Taxonomy (NCBI): domain Bacteria; kingdom Pseudomonadati; phylum Pseudomonadota; class Betaproteobacteria; order Burkholderiales; family Alcaligenaceae; genus Orrella; species Orrella sp. JC864. Next base: position 283,901 of record NZ_JBANET010000005.1, on the reverse strand, counting down.
TAGGCGTCGAAGGCGATGTCCTGCGTGGCCGAGAAGAAGGCCACGGCCACCGCCAGCAGGGCCAGCGGCAGCAGGGCGGAAGAAGGAGAAAGCGTGCCCATGGCCATGATGGACACGGCCAGCAGGATCTGCGTGAGGGCCATCCAGCTGCGCCGCCGCCCCAGCACGGGCGGCGCATAGCGATCGACCAGCGGCGCCCACAGGAACTTGAGCGTATAGGCCGAGCCCACCAGCGTCAGGAAGCCGATCTGCTGCAGCGAGACGCCATCGACGGTGGCCCAGGCCTGCAAGGTACCGGTGGTCAGCGCCAGCGGCAGGCCGCTGGCAAAGCCCAGCAGCAGCAAGGGCGCGACGCGGCGGTTGGCGTACAGGTGCGAGGCGGCGATGGCGGGTTCTCCCGGCGAAAAGCGCCAGTTTAAACGGCGCGCGCCGCCGGGCGTCAGCCCTGCTTGAGCGCGGCCCCCGGCCAGGCGGCCGGCTGGGCGCGCTGGTATTGCGGCGGGTATTCGACGCTGCCCTGCAGCTGGCGCGCCGCCTCGTAGGGCCAGTGCGGGTTGTCCAGCATGGCGCGCGCCAGGGCCACCATGTCGGCATGGCCTTCGGCGATGATCGCCTCGGCCTGCGCCGGCGCCACGATCATGCCCACCGCGCGCACCGGCATGCCCTGCACGGCGCGCTTGACCGCGGCGGCCAGCGGCACCTGGTAGCCCGGGCCGACCGGGATGCTGGCCGGCAGCAGCCCGCCGCTGGTCACGTCCACGTAGGCGCAGCCGCGCTTTTCCAGCTCTGCCGCGAACAGGCCCGCCTCGCGCTCGTCGATGCCGCCCTCGAGCCAGTCCGAACCGGTGATGCGCGCGCCCACCGCCACCTGCGGCCCCACCGCCGCACGCACCGCCTCGAAGACCTCCAGCGGGAAACGCATGCGCCCGGCCAGGTCGCCGCCATAGCCGTCGGTGCGCCGGTTCGACAGCGCCGACAGGAACTCGTGCATCAGGTAGCCGTGCGCGCAATGCACTTCGATCACCTCCAGTCCCAGCCGCTCGGCGCGCCGGGCCGCCTGCACGAAGGCCTCGCGCACGCGGTCCAGGTCCGCCTGCGTGGCCGCATGCGGCGCCGGCCCGCCCCGCCCGCCATCGTCGGCCTCGGGCGCCAGCGTCTGCCAGGCGTCGTGCTCGGGCTCGAGCGGCCCGCCGCCTTGCCAGGGCACGTGCGAAGAGCCCTTGCGGCCCGCATGCGCCAGCTGCACGCCCAGGCGGGCCGTGCCGTAGCGCCGGCAGGCGGCCACCACCCTTTGCAGCGCCAGCTCGTTGTCGTCGCTGTACAGGCCCAGGCAGCCGTGCGAAATGCGGCCGCGGCGCTCGACCGCGGTGGCCTCTAGCACCAACAGCGCGGCGCCCGAGGCGGCCAGCGTGCCCAGGTGCATCATGTGCCAGTCGGTGGCGCTGCCGTCGTTGGCCGAATACTGGCACATGGGCGCGATGGCGATGCGGTTGGGCAAGGTATGGGGGCCGATGGCGATAGGGGAAAACAGTTGGCTCATTGCTGCGCGGACTCCGGGATGGCAAGCGAGGGAAAGCGGCCGGGCCCGCTGCGCGGCGGGCCCGGGATCATCAGGATAACTGCGCCTTAGCCCGGCATGGGCGCTCGGCGGGCATATTCGGCCGCGGCCTGCTCCAGCGTAAGGAACTGCGCCCCTTGCGCGAGCAGGCCTTCGATCAGGCGCTCGAGCATCAGCATACGATGCCCGCGCCCGATGACATAGGGATGGCAAGTGTAGGTCAGCACGCCCCAATCGCAGGTGCGCGCCATGTATTGGAAGTCGCCCAGCCAGTTCTCGAGCACGCCGCTGGCGTTCATGAGACCCGGCGTGACGCTCTGGCCCACGCGCAGGAACTCGAAGTGCGGGAAATCGTCCAGCGACCAGCTTATCGGCATCTCGATGAGCGGGGTCGGCCGCCCGAAGACCATCGGCGCATCCAGGCTCACCACATCGCCCTGGCGAACCCGGTAGGGCTCGTGGTCGTTGCCCATCATGCTGCTTTCGTACAGGAAACCGTGCTTGAGCAGCAGGGCCAGCGTATTGGGCCCCAGGTCCCACGAAGGCGAGCGGTAGCCGACCGGCGGCTTGCCGGTCAAGCGCACGATGCTCTCCGTGCCGCGCGCCAGCCCTTCCTCTTCCTGTTCCAGCGTCAGGCTGGAAGGCGGCACGTGGGTCCAGCCGTGGTGGCCGATTTCGTGTCCGGCCCGCACGATCTGCTCGCATACCTGCGGATAGGTGCCGATGACCACCCCGGGGATGAAGAACGAGGCCTTGGCGTCGTAACGCGCCAGCAGCGACAGGATGCGCGGCACGGCGACCGCGCCGAACTCGCCGCGCGAGACCGGCGTGGGCGTGGTCAGGCCGCGCGCCACCAGCCCGGACATGGCGTCGAAATCGAAAGTCAGGCAAGCGATGTGGCGTTGTCGGCTCATGACGTCTCCATACGTGCGGCGCGCTCAATCGCGGCCGCGGGCAAACACGGTCAGCGCCACCGCTTGCGCGCGCGCCACCAAGGTATCGATGCGGCAGTATTCGTCCGGGGTATGCACCTTGCCGCCGACCGGCCCTGTGCCGCACAGCGTGGCCGCACCCGCCGACGAGGCCAGCCCGCTGTCGGCCGAGCCGCCGGTGAATTCGCCCTGCACGGAAAAACCCAGCCGCTGCGCGGCTTGCTGGTAGTCCTGCAGCAAGGCCTGGCTGCGCACCGACTGCACCAGCGGCAGGAACGTGCCTTCGTGCGTCACGCGCCCGCAGGTGCAGGGCACGTCGGCGGCCTCGATGATGCGCTGGATTTCGCCGCGCAGCGCCTGGCCGTCGACGGTGCCGGGAAAACGTACGTCCAACTGGCCCTGGGCCTGCGGCGCGACCGTATTGATCGAGAGCCCGCCGCGCACGGTGCCCACGTTGGTGGTGATGCCCCGATCGCGGTCGGTCAGGCCATGCAGGGCCGATATCTTGCGGGCCATCGCCTCGATGGCGCTGGCGCCCTGCTCGTGGTTCACGCCCGCATGCGCGCCCACGCCCTGCACTTCGAAATCGATGAAAAAGGCCCCCTTGCGGCCGGTGACCACGTTGCCGGTGGGCCGGCCCGGCTCGGCATTGAGCACGGCATCGGCGCCCTTGGCCATGCGCAGGGTCAGTTCCCGCGAGGCAGGCGAGGCGATTTCTTCGTCGCCGGTGAAAAACAGCCGCAGCGGCAAGGTGTTGCCGCCCAGTTCGCGAAAGGCCATGGCCACGAAAGCGTTCATCACCAGCCCGGCCTTCATGTCGGCCACGCCGGGGCCGTAGGCCACCCCGTCCTGCGCGCGGTAGGGCCGCCGCGCCACCGTCCCCTCGGGAAACACGGTGTCCATATGCCCCAGCAGCAGCACGTGCGGCCCCTGCAGCCCCGCGCCGCCCGGCACCTGTCCTAGCAGGCAATCGCCATGCTCGGACAATGGGAACCGCTCCAGGACGATATTGCCGCGCGCCAGCCGCCCGGCCAGCGCCTGCCCCACCCGGTCCACGCCCGCCTTGCAATAGCTGCCGCTGTCGATGTTCACGATCTCCTCGAGCAGCGCCAGCATGTCCTGCTCATGCGCCTGCAGCCAATCGCATACCGCCTTTTCCTGCAACGTCATCTTCCATCCTTGGGCGGGCCTGCCCGCCTTCCTCTTGGCATGGCGGCCGCGCCTAGCCCGCCGGCAACAGCCGCGTGCTGGCGCAGCGCCAGCCGAACGGCACGCGTTCTCCCGGCTGCAGGCTGGCATAGCGCCCGTCCTGGCCGGCATTGGGCACCAGGGCGACGAAACGCACGCCAGCATCGCAATCCAGGTGCACATAGGTCAGGGCGCCCGTGTACACCACATTGGCGACGGTACCCTCCAGGCCGTTGTACTCGCAGCCCGCCACCGCCCCCAACTCGATGTTCTCGGGCCGCACCGTTGCCTCGACGGCCTGGCCGGCCTGCACCGGCAGCGAGGCCGGCGCGCGCAGCGTGGCGCCGCCCGCCTGCAACGCGAGGCAGACCCAGTCCCCGTCGCGCCCGGCCACCGTCGCGCGCAGCGCGTTGGTCATGCCGATGAAGTCCGAGACGAAGCGGTCGGCCGGCTGCTGGTAGATCTCGCGCGGCGTACCAACCTGCACGATGCGCCCGCCTTCCATCACCACGATGCGATCGGACAGCGTCAGCGCCTCTTCCTGGTCGTGCGTCACGAAGATGGTCGTAATGCCCACCTCCTTCTGGAGCATGCGGATCTCGATCTGCATCTGCTCGCGCAGCTTCTTGTCCAGCGCGCCCAGCGGCTCGTCCAGCAGCAGCACGTTGGGCTTGGTGACCAGCGCGCGGGCCAGCGCCACGCGCTGGCGCTGGCCGCCCGACAACTGCGAGGGCAGCCGCTCGGCCATGCCGTCCAGGCGGATCAGCGCCATCACGTCCTTGACCCGCTGCGCGATCTCGGCCTTGGGCGTCTTGCGCATGGACAGGCCGAAGGCGATGTTCTCGCGCACGCTCATGTGCGGGAACAGGGCGTAGTTCTGGAACACCATGCCGATGTTGCGCCGGTGCGTGGGCACCCCGCCCATGGACACCCCGCGGATGCGGATGTCGCCCTCGTCCAGCTCCTCCAGCCCGGCGATCATGCGCAGCGTGGTGGTCTTGCCGCAGCCGCTGGGCCCCAGGAAGCTGACCATTTCGCCGCGCCCGATCTGCAGGCTCACGCCCTTGACCGCCGCAAACCCGCCATACCATTTCTTGACGTCGGACAGCACCACGTCCGCTTCGCCGGCATTCATCGCCATGGCCTTGCTCATCCCTTCAGGGTACGGTCGATCAGCGCCTTGAGCTTGGGAATCTGCTGGCCGATCGAAACAAAATCCGGCCGGATCAGGTTCTTGGCCGCATCGTCGGCCGTGATCAGCGCGGGGCTCTTGAGCGTGTCGGGGATCTGCACGGTGCGCGTGGCGGGCGAGAAGAACCCCTTTTCCATGAAGGCGCGCTGCAGTTCGTCGGACAGCCAGGTGTTCATGTAGATCTGCGTCAGGCGGCTGACCGGCTCGGAGAACCCGGTGCACAGCTGCATGTGGCAGCTCCATTGCACCGCGCCTTCCTCGGGGATCACGAAAGCCACGTTCTTGCCCTGCGAGCGGGCCAGTTCGGCATACGAACCCCAGTGCGGGGCCAGCCAGACCTCGCCGCGGTGCACCAGGTCGGCCTCGGCGATGGGGGAAGTGACCCAGGCGCCGATGTTCTTGCGGTGCGGGGCCCAGGCCTTGATGCCCTCTTCCACGCTCGGGCCCTTGCCCGCGGCCACGCCCGCCATCACATAGGCATCGAAATAGGAATCCCACATCGATACGCGCCCCGCATACTTGGGGTCGTACAGGTCGGTCCAGGACTTGGGCGCCTGGACGCGGTCGGGGTTGTACATGATGCCGTAGGGCGCGATCTGGAAGGTGATGCCGTAGCCGCCCGGCGTCATGATCTCGGCCGGCACGTTGGCCGCGCCGGTCATCAGCGCCGGATCGAACTTCTCCCACATCTTGTCGGCGATGCCCCGCTGGGCAAAGATGTCGTTGCACATCACGCCGCTGACCACCGGCCGGCTGCGCTGGGCCAGCATGCGGGGATAGGCGGCGGCGTTGGACGAGGCCTCCAGCTGGATGCGGGTGTTCGGATAGGACTTGTTGAACTGCGGGTTGGACAGTTCTTGCAGCACCTGGACCAGGATGCCCGGCTGGGACATGATGGTGAGCTGGGCCACGTCCTGGTCCGAGGCCGCCGCCAGCGCATCGGCCAGCTTGAGCATCGAGGCGCCGCCGGCGCCCAGCACCAGCATCGACTTCAGTATCGCCCGGCGGGCCGGGTCGGCCTGGAACGATTTCAACAGGTAGTGCTGCTCGGGAGTCAGGGCTTTCATGCTGTTCATCTCCAAGGGAATCACAAGGACTGGCCGTCAGTGGCGAAATTGCCTGCGCAGCCCGACGAAACGCTCGACCAGCACGACCACCACGGTCGTGAAGGCGATCAACAAGGTGGAAATCGCGGCCACCGTGGGATCCATGCTGAACTCGGTGTAGTGATAGATCTCCAGCGGCAGCGTCATCATCCCGGGGCCCACCAGGAACAGCGACACCGTGAACTCGTCGAAGGACATGATGGCGGCGAATACCGCGCCAGCCACCAGCCCGGGACGCAGCAGCGGCAGCGTGACCAGCAGGAAGGTGCGCACGCGGTTGGCCCCCAGCGTGGCCGCGGCCTCCTCGAAGCTGACGTCGATCTCGGCCAGCGTGGCGCCCACCGTGCGCACCACGTAGGGCACCACGATCACCACGTGGGCGCACACCAGGCCCCAGAAATCGCGCAGCAGGCCCACCTGGCCCAGCACCATGGAAATGGCCACCGCGAACACGATGGAGGGAAACACCATCGGGGTCATGAACAGCATCTCCAGCAGCCGCCGGCCGCGGAAGCGATAGCGCACCAGGGCGAAGGCGCCCAGCGTGCCCACCGCCAGCGCCAGCAGCCCCGATACCAGGGCCAGCTTGGCGCTAAGCACGAACGCGTCGAAAAAGCCGGGCGTGTTCCAGGCGTTCTCGAACCAGCGCAGCGAAAATCCCTTGGGCGGGAAGGACAGCGACACATCGTCGCTGAAGGCCGAGGGAATCACCACCAGGATGGGCAGCATCAGGAAGGCCAGCACCGCGCCCACGTACAGCCCGAGGATCTTGTCATGACGGGATTTCATCGCTGCGCATGCCTTCTCAAGGCCAGCCCGTAGCACGCCAGCACGGCCAGCGTCGCCAGGGTCAGGATCATCGAGGCCGCGGCCCCCAGCGGCCAGTCGACCATGACCACCATTTGCTCGTAGATGGAAATGGACATGGTGGTGACATGCCCGCGTCCCAGCCAGATCGGCGTGATGTAGGCGCCGATGGTCAGGCAGAACACGATGACCGAACCGGCGGCCAGGCCCTGCACCGACAGCGGCAGCACCACCTTGACGAAGCGGCGCGCCGGCGTGGCGCCCAGCACCGATGCGGCCTCGAGCACGGAGCCGTCGATCTTGCCCAGCACGCTGGCGATGGACAGCACCATGAACGGTAGCAGCACGTGGGTCATGCCCAGCGCCACGCTCCAGAAGCTCTGCATCAGGCGCAGGGGCTCTTCGATCAAACCCAGGCCGGTCAGCAGCGAATTGACCAGCCCCTCGTTACCCAGGATGATGGTCCAGCCGATGGTGCGAACGACGATGCTGACCAACAGCGGCGAGACCACGCCGAGAAACACCAGGTGCTTCCATCGCGAGGCGCTGCGCGCCAGGTACCAGGCCACCGGGAACCCGATCACCGCCGTGGCGGCGGTCACGGTGATCGCCAGCAGGAAGGTGCGCAGGGCGATGTTCAGGAAATACGGATCCTCGACGAACTGCAGGTAGTGCCGCGCGGTCAGCGCCTGGGGGTCCGGATAGACGTCGTGCAGCGAGATGCCCAGCATGGCCGCGAACGGCCAGAGCAGCCCGGCCGCCAGCAGCAGCACGCCGGGCCCGGCCAGCCCGAGCAGGCGCAATCGGCGCGCACGGTCGCGGCGTGCGGGCGCACGGCTGCCGGTCCTCGCGCCCATTTCAGTTGACCCACTGTCCGCCGTCGACATCGATGACCTCGCCCGTCATGTAGTTCGGTTCGACCGTGACCAGGAATTCGACCACCACCGCCACGTCCATCGGCGTGCCGATCCGCCCCAGCGGAATGGTGCGCACGATGTCGTCCTGGCGGGACTGGATCAACTGCTCGGTCAGGTCGGTCCGGATCGAGCCCGGGCAGATGGCGTTCACGGCCACGGCCGGGGCCAGCTCCTTGGCCAGCCCGCGGGTCATGCCCAGCACGCCGGCCTTGGCCGAGCAATAGGCGAACTTGCTGACCGCCGAAGGCGCCGCGCCGGTATTGGCGCTGACAGACGAAATATTGACGATGCGGCCGCTGCGCCGGGCCAGCATGGCCGGGGCGAGCGCCTTGCACCAATTGAAGTAGCCCTTGAGATTGACCGCGATGGTGCGGTCCCATTCGGCTTCGGAGATTTCCAGCAGCGTCTTGGGCTGCGAGATGCCTGCGTTGTTGACCAGCGCATCGACATGCCCCCACTGCGCCAGCACGTACTGGCCTTGCGCCTGCACCGCGCCGTGGTCGCTGACGTCGCCGGCCAGGGCCAGCGCCTGGCGGCCCTGCGCGCGCAGCGCCTGCACGGCCTGCTCCAGCGCCGGGCCGGGCTGGTCGGCCAGCGCAACGGCGTAGCCGGCTGCCGACAACCGCTGCGCGCAGGCCAGGCCGATGCCGCGGGCCGCGCCCGTGACGACGGCCACTTTGCGTTCATTGCCGCTCATGGCGTTTTCCCCTTGCTGTTGCGTCGTGCGCCGGACGGCGCCTTCCGGTGCCGCACCCGCCGCCGATGTCCATTGGCGAACAAGCCTCATGAAACCATGACGCCGGCGATTATGCAATAGAAAAATCATAGCTTAGTAAATCATGAATTCCTCATTGCACAATCTTTGGGCGCGCGGCTACCCAATCCTCCCCAAAAAGAAGAGAATGCGCACCAAGAGGATGAAAATCATGAAACTTCTTGACCGGATCGCCAAGGGATCGGCCACCCTCACGCAGCGGGAAAAAGCCTTGGCCGACTACCTGATCGCAAACTATCCGCACGGCGCACTGGAATCTGCAACAGATATTGCACGCAAGGTAGGCATCAGCGCCTCCACCGTGGTGCGCTACTTCGCCAAGCTCGGCTACCCCTCGTTCGCCGATGTGCAGCGCGAGGCCCGCACGGAAATCTCCTCCAAGCTGTCTTCCCCGGTGCAGCGGGTGGGGATCACGCTGGGGCAGGACCAGTCGCTGCAGCACGTGGTGGACAATGCCTTTTTGCTGGACAAGGAGAACCTCAACGCCACGCGCGAGGGGCTGGACATGGCCGAGATGGAGGCCTTCGTGCGGCGCCTGACCCGCGGCAACGGCCGCATCCTGGTGGTGGGCGAGAAGAACAGCTACCCGGTGGCGCATTACCTGCACACGCACCTGAACATGTGCCTGCCCAACGTGCAGATGCTGGACACGCGCCAGTCCATGCTGGCCGACAGCATGATGTGGGTGCGCCAGACCGATACCCTGCTGGCCGTCACCATCCGCCGCTATTCGCGCGCGGTGGTGCAGGCCGCGCGCTATTTCCGGCACATCGGCGCGCCCGTGCTGGCCGTCACCGACAGCCCGCTCTCGCCCATCGCGGCCCTGTCGGACCACCGCATGCTGATCCGCACCGCCAGCGCCTCGCCCTTCGATTCCTATACGGCGGCCTTCGGCCTGAGCAACGCGCTGATCTCGGCCGTGGCGCTCAGCCGCAAGAAGGAAATGGGCGCGCTGCTGCGCCGCGGCGACGCCATCTGGAAGATGTTCGACACCTTCATCGAGCAGGGGCCGCTGAACGAATGAGCCCGCCGGGCCGCCCCAAGGGCGAATACCGGAGTGCGCAACACGAAGGGAGTCCAGTGAGCGCAGCCCGGCCATGCCCGGCCGGGCCGGCCATGGCGCGCCTCAGTGGCTCGCGAAGCGGTACACCGCCAGCGTGCTGCGCCAGCCCGGCAGCACGTGCACTTCGCGCCCTTCGTTGAAGGTGGCGCGCGACAGGATGCGCAGGCCCAGCTTGCGCGCCAGGTCCTCGAAGTCGCGCAGGGTGCACAGGTGGATGTTGGGCGTGTCGTACCAGGCATAGGGCATCTGGCCGGTCACCGGCATGCGCCCGCGCAGCAGCGACCAGCCGTGCGGCCAGTAGCCGAAGTTGGGAAACGACACCACGCCGTGGCGCGCCACGCGCGCCATTTCGCGCAGGATGTGCTCGGTGCGGTGCATGGCCTGCAGCGTCTGCGACAGCACCACGGTGTCGAACTCGGCATCCTCGAACAGCGCCAGGCCGTCCTCCAGGTTCTGCTGGATGACTTCGACGCCGCGCTGCACGCAGCGGATCACGCAGTTGTCGGCGATCTCCACGCCCACGCCGCGCACCTCGCGCGCATCGCGCAGATAGGCCAGCAGCGTGCCATCGCCGCAGCCCAGGTCCAGCACCTTGCTGCCGGACGCGATCCACTGGGCGATTCGGGCCAGGTCGGGCCGCAGCACGGGCGGCACCGGATTGCGGGGCGCGGGGTTCATTGCGCGTCTCCTTCAGGCTGCGTTCGCCGGCATCGGCGCTTGGAGGGGACCGGCGCCTTCATAGCGCCCCTTGGCCCAGCAGGGCGGTGGAGGATTCCGGCGCGGCCACCGCGGCCACGCCGTGGGCCGCCGCCCGGGCGGGCAGCCCCTGCGCCAGCGCGATGCGGTCGAAATAGGCCGACACCACCGCGTGATAGCGCGGGTCGGCCAGCAGGAAAGCGTCGTGGCCGTGCGGCGCGTCGATCTCGGCATAGGTGACCGGCCGGCCGTTCTTGAGCAGGGCGCGCACGATCTCGCGCGAGCGTTCGGGCGGAAAGCGCCAGTCGGTGGAAAAGGACACCAGCAGGAAATCGGCGCGGGCCGGCGCCAGCGCCGCGGCCAGGTCGCCGCCGTGCGTGCGGGCGGGATCGAAATAATCCAGCGCCCGCGTGATCAGCAGATAGGTATTGGCGTCGAAATAGCGCGAGAACTTCTCGCCCTGGTAGCGCAGGTAGGACTCGACCTCGAACTCGACGTCGTAGCCGTAGCGATAGGCGCCGCTGGCGCTGGGCTCGCGCTGGGCGCGCCCGAACTTCTCGGCCATGTCGGCATCGGACAGGTAGGTGATGTGGCCGACCATGCGCGCCACCGACAGGCCGCGGCGCGGCACGGTGTTGTGCGCGTAGTAGTCGCCGCCATGAAAATCCGGGTCGGTGATGATGGCGCGCCGCGCCACCTCGTTAAAGCCGATGTTCTGCGCTGACAGCCGCGGCGTGCTGGCGATCACCACGCAATGGGCCACGCGCTCGGGGCAGGTGATGGCCCAGCTCAGGGCCTGCATGCCCCCCAGCGAGCCGCCCATGACGGCGGCAAAGCGTTCGATGCCGAAGTGATCGGCCACGCGCGCCTGCGCCAGCACCCAATCCTCCACCGTCAGCACGGGGAAGGCCGCGCCCCAGGGCTTGCCGGTAGCCGGGTTGATGCTCGCCGGCCCGGTCGAACCGAAGCACGAGCCCAGGTTGTTCACGCCGATCACGAAGTAGCGGTCGGTATCGACCGGCTTGCCCGGCCCCACCATGTTGTCCCACCAGCCCACGTCCTTGGGATCGGAAGCCGAAATGCCCGCCACGTGATGCGAGGCATTCAACGCGTGGCAGATCAGCACGGCGTTCGATCGCTCGGCGTTCAGCTCGCCATAGGTCTCGACGGCCAGCTCGTAGGCGGGCAGCACCTGGCCGCTGGCAAGCTGCAGCGGCTCGTCGAAGGACAGGTAGCGGGGCTCGACGATGCCCAGGGAACCCTGGGCGGCGGGCGCGCCGGACACGGCGCAGGCAGGATCCCGGTCGGGATGCGGAAGGGAAGTCGTCACGACGGACCTCTTTAGCGGGATTTATCGGGCGCCCGCAAGCGGATCAAGCAAATCGGCGCCAAAAACGGAAAACTGGAAATAGCGGTGCATTCTAGCACCACCGGCTCGCCGGCCAAGCCTGCCCGCGCCGGGACGCGCGGCGCCTCAGGCGCCGCCGGCCACCCAGAGCAGCAGCGGCGCGGCCAGCAGGAACAGCGCCGTGGACACCAGCACCGCGCCGGCCGACACGTCGCCCAGGTCGGTGAAGCGGCGGGCGTACATATAGCTGACCACCGCGCACGGCATGGCCATCTGCAGCGCCAGCGCGCCGCCCAGGACCTCGTCCAGGCCCAGGCCCCAGGCCACCAGCAGGCCCGAGACCAGGCCGGCGGCCAGCCGCAGCACCCCTACCCCGCTGCCTACCCGCAGGCCCGAGGAAGGGATCAGCGCCAGGGCATGGCCCAGGCTGAACAGCATGAGCGGCACGGTCAGGGTCCCCAGCAACTGGGCCGAGGACAGCAGCGGCCCGGGCACGGGCAGCGCGAGCAGGCGCACCGCCAGCGCGGCGGCGCAGGCCAGGAACACGGGCGTGCGAAGCGCGCGCCAGCTGCCGGCGCCGCTGAGAATGCGCACGCCGACGGTATGCTGCACGAAGGATGAGATGGCGAAGAAAGCCACCGCCACCGACAGGCCCGCGTCGCCGAAGGCCAGTTGCGACATGGGCAGGCCAAGGTTGCCGGCATTGGGCATCCAGGCCGTGGGCAGCAGCTTGCGCACGGGCTGGCCCCACAGCTTGAGCGCCAGCGTGCACAGGATCCCGCACACGGCCAGCGCCAGCACGGAGGCGCCGAACACCTGCGCCAGCAGCGCGTTGTCCAGCTCGGTGGAGACCAGCGTGTGAAAGACCAGGGCCGGCGTGGTCACCGTGGTGACCAGCACCGTGACGAAAGGACCGGAATACGGAAGATCGCGCTTGGCCCAGACCGCGCCGACCGAAGCGCAGATGACCAGCGGCGCCAGCAGCGTGGCGGCCGAGAAATAGAACTGGATGACCGGACCCATCGGCGGGCAATTCCTGCAAACATGGGGAAATTAATACTCTTCCGCATCATGATTTGCATCGATGGGCGGAGCCTGTCCATCATTTTATTCTTTGCCTGCCTCCGACCCATGATGATGCCACACCCCCTGTCCCAAAGAGAACTGGCCTGCCTGCAGCATTCGGCCTGCGGGCGGACCAGCCGCGAGACGGCCGCCCTGCTTGGACTGAGCGAACGCACGGTCAACTTCCACCTGCACAACGCCTGCGCCAAGCTCAAGGTGCGCGGGCGCCGCGCCGCGGTCGCCCAGGCCGCGTGGCGCGGCCTGCTCAAGGCCCCTTGCGCGGCCGCAGCAGACGCAGGAACTCCCGCGCCTGCGCCTCGGGAAAACGTTCGGACGGGCCCGTGACCATCGCCTCGATGATCGCGCCGTCGGTGACGATGGCGCGCGCCATGAAGCGCAGCGAAACGCCCCGGGCCGCCGACACCAGGTCCACTTCCTGGCCCAGGGCCGGGGGCGTGGCCGGCGGGTTGGCGCCGGTATTCACGTACCAGGAGGCCATCAGCGCCTGCGCCAGCATCCCGGCGTCGGCGCCGGGCGGGACCACGGTATGGCCCACTGCAAAAATGAAGCTGTCCTTGCGCGCCATGGTCAAGGTAAAAGGCAGCTGCACGCCGGCCAGGGCCACCTGCCGCTGCTCGGTCTGCACCTTGGCCGGAAACGCCGTGCGCGCCCGGCCGTCGGCCACGTCGGCCTCGCGCCAGTCATACTCCGGCGAACAGGCCGCCAGCAGGCCCAGCGCCAGGCAGGCGGCAAGCCTGCGCATCCGAATTGTCAACGACACGGTCCACTCCGCTACGAAACGAGGCCGCCGGCCGGGCGGGTGCGGGACGAGCCCGCCCGCGCGGGCCGCCCCGGGCCGGGGCTTTATACCAAGGATTTTGCCAGCGGGCCGTCCCCAGGCCCAGCGGCGGCCCGGATGAATTCCCCCTGCAGGCTGCGGCCAATCGGCGGGCAACGGGCTCCGACCCCGTAAAATCGGTTGCCTCACCACCAAACGAAGGGTCGTCCGTGACCGAAGTCCTAAGCAACCGCCTGGCCGCGCTGCAAGCCCACCTGACGCTGCTGGCCCGCACGCGCCGCGGCATCGAAAAAGAAGGCCTGCGCGTGGATCCGCAAGGCGGCCTGGCGCTTACCCCCCATCCCCAGGCGCTCGGCGCGGCCCTGACGCATGCGCGCATCACCACCGATTATTCGGAATCGCTGCTCGAGCTGATCACCGGCACGCACACCGACGTGGATGCGCTGCTGGAGGAGCTGACCGAGATCCATCGCTACGTGGCCCAGACCCTGCAAGACGAACTGGTCTGGAACCACTCCATGCCGGCCCGCCTGCCGCCCGAGCCCGACATCCCGATCGGCTGGTACGGCACCTCCAACACCGGCATGCTCAAGCACGTGTACCGGCGCGGCCTGGCCGAGCGCTACGGCAAGACCATGCAGTGCATCGCCGGCCTGCACTACAACTTCTCGCTGGACGACGCGCTCTGGGAGCAGCTGGAGCTGCCCGGCGCCACCGCCCAGGAGCGGCGCTCGGCCGGCTATATCGCCCTGATCCGCAACTTCACGCGCTACAGCTGGCTGCTCATGTACCTGTTCGGCGCCTCGCCCGCGATCAGCCGCGGGCTGCTGGCCCAGGCCGACGCGCAGCTGCAGCCGCTGGACGCGCACACGCTGTACCTGCCCTACGCCACCAGCCTGCGCATGAGCGACCTGGGCTACCAGAACAAGGCCCAGTCCAAGCTCAAGCTGGGCTACAACGACCTGCGCAGCTTCCTATCGCGGCTGTACGAGGCGGTCACCCAGCCCTGGCCGGCCTACGAGCGGATCGGCACCCATCGCGACGGGCAATGGATCCAGCTCAACGCCAACCTGCTGCAGATCGAGAACGAGTACTACTCCAGCATCCGGCCCAAGCGCTCGACCGGGCGCTGCGAACGCCCCATCACGGCGCTGGCCGCGCGCGGCGTGCAGTACGTCGAAGTGCGCTGCCTGGACATCGATCCGTATTCGCCCATAGGCATCTCGGCGCAGACCGCGCGCTTCATGGACGCCTTCCTGCTGCATTGCGCGCTGGAGGACAGCCCGCTGTTCCCCGAGGACGGCCACTGCAACGAAAGCCCGCAGAACTTCGCGCGCGTGGTGCGCGAGGGCCGGCGTCCGGGCCTGACGCTCTCGCGCGGCGGCGCGCAGGTGCCGCTGGCCGACTGGGGCCGCGAACTGCTGGCCGGCATCGGCGCCAGCGCGGCGCTGCTGGACCGCGCCTATGGCACGCAGGCCTACGGCCAGGCCGTGGCGGCCCAGGCCGGCAAGCTCGACGATCCCCAGGCCACGCCCTCGGCGCGCATATTGGCGCAGTTGCGCGAGCAGGGCCAGTCCTTCCACGCCGTCACGCTGGCCGCCAGCCAGGCCCACGCCCAGGCCTTGCGCGCCGAGCCCTTGCCGGCCGCGCGGCTGGCGGCCTATCGCGAGATGGCCGAGCAATCGCTGCGCGAACAGGCGGCGCTCGAGGCGGGAGACACGATCGGTTTCGATGAATATGTGGCGCGCTACCACGCCGCGCTGGAAAATCCCTCCAAGGGGCCCTGCACGGCATCAGGCTGAGCGCGCCGCCCGCACACCCAAGGAGACCGCATGATCCGCCACCTTGCCTTGTCAGCCCTGGCACTGGCCTGCGCCGCCTGCTCCGGCATGCGCGGGGGCGACGACGCCGACCTGCGGGCCAGCGCCCAGGAGGCCGCCGCCAGCACCGTCCGGACGGTGCCCAGCGTGGACCTGCAACGCTATGGCGGCATGTGGTACGAGATCGCCAACTATCCGATGGTGTTCCAGCGCAACTGCGTGGGCGACACCACCGCCCACTACATGCCGCGCAAGGACGGAAGCATCGAGGTGCTGAACCGCTGCCGCAACAAGAAGGGCGGCATCGACGAGGCCGACGGCCAGGCCTCCGTGGTGCCCGGCTCGGGCAACGCCAAGCTGGAAATCTCGTTCTTCTGGCCCTTCAAGGGCGACTACTGGATCATCGGGCTGGACCCGGACTACCGCTGGGCGGTGGTGGGCTCGCCCACGCGCAAGTATCTCTGGATACTGTCCCGCACGCCCAGCCTGCCCGAGGGCGAACTGAAAAAAGCCCTGGATGCCGCAAGGGCCCAGGGCTACGACTTGAAGGCGCTGCGATATACGGCGCAGTCCAAGGCGAAAGAGTAAAAAAGAGAGGCGGAATAACAAGACACGCGGCCCATGCCCGGCCGCGGTATTGCCTGGCGGCGCTTTCTTCAAGATAATCGAAACTTATTCTCATTATCACAGCCGTTCTCCGGCCTCTGCCCGCCCCGCCGCCATGCCGCCCCTTTCCTCCGTCCAGGCCGTCGAGACCCTGTACGCCGATCACCACGGCTGGCTGCGCGGCTGGCTGCGCAAGCGCCTGGGCGATGCCACCGACGCCGCCGACCTGGCGCATGATACCTATGTGCGCGTGCTGGCCACGGGCCGCACCCCACCCCGCGAAGAATCGCGCCGGCACCTTGCCCGCATCGCCAACTGCCTGGTGGTGGACCTGCACAGGCGCCGTCGCATCGAGGCGGCCTACCGGGAGGCGGTCGGCCAGTTGCCGGCGCCGCTGGCGCCCTCCGAGGAAGATCGCGCAGTGGCCATCGAAGCCCTGGTGGAACTGGACGCCATCCTGCACGGGCTCTCGCCCCGCGCGCGCGAGGCCTTCCTGCTGTGCAAGCTGGACGGGCTGGGCTATGCCGAAATCGCCCGGCGCCTGAAGGTCTCGCTGTCCTCCGTGGAAAAGTACATCGCCACGGCACTGCGCGCCTGCTACCAGGCCTTGTATGACGGGCGCGGCTGAAGCCGGCGCGCGCGGCCCGGACGAGGCCGTCGTGCAGCAGGCGGCGCAATGGATGGCCCGCCTGTGGTCCGGCCAGGCCGGCGAGACGGAGCGCGCGGCCTGCGCGCGCTGGCGCGCCGCCCATCCGGACCACGAACTGGCCTGGCGGCGGCTGCTGGCCGTGGAAGAAAAATTCGGCGGCGTGCCGGCCGACATCGCCCGGCATGCGCTGCGCCAGCCCGCGCCCAAGCCCGCGGCGCGGCGGCGGGTGCTGGCCGGGCTAGGCCTGGCCGCCACCGGGGCCCTGGCCTATCCCGTCGCCCGACGCACGCCCGCCCTGCGCGCCCTGGCTGCCGACGCGCGCAGCGCCACGGGCCAGATCCGCGAATCCATGCTGCCCGACGGCAGCCGTCTGGTGCTGGACACGGCCACCGCGGTCGATCTGCGCTATGACGCGCGCGAGCGGCGCATCGTTCTGCTGCGGGGCCGCGTCCTGATCGAGACCGCCACCGATCCCGCCGGACGGCCGCTGCGCGTGCAAACCGCACAAGGCCTGGTCCAGGCGCTGGGCACGGTATTCTGCGTCCAGCAGGATATCGAGGTATCGCGCGTGTCGGTCTACGAAGGCGCGGTGGAAATCCGTCCCGCCCAGGCGCCGGGCGCGGTGCTGCGCGCCCATGCGGGACAGCGCACGTCGTTCTCGGTGCGCCAGGCCGCCCCGCCCGGCCCGCTGGCGGCCGACGAGACCGCCTGGCGGCGCGGCCAACTGGTGGCCCAGGACATGCGCCTGGCGGACCTGCTGGCGGAATTGAGCCGTTACCGTCCGGGCATCCTGCGCCACGACCCCAGCCTGTCGGACCTGCGGGTAACCGGCGTCTTTTCGCTGTCGGACACCGACCGCACGCTGGCCAACCTGGCAGCAGGGCTGGGGCTGCGCTTGGTAACCCTGACCCGCTACTGGGTGGCGCTGCAGCCGGCCTGAACGCGTGCCCCGGATGCCGGGACGGGCGCCAGGACGTGCAAACGCCCGGTGCCTGCAAGGCCTCTTCCTTCCGTTACAAATTTCCCTGCGCAATCATTACGGGTTGGCGGCCCCTCGTTCGGGATACAGGCAGAACCGCTGTCTTTTCCTGGAGGAAAACGTCCATCATGGCGCCCTGCCCGTCCTCTCCCGCCACGCTGCCCGCGCTGCGCCGCTGCTTGCCCCTTTCTTCCCGTCCCGCCATGCTGATGGCGGCCAGCATGGCGCTGGCGCTGGCCGCGAGCCCCGCACCGGCGTGGGCCCAGGCCGCGCCGGCTGCCGCCCCCGCCTCCCGGCAGGTGGACATACCCGCCGGCCCTCTGGACCGCGCGCTGACCCGGTACGCCAGCCAGGCCGGCGTGGAACTGGCCGCCCCCGGCGCCCTGCTGCAAGGCCGCAACAGCGCCGGCCTGTCCGGCCGCTATGGCGTGGCCGAAGGCTTCGAGGCCCTGCTGCGCGGGCATGGCCTGCAAGCCGTGCGCGGCGCCAATGGCGCCTATACGCTGCGGGCGATACCCGCGGCGGGCCCCGGCGCGGCCACCACGCTTTCTCCGCTGACCGTGGTCGGCACCGCGCAGGAAAACCCCACCGCGCCCCTGGCCGGCTACCTGGCGCGCCGCGGCCTGACCGGCAGCAAGACCGACACGCCGAACATCGAGATCCCGCAGGCCATCAGCGTCGTCACCCGCGACCAGATGCAGGACCAGGGCCCCGCGCCGGCGCTGCAGGACGCGCTGCGCTACACGCCGGGCCTGATCGGCACGCGCGGCGTGAACCTGACCGATGACTCGTTCAACATGCGCGGCTTCGCGGCAGGGTTGGCCACCACTTCGAACACGCCGGTGTTCCGCGACGGCATGCGGCAGTCTCCCGCCATGTACGCCTCCACCGTCGAACCCTACGGCCTGGAGCGCATCGAGGTGCTGCGCGGCCCGGGGTCCGTGCTGTTCGGGCAGGTGACGCCCGGCGGCCTGATCAACGTGACCACCAAACGGCCCACGGACGAACCCCTGCGCGAGATCGAGGTGCAGGGCGGCAGCCACGACCACAAGCAGGCAGGCCTGGACCTGGGCGGGCCGCTGGACCGCGACAGTGTCTGGACCTACCGCCTGACCGCCATGGCGCGCGATGCCGGCACGCAGACCGACTACATCCCCAACGACCGCCAGTACATCGCGCCGGCGCTGACCTGGCGCCCCTCGGCGCGCACCTCGCTCACGCTGCTGGCCAGCTACCAGCACACCCGCACCATGTACAACTGGGGGCTGCCGGTAGCCGGCACGCTGCACGACAACCCCAACGGCCGGCTGCCGCGCCATCGTTTCACGGGCGAGCCCGACTTCGACGACTACGACACCAAGACGTGGACGGTGGGCTATCTCTTCGAGCACCGCCTGAACGACACCTGGACCTTCCGCCAGAACGCCCGCTACTACCACTCCGACATGATCTGGGACTCGGCCTACGGTGCCGGCATGCAGCCCAACCAGCGGCTGCTCAACCGCTTCGGCTTCATCCGGGCCGACGAATACAAGTCCTTGACGCTGGACACGCAGGTGCAGGCCAACTGGCGGCATGGGAACATCGAGCACACCACCCTGGCCGGCATCGACTATGCCTATACGCCGTGGCTGCGCGACGAGAAGCGCGGCCAGGTGGCGCCGCTGGACCTGTACGACCCGGTCTATGGCTCGCCCGTCGTGCCCAACGCGCGCTCGAGCCGCGTGCTGGACACCGACGCCTCGCAGTTGGGGTTCTATCTGCAGGAGCAGATGAAGATCGCCGGGCGCTGGGTGGTGCTGGCCGGCCTGCGCCACGACCGCAGCCGCAGCCACATCGACGGCGTGCTGACCACCGGCGCGGCCAACAGCCCCGAAAGCCGCCTGAGCCTGCGCGACCGCAACAGCGCCACCACGGGCCGTGCGGGCCTGGTCTATCTCTTCGAAAGCGGCTGGGCGCCCTATGTCAGCGCCGCCACGTCCTTCGAACCCGAATCGGGCGCCGTGGATTTCGAGGGCAACGCGTTCGAACCCACCAAGGGCCGGCAATACGAAATCGGCGTGAAGTTCGAATCGCCCTCCAGCCCCTACATGTTCGGCGCCTCGGTGTACGACCTGCGCCGCAGCAACGTGCTGACCGCCGACCCGGACCACCCGGGCTACTCCGTGCAGACCGGCGCCATCCGCTCGCGCGGCTTGGAACTCGAGGCCAGGGCCGACATCGCCCGGCAATGGCAGTTGATCGGCGCATACACCTACACCCGCGCCAAGATCCTGCGCAGCAACGCCGGCGACGAAGGCACGTCGCCGCCCGGCGTGCCGCGCCACACGCTGGCGCTGTGGGGCGTCTATCGCTTCGGCGAAGCCACGGCGCCGGGCCTGAGGGTGGGCGCGGGCGCGCGCCACGTCATCGGCACCAGCGGCTACGTGCTGGGCGCCACGCCCACGCGCGACCGGCTGCCTTCCTACACCGTGATCGACGCCATGCTGGGCTATGAGCGGGGACCGTGGTCGCTGACGCTGAACGTCAACAACGTGCTGGACAAGCGCTATGTGCAGTCCTGCTACTACGCCACCACGACCTGCTTCTATGGCGAAGGGCGCAGCGCCATCGCCCGCGCGGCATACCGCTGGTAGGGCCGGCCGGCGCGGCCGCGGCAAAGGAGCCGGCCGGTGACGCCGCGCGTCTTGCGCGCTGCGGGCCGGGCGCTGCCGCGCGTGCAGCGGCGGCACGTCGTGCTGCTGCACCGCTACGTCGGCCTGGCGATGGCGGGCTTCTTGCTGGTCGCCGCGCTGACCGGTTCGCTGCTGGCCTTTCGCGAGGAACTGGACCATTGGCTGGCGCCCGAGCTTTTCGTGGCCCGCAGCGACCCGCGCGCGCCGCTATTGGATGCCTACACCCTGCGCGAGCGCGTGGCTCGGCAACTGGGTCCGCAGGCGCGGGTGGACGCCCTGGTGCTGGCCTTGCGCCCGGGCGAGACGGCGCGCTTCCCGGTGGCACCGAATCCCGACCCCGCCACCGGCAGGCTGGCGGCACTGGGCTACGACGAGGCCTATGCCGACCCGCACACCGGACGCGTGCAGGGCACGCGCCGGCGCGAAGGGCTGGGCCTGCATCCCGCGCAACTCGTGCCGTCGCTGTTCGTCATCCACCATTCGCTGGCCTTGCCCGGCAGGTGGGGCACGCTGCTGCTGGGCCTGGTCTCGCTGCTGTGGACGGTGGACTGCTTTGCCGGGGCCTGGCTGACGCTGCCCAAGGGCCGTCCCTTCCTGCAGAAATGGCGGCCGGCATGGACGTTGAAATGGGGCTCGGGCGCCTACCGCGCCACGCTGGACCTGCATCGTGCGGGCGGCCTGTGGGGCTGGGCGGTGCTGCTGCTCTTTGCCTGGTCCAGCGTCATGTTCAACCTGCGCGAACCGGTGTTTCGGCCCGTGATGGGCCTGGTGTTCGAATTCGACGACTCGTGGCGCTCGGTGCCGCCGCGCCCCCGGCCCGTGCTGGCACCCGGGCTGGATTGGCCGGCCGCCCATCGTGCCGCGCGCGCGGCCATGCTGGCCCTGGCGCAGGAGACGGGCTTGCGCGTCAATACCGAGGAACGCCTGCTGCTGGACCGCCGGCGCGGCGTCTATGCCTACCTGGTGCACTCCAGCCTGGACCTGCGCCCCGTGGTGGGCAACACCGCGGTACTCATCGACGCGGACACCGGCCAGCCGCGCGGACGCTGGCTGCCCACCGGAGGGCCGGCGGGCAACACGGTCAGCAACTGGCTGGGGGCCCTGCACATGGCCCACGTGTTCGGGCGGCCTTGGCAGGTCTTCGTGGCGCTGGCGGGCCTGGCCACTGCGATGCTCAGCATTACCGGCGTGCTGGTGTGGCACCGCAAGCGGCGCGCGCGGCGGGGGGCCGCGTCAATGCAGGGGCGGACAACGCCGGAATAACTGGCGCGCCCGACAGGAATCGAACCTGTATCAAGAGCTTCGGAAACTCTCATTCTATCCATTGAACTACGGGCGCGTAGCCCGCTATTGTAGCGCGTCTGCAAGGAACGTGCCCGGCCTGCTCCGAAGGCCGGGCAAACAGGCCGGCGGGCCGGCGCCAGATACCGCTATAATCGGGCGTTTGCACGCAGCCAGCCCATGCTTTCCGGGCAGCCTGCACTCAGTACAAGAAGCAGAAACAGCAATCTCCAAATGCTGTCGCCCGATGGAGCGGGCGTCCCGGTATCCGCTTTCGCAGGATTATTAGGCATGAGACAAGAGCAACAACACGCAGAAGAACACGGTTCCCTCATCAAGACCCCCAAGCAGCTGATCGTGACGGTGGTGCTGGCCTTTCTGGTGCCCATCATCGTCATCCTGCTGCTGGTGAACCTGGTGGCCTCGGGAACCCGGGTGGGGGCCGGCTCGGACACCCTTACCGCGGAAGCCACGGCCCGGCGCATCGCGCCGGTGGCCGGCTTCGAGCTGGTCGACGCCAATGCGCCGCGCGTGTTGCAAACCGGCGAGCAGGTCTACAACGCCACCTGTGCCAGCTGTCATGGCGCCGGCGTAGCCGGCGCGCCCAAGCTGGGCGACGAGCAAGGCTGGGCCAAGTACATCAAGGAAGGCTACGAGACCATGCTCAAGGTCGCCATCGAGGGCAAGGGCGCCATGCCGCCCAAGGGTGGAAACCCCGCCCTGGACGACCTGGAAGTGGCCCGCGCGGTGGTCTACATGGCCAACCAGTCGGGCGCCAATCTGGAAGAACCGGCCGAACCGGCACCCCAGGCGCAGCAAGACGGCGCCCAGCCCGAAGGCCAGGACCAGGCCCCGGCCGGCACCGGCGCCGCGTCGGCCCCGGCGCAGCAGGCCGCGCAACCCCAGCAGGCCCAGCAGCAAGGACAGCCGCAGCCAGGACAGCCCGAGCAGGCCCCGCAAGGCCAGCAGGCCGAACCGGCCCAGGCCGCGGCGGCGGGCCAGAAGCCCGCGGCGGGCGAGGCGCAAGCCGCGATCGATCCGGCTGGCGAAAAGCTCTACAAGACCACCTGCTTCGCCTGCCACGGCACCGGCGTGGGCGGCGCGCCCAAGCTCGGCGACAAAGCCGCCTGGGACAAATACATCGAAACCGGCGAAGACGCCATGCTGGCCGTGGTGATCAAGGGCAAGGGCATCATGCCGCCCAAGGGCGGCGCGGCCAACGCCAGCGAGGACGAGCTGCGCGCGGCCATCCGCTACATGGTCAATTCCGTCAAGTAAATTCCGTCAAGCAAAGCGCGCCGCGGCGCCGCCGATCCGGCGGCCCTGCGGATGAGGGGGCACGCTGTCAGCGTCCGCCTCCTTGCAGCGCGGCAATCTCCTCGTCCGACAGCCCCAGCCGCTCGCGCAGCACTTCCTGCGTGTGCTCGCCCAGCAGCGGCGGGGCACGGCGGTATTGCACCGGCGTATCCGAAAAACGCAGGGGACTGCCCGTCAGCGGCACGGCGCCGGCCAGCGGGTGGGGCAATTCGCGGCGCAACTCGCGCGCCTGCACCTGCGGGTCCTCGTACACCTGCTCCAGCGTGTTGATCGGCCCGGCGGGCACGCCTGCCCGTTCCAGGCTTTGCAGCCAGTCATCGCGCAACCCGTCGCGCATGCGCTCGGCCAGGATGGGCACCAGCGCCTCGCGGTTGACCACGCGTCCCGGATTGGTCGCAAAGCGGGCATCCTGCGCCAGTTCGGGCATGCCGATGACCTGGCAATAGGCGCGGAACTGGCTGTCGTTGCCCACCGCCACGATCAGGTGCCCGTCGCGCGCGGCAAAGACCTGGTAGGGCACCAGGTTCTGGTGCGCGTTGCCGGCCCGCGCCGGCGCCACGCCCGAAGTCAGGTAGTTCAGGTTCTGGTTGGCCAGCATGGCGACCTGGCAATCGAGCAGGGCCATGTCGATATGCTGGCCCAGGCCGCTGCGGTGACGCTCGTGCAGCGCGGCCAGGATGGCCGTGGTGGCGTACATCCCGGTCATCAGGTCGGCCACCGCCACGCCGGCCTTCTGCGGCCCGCCGCCGGGCAGGTCGTCGCGCTCGCCGGTGATGCTCATCAGGCCGCCCATGCCCTGGATCATGAAGTCGTAGCCCGGACGCGAGGCATAGGGGCCCGTCTGGCCGAAACCGGTGATCGAACAGTAGATCAGGCGGGGATTGACGGCCTTCAGGCTGGCGTAATCCAGGCCGTACTTCTTCAGGCCGCCCGCCTTGAAGTTCTCGACCAGCACGTCGCTGTCGGCCGCCAGCCGGCGGATCGCCTCGGCGCCTTGGGGCGTGGCGATGTCGATGGCCACCGAGCGCTTGTTGCGGTTGGCCGACAGGTAATAGGCGGCTTCACCGGTGCTCTGGCCCTGCGCATCCTTCAGGTAGGGCGGCCCCCAGCCCCGCGTATCGTCGCCGCCGCCGGGCCGCTCGATCTTGATCACGTCGGCGCCCAGGTCGGCGAGATTCTGCGTGCACCAGGGCCCGGCCAGCACGCGCGTCAGGTCCAGCACCCGGATCCCGTCCAGCGGCGCAGATCGTATCGGCATGGTTTCCCCTATCCAATAAGTAAAGACTAACGGCAAACGCGCATTGTGCCCCAGTCCGGCGGCGGCGGTCAGCCGGCCGGCCCGGAAACGGCGCTGTGACGCACGCGGCGCTCTCGTGGCATGCTTGGGCCTTTGCCGACACCAAGGAACCACGCCATGGCCTCGCCGCTCGTCCAGGAGCTTTGCCGGACCCTGCGCCTGCCTGTCATCGGCTCGCCGATGTTCATCCTGTCCCAGCCCGAACTGGTGCTGGCCCAGTGCACCAGCGGCATCATGGGCGCCTTCCCGGCCCTGAACGCCAGGCCGGCCCAGGAACTGGACAACTGGCTGAACACCCTCGAACAGGGCCTGGCCGCCTGGCGCAGCGCCCACCCCGGGCGCCCGGTGGCGCCCTATGCGGTCAACCAGATCATCCATCCCTCGAACGAGCGCCTCGAGCACGACATGCAAACCTGCGCGCGCCACCGGGTGCCTTTCGTCATCACCAGCCTGCGGGCGCCGCAGCAGGTGGTGGGCGCCATCCACGGCTGGGGCGGCCGGGTGTTGCACGACGTCACCACGGTGCGCCATGCCGAGAAGGCGCTGGAGGCCGGCGTGGACGGCTTGATCCTGGTGTGCGCCGGCGCAGGCGGCCATGCCGGCACGCTCAGCCCCTTCGCCCTGGTCGAGGAGATCCGCCGCTTCTACGACGGCCCGCTGGTGCTTGCCGGCGCCATCGGCACGGGCCGCGGCATCCTGGCCGCCCAGGCGCTGGGCGCCGACCTGGTCTACATGGGCACGCGCTTCATCGCCGCCGAGGAATCGCACGCGGCGCCGGCCTACAAGCAGATGGTGGTCCAGGCGCGGGCCGCCGACATCGTCTACACCCCCAGTTTCACCGGCATCCCGGGCAACTACCTGCGGCCCAGCATCCAGGCCGCCGGCCTGGACCCGGACGAGCTGCCCGCCCCCGGCCCGGCCGGCGCGGTATTCGGCTCGGGCCGCAGCAAGGCATGGCGGGACATCTGGGGCGCGGGCCAGGGCGTGGGCCACACCGGGGCGATCGAACCGGTTAGCGCCATCGTCGACCGCCTGGAGCAGGAATACCTGGCGGCCCGGCACGCCCTGGCTGGCGGCTGCTGAGCCGGCCCGCCCACCCTTGCGGCGCGGCAAGGCCTTGCCGCCGCGCCCGGCCCTGGACCGGCGTTTTTCCGGATTAAACCCGGGCAAATAGGCCTAGCGTGTGTGGATATACCACACAACTAGGGTTACCCCTAGGTTTTTGTTGCACCGCACCTAGGGAATACCCTATACTGGTATTCACTTAGTTCACACACACAAGGAAACGCCATGAGCCACGCTACTCTTTCCCCGAATGCCCGCCTGACCGACACGCTCGAGCGCGACGTGGTCCGTAGCGCCATGGCCCGCCAATCCTCCCTGAACGCCGGCGGCCTGCTCGCCCGCGCCGCCCGCGGCACGCTGCGCGGCCTGGTCGCCACCGTCGCCTTCTTCGACGAAGTCAACGCCGAGATGGAACGGGCCCGCAAGGTCCACGGCCTGCGTTCGGGTTCCGATTGGTAAGGTCCGCAAGACGATGACGGGCGGTTGGCGTTGCCCGTCATCGTTGGCGCCTTTGCCGCATCGACTGCGGTAGGGCCAGTTCCCCGGCGCTTTGCGCCCTCTGTTGCCGCCATCGCTCCCGCCGTTCCGGCCTCTTCGGGCGTCCGGCAGACTGCGCAGGCCACCATTTCCGCCGAAATGGCCGCCATGCCGCGCAGCGACCTTTCCTGATTTCCCCTCTGCAGCGTATTAGCCGACCTTCTGCGGCCCCTTGGCCAGCAAGGCCTTGAGCATGCCCAGCCGCTCCTTCGGGCTGAGCCTGGCCGTGGCATCGTCCTCTTGCGGCCCGCCGCTGCCCAGCCCCATTTCCTCGATGAAGCGCGACGGCTCGCGCACCACGTCCTCGCGCGCGCGCCGGCGCTTCTTGCACCAGCTCAGGCACAGGCTGCGCTGGGCGCGCGTGATGCCCACATACATGAGCCGGCGCTCTTCCTCGATGCGCGAGGCCAGCGATTCGGCGGCGCGGGCCGGATCGCCCTGCTCGTCGTCCTTGCCCAGGTGCGGCAGCAGCCCCTCCTCGACGCCGGCCAGGTACACATGCGGGTATTCCAGCCCCTTGGAGGCATGCAGGGTGGAGAGCTTGACCGCGTCGGGCTCTTCCTCGCCCTGGCGCTCCAGCATGGTGACCAGGGCCACGTGCTGCACCAGCTCGAACAGGTTCAGCCCGTCTTCCTCGGCCTTGCGCTTGAGCCAGCCGGTCAGCTCCAGCACGTTCAGCCAGCGCGTCTGCGCGGGCTTCTCGTCCAGGGTGTCGTACAGGTAGCGCTCGTAGTCGATGGCCGCCATCAGGTCGTCCAGCAGTTGGCCGGCCGGCTCGGCCGGCCTGGCCGAACGCCCCTCGGCGCCCCGCCCGGCCCGCCACTGCATGCGCTGGATGAACTCGGCGAAGGTGCGCAGGGGCTCGATCTGGCGCGGCGCCAGCCGCGCCTCCAGGCCTTGCTCGAAAGCGGCTTCGAACAGCGAGACCTGCCTCTCGGCAGCGTACTGGCCCAGCGCCTGCAGCGTAGCCTGGCCGATGCCCCGGCGCGGCGTGGTGGCCGCCCGGATGAAAGCCGGGTCGTCCGAGTCGTTGGCGATCAGGCGCAGGTAGCTGAGCACGTCGCGGATCTCGGCCTTGTCGAAGAAGCTCTGCCCGCCGGCGATCGTATAGGGGATCTTGGCGGTGCGCAGCGCCTGCTCGATCACGCGCGCCTGGTGGTTGCTGCGATACAGCACCGCGAAATCGCGCCATTGCGCGCGCCGCTCGAAGCGCGCCGCCGAGATCTTCATGGCGATGCTCTGCGCCTCGGCCTCCTCGTCGTTCATGGCCACGACCTCGATGGGCTCGCCCACGCCCAGGTCGGACCACAGCTTTTTCTCGAACAGCTTGGGATTCTTCTGGATGACGTTGTTGGCCGCCAGCAGGATGCGCTGCACCGAACGGTAGTTCTGCTCGAGCTTGATGACCTTCAGGCCCGGGTAGTCGGTGGTGAGCTTGGCCAGGTTCTCCATGGTGGCGCCGCGCCAGGCGTAGATGGCCTGGTCGTCGTCGCCCACCGCGGTGAACTGGTCGCGCAAGCCGGTCAGCCAGCGCACCAGCTGGTACTGGCACACGTTGGTGTCCTGGTATTCGTCCACCAGCAGGTAGCGCACCCGGTTCTGCCAGCGCGTGCGCACCTCTTCGTTGTGCGCCATCAGCAGGGCCGGAATGCGGATCAGGTCGTCGAAGTCCACCGACTGGTAGGCCGCCAGCGTGGCATCGTAGCTGCGGTAGATGCGCGCGGCCTCGGCCTCGCCGGCGGTCTGTGCGCTGCGCTCGGCCTCGTCCGGCCCCACCAGGGCGTTCTTCCACAGCGAAATGGTGGACTGCACGGCGCGCAGCCGGCCGCGGTCGGTGGTGGCCAGCATCTCCTGGATGATGGCCATGGCGTCATCGGCGTCCAGGATGGAGAACTGCGGCTTCAGGCCGGCATGGCGGGCCTCCTCGCGCAGCATGCGCACGCCCAGCGAATGAAAGGTGCTGATGGTCAGGCCCTTGGCGATGCGCGGATCGACCAGCGTCTTGACCCGTTCGTCCATCTCCCGCGCGGCCTTGTTGGTAAAGGTCAGCGCGACGACGTTGCGGGCCATGTAGCCGCAATCCTGCAACAGGTAGGCGATCTTCTGGGTGATGACCCGCGTCTTGCCCGAGCCCGCGCCGGCCAGGACCAGGCACGGGCCGTCCAGGTACAGCACGGCCTCGCGCTGCGCGGGGTTCAAGCCGGCCGGAACGGAATTGGACATGAGGCTTCTTCAGATTTCCAGGGGATCGACCTCGAGCTGCCAGCGCACCCGGCTGCCGGCCAGTTCGGGCAGCCGGCGCACCCAGCCGCGCAGGAAGGCCTGCAGCGCCGGGCGCGAGCCGCTTTCGGCGAGCAGCTGCGCACGCTCGATGTCGGCCACGCGCACGATGCGCAGCGGGACCGGGTCGTAGAGTGTAATGCCCTCGGGCGGGGCCGCGCCGGCCAGGCCCGCCTCGCGGGCGTCCTGCAGGAAATCCAGGGCCACGGACAGCTCGCGCGCCTCGGCCGAGAGCAGCGCCTGGTAGGCATAAGGCGGCATGCCGGTGGCCTCGCGCTCTTGCAGGGCGTGGCGGGCAAAGCCCTGGTAGTCGTGGCGCATCAGCGCCTGGTAGACGAACTGCTCGGGATAGCCGGTCTGGATCAGCACTTCGCCGGGCAGGTCGTGGCGGCCGGCCCGGCCCGACACTTGCATCAGCTGGGCAAACAGGCGCTCGGGCGCGCGGAAATCCTGCGAGAACAGCATCGCGTCGGCATTGAGCACGCCCACCAGCGACAGGCGCGCAAAATCGTGTCCCTTGGCCACCATCTGCGTGCCCACCAGGATGTCGATCTCGCCGGCATGCACCTGGGCGAACAGCGCCTGGGCGCTGCCCTTGCGCCGCGTGCTGTCGGCATCGATGCGCGCGATGCGCGCGGCCGGAAACGCTTGCGCCAGCGTCTCCTCGATGCGCTGGGTGCCCCGCCCCATGGGGCGCAGGTCCTGGTCGCCGCAATCGGGGCAGGCGTGCGGCACGCGGGCCTGGTGGCCGCAATGATGGCATTGCAGCCTGTGCTTGCCATGCGGCCCGCGATGCAGCACCGAGAAGGCCGTGCAGCGCGGGCACTTGCTGACCCAGCCGCAGGAAGGGCAATGCAGCGCGGGCGAATAGCCGCGCCGGTTCAGGAAAACCAGCGACTGCTCGCCGCGCGCCAGGCGCTCGCCTATGCCCTCGAGCAGTTGCGGCGACATGCCGTTTTCCATGTAGAGCCGCCGCGTGTCGATCAGCCGCACGGCCGGCAGGCTGCTGGCGCGCGCCCGGTCGGGCAGGCTCAGCAGCCGGTAGTGGCCCCGCTGGGCGTGATGCCAGGTCTCCAGCGAGGGCGTGGCCGAGCCCAGCACCACCGGCACGCCTTGGTCGCGCGCGCGCCAGACGGCCAGGTCGCGCGCCGAATAGCGCAGGCCGTCCTGCTGCTTGTAGGACGGATCGTGCTCTTCGTCCACCACGATCAGGCCCGGCGATTGCAGCGGCGCGAACACCGCCAGGCGGGTGCCCAGCACGATGCGGGCCTGGCCGCTGGCCGCCCGCGTCCAGGAGGCCAGGCGCTCGCCATCGGCCAGGCCGCTGTGCAGCACGGCCAGCCCGTCCTCTCCGGCCACGTGGCGCAGCCGCGCCCGCAGGGCCGCCTCGAACTGCGGCGTCAGGTTGATCTCGGGCACCAGCATCAGCACCTGCAGTCCGCGGCCCAGCACGCCCTCGGCCGCGCGCAGGTAGACCTCGGTCTTGCCGCTGCCGGTCACGCCGTGCAGCAGCCATGCGCCGAAACCCTGGCAGCCCAGCAGCGCATCGACGGCCGCCTGCTGCGGCGCGTTCAGGGCCGGCGGCTCGCCCGCGGCGGCATCCTGCCCGGCCTGGGCGCGGCGGCGGCGCGACTGGCGCGCCACCGGCCCGCCGGCCGAGCGCTTGCCCTGGTAGGCCGAGACCTTGCGCAAAGGCCCCGGCAAGGCGGGCAATATCACCTCGCCCAAGGGCCGCTGGTAGTAGTCGGCCGCAAAGCGCGCCAGCCTGAGCCAATCGGGCGACAGCGGCGGCAGGTCCTGCAGCACCGCCTCCACCGCCTTGATCTGCGCCGGATCGAACGCCGGCTCGGCCGGGTTGTCCACCACCACGCCCACCAGCTTGCGCCGGCCGAACGGCACGATCACCCGCGTGCCGGCCTCGATGGGGCCGTCGTGGCGGTAGTCGAAAGGCCCGGGCAGCGGCACGTCCAGGACCACGCGGACCCAGCGGCAGGAGCGATCGGAGGCGTGGGAGTCAGCCATGGGAGGGGCGTTGGGGCAGCAAGAACTTAAAGTGGAATCTGGGATGTGTAGCTAAACGAATCGTCCGCAAGAAAAATGAAATCCCGGGACAGGTCTGTGGATAACTTTGGGGAAAATGATGCGCGCCCTGACGCTTCCTAGCTAGCACAGCTCTCGCGGATGGTCAAAGACACTTTTTCCAGAACTGAATATTCTTTTTAATTCAATCACTTGCAAGAAAATCTGGATTTCGTCTCGCGCGGGGCACGGGTTTTCCCTCGGTTGCAATTCCGCTGTGCACAAGTCGGGCGACGCGATGTGCTCGATAGGCCCTTCCCGACGCAAGCAGGCACTTACCCCCCATGCCGGCGGGCGAGAGCACACCCCTTGTCAACGGTGCAAGGCAGCGCTATAAGCGTGCACCTCGTCCACCAGCCAGGCCACGGCCTCGGGCGGCGTGTGCTGGGAGATGCCGTGCCCCAGGTTGAAGACATGGCCGCCGGCGCCCACCGGGCCATAGTCGTCCAGCACCCGCCGCGCCTGGGCGCGCACCGCCGCCTCGCCGCCGAACAGGGTCATGGGATCCAGGTTGCCCTGCAAGGCCACGCGGTCGTCGACGCGCCGGCGCGCCTGGGCCAGGTTGACCGTCCAGTCCACCCCGACCGCATCGCAGCCACAGGCGGCGATTTCTTCGAGCCACAGGCCGCCGCCCTTGGTAAACACGATGACGGGCACCGGCCTTGCGTCGCGCTCGCGCACCAGGCCGGCCACCACCTTGCGCGTATAGGCCAGCGAAAACTGCTGGAACAGGCCGTCGGCCAGCACGCCGCCCCAGCTGTCGAAGATCATGACGGCCTGGGCGCCGGCCTCGATCTGGGCGTTCAGGTACTGGGCAGTGGCCTGGGCGTTGATCTCGAGCATGCGGTGCAGCAGATCGGGGCGCGCATACAGCATGCTCTTGATCTGGCGGTAATCGTCGCTGCCCCGCCCCTCGACCATGTAGCAGGCTATGGTCCAGGGGCTGCCTGCAAAACCGATCAGCGGCACCCTGCCTTGCAGCTCGCGGCGGATCACCGAGACCGCGTCAAAGACGTAGCGCAACCGTTCCAGGTCGGGCACCGCCAGGCGGGCCACGTCGGCCTCGGTGCGCACCGGATGCGCGAACTGCGGCCCTTCGCCGGCCACGAAGTTCAACCCCAGCCCCATGGCGTCGGGCACGGTCAGGATATCGGAGAACAGGATGGCCGCATCCAGCTGGTAGCGCGCCAGGGGCTGCAACGTGACCTCGCAGGCCAGCTCGGGGTGCTTGGCCAGCCCCAGGAAGGAGCCGGCGCGGGCCCGCGTGGCGTTGTATTCGGGCAGATAGCGGCCGGCCTGGCGCATCAGCCAGACGGGCGTGTAGGGCACGGGCTCGCGCAGCAAGGCGCGCAGAAAGACATCGTTCTTGAGGACGGGAGCGGACACGGCCTTCCTTGTTTCTGGCAAGCGGCGATTTTACCCGCACCGCCGGGATGCGCCGGCGCCAGGCGGGACCTGCGGCGCCAGCGCCGCCTCGCGATAGGGCGCCGCGTCGATGCGATGCTTGCGCATCAAGGCCCAGAAGGCCCGCCGGTGCTTGCGCGCGGCCCGCGAGGCCACGGCGATGTTGCCGGCCGAACGGGCCAGCGCCTCGCGGATGTACTGCCGCTCGAAGGCCGAGACGACCTGGGCCTTGGCGCTGCGAAAGGAAGGCGGCTCGGCGCCGGCCTGGCCATGGGATTCGCCGCCCGGCGATAACGCGGCGCACGCAGCATAGGGCGAAGGCGGCTCGGCCAGCGCCACGCCCGGCCCTGCCCGCCCCTGGATGGGACCGGACGCCGGCAGGCCGGGTGCCTGAACGCCGGGCGTCGTTACGCCGGACCCCGGCGCGCCGCTCGCCCGGCGCCGGAGCGCATGCAGGCGCGCCGCGGTTTCCTCGGCGCCGGCCCGGTCATGCACGAAGTCCTGCACGCCCAGGTCGAACAGGTCCTGCATGGCCGCGGCGCGCAATTCGCGCGCCAGCGCCAGCAGCGGCACGCTTATCGCGCCTCGTGCACAGGCCAGCGCCATCCGGCTCCAGGCCAGCGTGGCGGGCGTGACCGGCAGCAGGCAGGCGTCGTAGCGTTGCAGCACCGGCCCCAGGCGGGCCAGCACCTGCGCGCCAGGGGGCTGGCCGCCGGACACGGCACCGCCGGGCTCGCCGGCCAGCGGCACGGGCCATAGCCGTACCCGCCCCAGGCGATCGGCATGCTCGGCCAGCCAGGCCTGTGCCCACTGCGCATGCGCGGGCGGGATCAACACTGCGCAATCCAGGGTGCTGCGCATACGCTTGGACTCCTTGATACGAGGCCTCCAGCGTAAGGCGGCGACAGCGATCCGGCTATGCGCAGAATACGCAAGCGGGCAATACGGTACGGCCGGCCTACTCCGTGCGCGGCAGCGCCGGCCCGGGTCCCACCCGCTCGGTAATCAGGCCATAGTGCTCGGGGCGCCGGTGCCGCGCAAAATCGAAGACATGGCGGCGGAAAGCCTCGGCCACGCCCAGGTCGGCCTGCACCACCAGCACTTCGTCGTCTTCCGTGATGGCCTGCGCGGCGATCTCGCCGGTCGGCGCCACGATGACCGAGCCGCCGATCATGTGGTGGCCGTCCTCCGCGCCGCACTTGGCCGCCGCCGCCGCCCAGACGCAGTTCTGGTAGGCGCTGGCCTGCAAGGTGATCAGGTGATGGTGCATGCGCAGGTGTGCCGGCTCGGGCCAGTGGATGTTGTGCGAAGGCGTGTTGTAGCCCAGCACCACCAGCTCGGCGCTTTGCAGCGACATCATGCGCCAGGTTTCGGGCCAGCGGCGGTCGTTGCACAGGCACATGCCGATGCGTGCCCCCATCGTGTCCCACACGCCGAAGGGCTGGTCGCCCACGCGAAAGAACTTTTTCTCCAGGTGCTGGAACGGGGCATCGGGCTTGTGCTCGTCGTGGCCGGGCAGGTGGATCTTGCGGTACTTGCCGACGATGCGCGCCTGCTCGTCCACCAGGATGGCGGTGTTGTAGGGCACCCCCTGCGCGGTCAGCTCGGCATAGCCCAGGTAAAAGCCCACGCCCAGCCGGCGCGCCTCGTCGAACAGGGGCTGCACCTCGGGATTGGGCATGCTGCGCTCGAAGAACCGCTGCTGCGCCTGGTCCTCGCTCATCCAATAGCGCGGGAAGAACGTGGTCAGCGCAAGCTCGGGAAACACGACCAGCCGCGCGCCGCGCGCATGCGCCTGGCGCAGCATGTCCAGCAGCCGGCCCACGACCTGCCGGCGCGTGTCGGCCAGGTGCACCGGGCCCATCTGGGCAACGGCCAATCCAAGGGTGTTGCGGGTCTTGCTCATTGCGCGGGCCTCCTCTTTGTGCGGCGCTTGCTCGTTCGTGCGAAGCCCGCCAGCTTGCCGCGTAACAGGCAAGCGGTAAAACCGCCGGGCCGGCGCTGCGGCCCGCCCGCCCGCCGGCCGGCAGCCCGCGCCGGCGCTGGCTCCACGCCCGGGCAGCCCGGCACCCTGCAATAACCCCGCGTTATGCCTTGCGCACAAAGTTCGATAGCCGCCGCGCTCAGGCCTGGGCCAGCACGCCGGCCACCGCCGTCAGAAACCGCTTGCCCAGCAAGGGCAAGGACTCCAGGTTCGAATGCGTGGCCCAGATATCGACCTGTACGGCCGGTTCGATGGGCCGGACCACGATCCGCGCGCCCGGCTCACCCGCCACGCAATAGCGGTCCACCAGCGCCGGACCCAGCCCTTGCTGCACGAAGGCCAGGGCGGTGACCGGCGAATGCACCTCGATGGCCGCCGGGCTGGCCGGCCCGCTTTCCAGGAAGGGCCGCAACGCGCGTCCCAGCGGCGTATCGGGCGGATAGCCTATCCACGGCACGCCGGCCGACAGGTCGGCCGCGCCGACATGCGTCTTTCGGCACAGGGGATGATCGGCAGGCAGCACGCAGACGGTCTGCGCGGTCCCCAGCTTCTGCGCCGTCAGGTTGGGATGCTCGGGCTGCGATATGGACAGGCCCACGTCGGCCCTGCCGCTGAGGAAGTAGCCCTCCATCTCGTCGAAGGTGACGCTGCGATAGTCCACGCGCACTTGCGGATGACGCTGGAGCAGGCGCTGCAGCGCGTGCGGCACCAGCCATTGCCCGAAGGTGGCGCTGGCCACCACCCGCAACGCGCCGGCGCCATGCTGGCCCAGCGACGCGGCCAGGTCGTTCACGCGCTGGATGCCGCCGTACACGCGCTCGACCTCGCCATACAGCCGCCGCGCCTCGGGCGTGGGGACCAGGCGGCTCTTGACCCGTTCGAACAAGGCGTAGCCCAGGCGGCTTTCCGTCAAGGCCAGCACGCGGCTGACCGCCGGCTGGGATACGTGCAGCGCACGGCCGGCGGCGCTGATCGAGCCGGACATCATGATGGCGCGAAACACCTCGATCTGCCTCAGGTTCAGCGGCCGCCCGCCCGTGCCGGCCGCCGCCGCGGCCTCGCCCATCGGTGCATCTTCCTGCATGGCGCATCCCTCGATTGCGATAACCCGCGATTATAGGTTTGGGACATTTTTCGATGACGGCGCGCGCCGACCCCGGTGATAACCTGCCTCGGCTTTGACACCAAACCACAAGGGGATCACATGAAACGCCTGCTCAGCCGCGGCCTGCGCGCCGCCGCCTTGACCTGCCTGCTTGCCGCCGGCGCCGCCCATGCGGCCTGGCCCGAGAAACCCGTCACGTTCATCGTGCCTTCGGCCGCGGGCGGCTCGCCGGACGTGCTTTCACGGCTGGTGGCCAACCACACCGCCCAGCAGTTGGGCGGCGCCAATTTTGTCGTCGAGAACCGGCCCGGCGCCGCCGGCAATATCGGCATCCTGCAGATCAAGCGCGCCGCCGCCGATGGCCACACCGTCGGCTACGGCAACATCAACACCCTGGCGGTCAACCGTTCGCTGTTCAAGACGCTGCCCTACGACGTGGAGGCGGACCTGGAACCCGTGGCGCACCTGGTCAACCTGTACAACGTGCTGATCGTGCCGGCACAATCCCCGTTCAAGTCCGTGCAGGAGATCATCGACGCCGCCAAGGCCAAGCCCGGCCTGCTGTCGTACGGCGCTTCGGGCGTGGGCACCACCGGCCACATGGGCGGCGAGCTTTTCAAGAGCATGGCCGGCGTGGACGTGCTGTTCGTGCCCTACAACAGCGGTCCCGCCGCCCTGCAAGACCTGCTGGGCCAGCGGCTGGACTTCATGTTCATCAACTCCTCGGAGGCCTTTCCGCTGGTGCAAAGCGGCAAGGCCCGTGCACTGGGCGTCAGCAGCCTGCAGCGGCTGGAGCAGCTGCCCGACGTGCCCACGCTGGACGAAAGCGGGGTCAAGGGCTACGAGACGATCGCCTGGGGCGGCGTGGTCGCGCCCAAGGGCACGCCCAAGGACGTCATCGCCCGGCTGAACACGGCCATCAACCAGGCCCTGCGGCAACCCGAGGTGCAGCGCGGCCTGCATGCGCTGGGAGCCATCCCGGCCGGCGGCACCCCGCAGGACTTCCAGGCCCTCATCGACGCCGAGACCATCAAGTGGCGGGACATCATCGAGACGGCCAACATCGAAAAGCTCGACTGAAGCGCCATCCATGCAAGCAGACCTGACCATCACCAATGCCCTGCTGATCGACGGCACTGGCGGGAAACCGGTGCGCGGCGGCCTGGCCGTTCGCGCGGGCCGCATCGTCGCCGTGGGCGATGTCCCGGTACCGGTGGGCGGCCCGGTCCTGGATGCCGGCGGCAAGGCGCTGGCCCCGGGTTTCGTCGATTCGCATACCCATGACGACGGCTACCTGCTGGTGCATCCCGACATGACGCCCAAGGTGTCGCAGGGAATCACCAGCGTGGTGACCGGCAATTGCGGCATCAGCCTGGCGCCGCTGGCCGGCCGGCCCCTGCCCCAGCCGCTGGACCTGCTGGGCCCGCCCGAGCTGTTTCGCCACGACAGCTTTGCCGGCTGGCTCCAGGCGCTCAGGCAGGCGCCGGCGGCGGTCAACGTCATTGCGCTGGTCGGGCATACCACTTTGCGCGTGGCCACCATGCAGGACACCAGCCGTGCGGCCACCGCGGCCGAGCGCGCCCGCATGCGCGACCTGGTGGAAGCGGCCATGCAGGCCGGCGCCTTCGGCGTTTCCACCGGCACCTTCTATCCGCCTGCGGCGGCCGCTCCCACGGACGAGATCATCGACGTCTGCGCGCCGCTGCGCGGGCGCGGCGCCATCTATGCGACCCACCTGCGCGACGAGAGCGACCACATCGACGCGGCCATCGAGGAGGCGCTGGCCATCGGCCAGGCTTGCCAGGCTCGCGTGGTGTTCTCGCACCACAAGCTGGCCGGCGAACGCAATCACGGCCGTTCGCGCCAGACCCTGGCCCGCATCGAGGCGGCATCGGCCAGCCAGCCGGTCTGCCTGGACTGCCACCCCTACCCTGCCACCTCGACCATGCTGCGGCTGGACCGGGTGCGGCTGGCCCGCCGCACCATGGTGACCTGGTCCAAGGGTTATCCGCAGGCCGCCGGCCGCGACTTCGACGCGCTGATGCACGAATTCGGGCTGGACGACGAGGCGACGCTGGCCCGGCTGTCGCCGGCCGGCGCGATCTATTTCCTGATGGATCCCGCGGATGTGAACCGCATCCTGCAACATCCCCTGACCATGGTGGGATCGGACGGCCTGCCGTTCGACCCCCACCCGCATCCGCGCCAGTGGGGCACCTTCACCCAGGTATTGCGGCGCATGGTGCGGGAGGAAAGACTGCTGGAGCTGCCCGATGCGATCCACAAGATGACCGGCCTGGCCGCCGCGCAGTATGGACTGGCCGAACGCGGGCTGCTGCGTCCCGGCTTTCATGCCGACCTGGTGCTGTTCGACCCTGACACCGTCTCGGACCGCGCGACCTTCTCGCATCCCGTACAGGCCAGTCACGGCATCGAAGGGGTATGGGTCAACGGGCAACGCGTCTGGGCCAACGGCCAGGCCACCGGCGCACGGCCCGGCCAGGTGCTGCAGCCGGCCTCGCAGGCGCGGCCATGAATACGCCGCGCCCCTGCTTTCTGGGCGTGCTGGGCGGCATGGGCCCGCTGGCAGGCGCCAGCTTCGCGCTGCGCCTGGCCGCCCTGACGCCCGCCGATACGGACCAGCAGCACATCCCCACCCTGTTGCTCAACGATCCGCGCATTCCGGACCGCAGCAGCGCCCGGCTGCAACAGGGCGCCGATCCGCTGCCCGGCATGCTGGCCGGCCTGCGCCAGCTCAATGCGGCCGGCGTGCAATGCGTCGCCATCCCCTGCAATACGGCCCATCTGTGGTTCGAGTCGCTGCAGCAGGCCTCGTCGGCCCCCATTCTGCACATCGTCGACGCGGCGGCCGACGACTTGCGGCGCCAGGGCCTGGCAAGCGGCCGTATCGGCCTGATGGGCACCGCCGCCACGCTGGCGCTGGGCCTTTACCAGGACATCCTGGCCCGGCGGGGCTACGAATGCCTGCTGCCCACGCCCGAGGAAATGCAAGACCTGTGCATCCCGGCGATCCAGGCGGTCAAATCCAACCGGCTCGAGCACGCCCAAGCCCCCGCCATCCAATGCATCGCACGCCTGGCCCAGCGCGGCGCCCAGGCGGTGGTGCTGGGCTGCACCGAACTGCCGCTGGCGGTGCCGCATGCCATGCGCCAGGCCTTGCCGGTGCCCGTGACCGACTCCATCGACGCACTGGCACTGGCCGCGATCGACCATTACGTGCGCGCCCGCACGGCGGCTGCCCAAGCGTGACGAGCGGCGCCCGCCGCCCCTGAAACAAAAAACCCACCGGCATGCCGGTGGGTTTCTTGCCTGGAGCCGGCGGGCGGCACAGGACGTTCAGCGATTTCAGTGATGCGAGCGGTTCGCCTGCGAAGCCTTGCGGGCGGCCAGCGTCTGCGCGGCCAGCATGGCCAGCTCGGCCTCGACCGCGGCGATGGTGGCCTTGTCGGTGGCGTTGCGCAGCGCCTCTTCGGCGCGCTGGCGCGCGGCCACGGCCTTGGCTTCGTCCAGGTCGGCCGCGCGGATGGCGGTATCCGACAGCACCGTGACGCTGCCCGGCTGCACCTCGAGGATGCCGCCGGCCACGAACACGCTTTCCTCGCTGTCGTCCGGACGCACGATCTTGACCGTGCCGGGACGGATGCGCGAGATGAGCGGCGTGTGGCCGGGCAGGATGCCCAGCTCGCCCGACTCGCCAGGCAGCGTCACGAACTTGGCCTCACCGGCGAAGATCGATTCTTCCGCGCTGACGACGTCTACATGCAGGGTAGCCATAGGGAATCCTTATTGCAGTTTCTTGGCCTTCTCGAAGGCTTCATCGATGGTGCCGACCATGTAGAAGGCCTGCTCGGGGATCGCATCGCATTCGCCGTCCACGATCATCTTGAAGCCGCGGATGGTCTCGGCCAGCGGCACGTACTTGCCGGGCGCGCCGGTGAACACCTCGGCCACGTGGAAGGGCTGCGACAGGAAACGTTGGATCTTGCGCGCGCGGGCCACGGCCTGCTTGTCTTCCGGCGAGAGCTCGTCCATGCCCAGGATCGCGATGATGTCGCGCAGTTCCTTGTAGCGCTGCAGCGTCTGCTGCACGCGGCGGGCCACGGCGTAGTGCTCTTCGCCCACCACCTGCGGGTCGAGCTGGCGGCTGGTGGAATCGAGCGGGTCCACGGCGGGGTAGATACCCAGCGCGGCGATGTCGCGCGAAAGCACCACGGTCGAGTCCAGGTGCAGGAAGGTGGTGGCGGGCGACGGATCGGTCAGGTCGTCCGCCGGCACGTACACGGCCTGGATCGAGGTGATCGAACCGGTCTTGGTCGATGTGATCCGCTCTTGCAGCTTGCCCATTTCCTCGGCCAGCGTGGGCTGGTAGCCCACCGCCGAGGGCATGCGGCCCAGCAGCGCCGACACTTCGGTGCCGGCCAGGGTGTAGCGGTAGATGTTGTCCACGAAGAACAGGATGTCGCGGCCTTCGTCGCGGAACTTCTCGGCCATGGTCAGGCCCGAGAGCGCCACGCGCAGGCGGTTGCCCGGCGGCTCGTTCATCTGGCCGAACACCATGGCCACCTTGGACTCGGACAGGTTGTCCATCTTGATCACGCCGGCCTCGGCCATCTCGTGATAGAAGTCGTTGCCTTCGCGGGTGCGCTCGCCCACGCCGGCGAACACCGACAGGCCGCTGTGCTGCTTGGCGATGTTGTTGATCAGCTCGAGCATGTTCACGGTCTTGCCCACGCCGGCGCCGCCGAACAGGCCCACCTTGCCGCCCTTGGCGAAGGGGCAGACCAGGTCGATCACCTTGATGCCGGTCTCGAGCAGTTCGACCGAGGGCGACAGTTCGTCGAAGGCCGGCGCGTCCTGGTGGATGGCGCGGCGCTCATCGGTCTCGATGGGGCCGACTTCGTCGATGGGACGGCCCAGCACGTCCATGATCCGGCCCAGCGTGGCCGTGCCCACGGGCACCGAGATGGGCGCGCCGGTGTCCTTGACGGCCATGCCGCGGCGCAGGCCGTCGGACGAGCCCATGGCGATGGTGCGCACCACGCCGTCGCCCAGCTGCTGCTGCACTTCGAAGGTCAGGCCCTTTTCGGCGAACGACGAGCTCTCGTCGGCCAGCGTGAGGGCGGCGTAGATCTTGGGCATCTGATCGCGGGGAAACTGAATGTCCACCACGGCGCCGATGCACTGAACGATGGTTCCGATGCTCATGTCGATTCCTTGCTTGATAACTGTCTGAAGGCAATGCTGTGGCTGGCTGGCGCGGGGCGTCAGACGGCGGCAGCGCCCCCCACGATTTCGGAGATTTCTTTGGTAATGGCGGCCTGGCGGGTCTTGTTGTAGACCAGCTGCAGATCGCCGATGACTTTCTTGGCGTTGTCCGAGGCCGCCTTCATGGCCACCATCCGGGCCGACTGCTCGGAGGCCATGTTCTCGGCCACGGCCTGGTAGACCAGGCCCTCGACGTAGCGCTGCAGCAGGTCGTCGATGACGGTCGCGGCATCCGGTTCGTAGATGTAGTCCCAGCCATACTTGCTTTGCGGCGCGCTCTGCTCGGCCTGGCCATCGGCGCCGGCCTGGAAGGGATCCTGCAGGCCGTCGGGCAGCGGCAGCAGGCGCAGGAACACGGGCTCCTGGCGCATGGTGTTCACGAAGCGGCTGGTGGCGATGTACAGCGCGTCGATGCGGCCTTCCAGGAAGGCATCGAGCTGCACCTTGAGCGCGCCCAGCAGGCGCTCGAGGTTGGGCACGTCGCCCAGCTGCGTCTCTTGCGACACCAGGTTGCTCTGCAGGCGGGTCAGCAGGTTCAGGCCCTTGTTGCCGAACGCCGTGGTCTGGACCTTGACGCCCTGCTGCTCGAACTCCTTGAGCTTGTTCAGCAGCAGGCGCGAGATGTTGGTGTTCAGGCCGCCGCACAGGCCCTTGTCGGTCGTGACCAGGACCACGCCCACCGAACGCAGCTGCTCGGGCTGCTGCAGATAGGGATGGCTGTAGTCGGGATGGGCCTGCATCAGGTGCGTGGCGATCTCACGCACCTTGGTGGCATAGGGGCGGCCGGCCCGCATCCGTTCCTGCGCCTTGCGCATTTTGGATGCAGCCACCATCTCCATCGCCTTGGTGATCTTGCGCGTGTTTTGCACGCTCTTGATCTTGGTTCGGATTTCCTTGATTCCGGGCATTGCGCTTCCTGTTTAGACGCTACACGGGCGGACCCTGCCGGCTCGTGTCTTGGGCGGGCGGCGCGGCGGCCATCCTTGCCGCGCCTGTCCCGCTCCTAGCGGTCAATGACCTTAAAAAGCACCGTGCTTCTTGAACTCCTGGATCGCGCTCGCCAGCTCGACGTCGTCGTCCTTGGAGAGCTCCTTCTTGTCCTCGATGCGCTGCACCAGCTCGGCATGCTTGGACTTGAGGTGATCCTTGAGCGCCTTCTCGAAGCTGAGCACCTGCGTGACGTCCACGTCGTCCAGGTGGCCGTTGTTCACGGCGTACAGCGAGACGGCCAGTTCCCAGACCTGCAGCGGCTGGTACTGGGGCTGCTTGAGCAGCTCGACCACGCGCTTGCCGCGCTCGAGCTGGCGGCGGGTCGATTCGTCCAGGTCCGAGGCGAACTGCGCGAAGGCGGCCAGTTCGCGGTACTGCGCCAGGTCGGTACGGATACCGCCCGAGAGCTTCTTGATGACCTTGGTCTGGGCGGCGCCGCCCACGCGCGACACCGAGATACCGGCGTTGATGGCCGGACGCACGCCGGCGTTGAACAGGTCGGTTTCCAGGAAGATCTGGCCGTCGGTGATCGAGATCACGTTGGTCGGCACGAAGGCCGATACGTCGCCGGCCTGGGTCTCGATGATCGGCAGCGCGGTCAGCGAGCCGGTCTTGCCCTTGACCTGGCCGTTGGTGAACTTCTCGACGTACTCCTCGTTCACGCGCGCGGCGCGCTCGAGCAGGCGCGAGTGCAGGTAGAACACGTCGCCGGGATAGGCTTCGCGGCCGGGCGGACGGCGCAGCAGCAGCGAGATCTGGCGATAGGCCCAGGCCTGCTTGGTCAGGTCGTCATAGATGATCAGGGCGTCTTCGCCGCGGTCGCGGAAGTACTCGCCCATGGTGCAGCCGGCATAGGCCGACAGGTACTGCATGGCGGCCGAATCGGACGCGGCGGCGGCCACGACGATGGTGTATTCCATCGCGCCGTGCTCTTCCAGCTTGCGCACCACGTTGTTGATGGTCGACGCCTTCTGGCCGATGGCGACGTACACGCAGGTGACGCCCTTGCCCTTCTGGCTGATGATGGTGTCCACCGCCACGGCGGTCTTGCCGGTCTGGCGATCGCCGATGATCAGCTCGCGCTGGCCGCGGCCGATGGGCACCATGGCGTCGATGGCCTTGATGCCGGTTTGCAGCGGCTGCGACACCGACTGGCGGGCGATCACGCCCGGCGCGACCTTCTCGATCACGTCGGTCTGCTTGGCATTGTGCGGGCCCTTGCCGTCGATGGGCTCGCCCAGCGCGTTGAGCACGCGGCCACGCAGCTCGGGGCCGACCGGCACGGCCAGGATCCGGCCGGTGGTCTTGACGGCGTCGCCCTCGGACACCCCGGTGTAGTCGCCCAGGATCACCGCGCCCACCGAGTCGCGCTCGAGGTTCAGGGCCAGGCCGAAGACGTTGTTGGGAAATTCGAGCATTTCGCCCTGCATCACGTCCGACAGGCCGTGGATGCGGGTGATGCCGTCGGTCACGGAGACGACCGTGCCCTGCGTGCGGATGTCGGTCGAGGCGCCGATGCCTTCGATGCGGCTTTTCAGCAGTTCGCTGATCTCTGACGGATTGAGTTGCATGTTCAGACTCCTGGAATCCTGTTATCTGGCCTTAAGCCGCCAGCGTGTCGCGCATGCGCGCCAATTGGGCCTGCACGGAAGTGTCGAGTACCTGGTCGCCCACGGCCACGCGCACGCCGCCAATCAGCGACGGGTCGACCTTGACCTGGGCGGTCAGCTTGGTGCCGAATTTCTTTTCGAGTCCGGCCAGCAGTTCCTTGACCTGCGTGTCGTCCATCTCGAAGGCGCTGGTGATCTCGGCCACGGCCACGCCTTCGTGGCGGTTGCGCAGCGCCTCGAATTGCCGGGCGATCTCGGGCAGCAGCAGCAGGCGGTCGTTCTCGGCCAGCAGGACGATGAAGTTGCGCCCCGCCTGCGGCAGCTCGCCGCGCAGCAGGCCGGCGAACAGCTCGGCGCGCTGGGCGCTGGACAGGCGCGGATCGGACAAGGCACTGCCCACCTCGGGGTGGGCCGCCACCTGCGCCATCTGCGCAACCAGCTCGCTCCAGGCCGCCAGGCCCGCGCGATCGTCACGTGCGGCACCAAACAGTGCCTCGGCATAAGGTCTGGCGACGGTCGAAAGTTCAGCCATGGCTTTCCTGAAATTTAGAGCTGGGCCTTGAGCTGGTTCAGCAGCTCGGCGTGCGCGCGCGCGTCGATTTCGCGCTTGAGGATCTGCTCGGCGCCCTTGACGGCCAGCGCAGCCACTTC
Organism: Orrella sp. JC864; assembly: GCF_037026685.1. Taxonomy (NCBI): domain Bacteria; kingdom Pseudomonadati; phylum Pseudomonadota; class Betaproteobacteria; order Burkholderiales; family Alcaligenaceae; genus Orrella; species Orrella sp. JC864. The sequence goes on along the minus strand of NZ_JBANET010000005.1, from coordinate 240,840 downwards.
TTCGCGCAGCGAATCACGCACGCGCTGGACTTCCTGCTCGGCGTCCTGCCGGGCCTGCGCCTGGATGCGGGCGCGCTCGGCCTCGGCCTCGCGGCGGGCCTGCTCGATCAACTGGGCGGCCTGTTTTTCCGCCTCGGCGATGCGGGTGTGCGTCTCGGACTTGGCCGATGCTTCGATGAGACTGATGCGCGCCTGCGCCTGGGCCAGGTCGGCCTTGCCTTTCTCGGCAGCGGCCAGGCCGTCGGCGATTTTCTGGCGGCGTTCATCCATCGCCTTCGTCAGGGGCGGCCACACGAACTTCATCGTGAACCAACCCAGTACGAAGAACACGAGCATCTGGAAGAAGATCGTCGCGTTCAGATTCACGGTCGTTTCCCTATAACACCTTTCGCTTGCGACGCGGCATGCGTCGCAAAGCACTCGATTCTGCCGGGCCGGCAGGCCCGGCCTGCCGCTTCGGCTGCTTGGTCCCGCATGGACAGCGGGCGCTTACCCGTTCCGGTCAGACGAAGGGGTTGGCGAAAGCGAACAGCATGGCGATACCCACGCCGATCAGGAAGGCGGCGTCGATCAGGCCGGCCAGCAGGAACATCTTGGTTTGCAGAGCGTTCATCAGCTCGGGTTGGCGGGCCGAAGCCTCCAGGTACTTGCCGCCCATGATGGCGATACCGATGCAAGCGCCGATGGCGCCCAGGCCGATGATGAAAGCGCAAGCGAGAGCAACGAAAGCGACGTTGGTCATGACAACTCCTTGGTTAAAAATCTGAAAGCAGAAAACAGGATTGGTGGTGATTGGATTACCGCCGGCCAGGACCGGCGGGTTTAACTCAGTGTCCCTCGTGCGCTTGCCCGATGTACACCAGCGTCAGCATCATGAAGATGAACGCTTGCAGGACGACGATCATGATGTGGAAGATCGCCCAGATGGAACCGGCCACGATATGGCCGATGCCCAACCCCACGCTGGCCGCGTTCAGGCCCGTCCAGGCGCCTCCCAGGAGCGCAACCAGCATGAACACGAGTTCGCCTGCGAACATGTTGCCGAACAGCCGCATGCCGAGCGACACCGACTTGGCGCCGTATTCGACCAGGTTCAGCAGGAAGTTCGCGGGCGCCAGCAGCACGGCCATGATGCCGTGCGCATGAAACGGGGCGGTGAACAGTTCCTTGACAAAGCCGCCCGGGTGCTTGATCTTGATGCCGTAGTAGAACATCAGCAGCAGCACGCCCAGCGACATGCCCATGGGCACGTTCAGGTCGGCGGTGGGCAGGATGCGGTGGTAATAGAGCGGATCGCCGTACTCGGCGCCCAGGCCGGTCCAGGCGTAGATGCGCGGCAGCAGGTCCACGGGCACCAGGTCCAGCGCGTTCATCAGGATGATCCACAGGAACACGGTCAGGGCCAGGGGCGAGACGAAGCGGCGCGACTGCTCGTTGGGAACGATGCTGCGGGCCTGCGTCTCGACCATGTCGACGACGAGCTCGACGAAGGACTGCATCCGTCCCGGCACGCCGGCGGTGGCGCGGCGGGCGGCGCGCCACAGGAACAACACGACGATCAGGCCCATGGCCAGCGACCAGAAGATCGAGTCGTAGTTGATGACGTTGAACTGGGCGATCGATTCCTGCTTCTCGCCGATATTGTTGAAGTGCACCAAATGGTGCTGTATGTAATAGGACTGAGGCGATACGTCGCTTGCAGCAGCCATTTGCTTCCCTACCCCGAAACTGAGCCGAAACTGAGCCGAACCCACGCCGGTCGCCACGCAGGCCGCGCGGCACCCGGTCTTGTTGAACACTTTGCCGCCGGTCTGTTACAACCTGCGGAACATCAATAGCAGCACGTAGCCCTTCATAGCACTGAACAGGCCGGCCAGCAGGGCCGGCCACACGATGCGGTCCGCACCCACGCGGACCGTCACCCACAGCAGCACGACCGCCATGCCGATCTTAAGCATCTCGCCCAGCAGGAACGCGTAGGGGCGGGCCCCGCCCGGACGGTAGACATCGAGCAGCAGCCGCAAGGCAAAAAGCGTGTTGGGAATGAAATATGCCCCCGCTCCCGCCAATGCCGACAAGCCCGCCGCAGTCCCGGCGATCGCCCAGGAAACGCCGGCCGCAACCAGCGCCAGCACCCCTTGCGCAATCAGCGCGCCCACCAGGCCACGGCCCGCGCGGGCATTGAGCGCCGCGCGCTCGTGCGGCTGCAGCACCACGCTGCGCCCTTGCGCACGCGTCGTGCCCAGCAAGCCTGACTGCATACCTGGATCCGGATCCCCCGGACTGCTGCTTGTCTCGCTACCGCCTGCCCCGCCCTGCCTGGATCCAGACAGCGCAGCCGGCATGTACTTCGGCGTCTGCTCTGGCCCAGCCACGTTCTTTTTCCGCAAGCGACAAACTCTACGAGTATAGCGTGAAACGTTTTTGACGGGCAAATAAGCCTAAGTGTTAACCCGGACCGCAAGAGGCCGCCGGAAAGGAAAGCGACTGTCACTTTTGCGCAACACCCGGGGGCAAAAAAGCGGCCCGCCGGGCCGCTTGGGTTTGCGCCTGCGAAGCGGCGGCCTCAGTCCCTGCGCACCAGGGGCGGCGCCCACTTGCCGTCCAGGGCGTCGGCCTTGGGCCAGTACAGCCGCATGTTCAGCGAGAACGGGCCCGACTCGGGCGCCGGCAGCCAGTTGGCCCGGCGGCTCTCGCGCGGGGCGTCATGGCTGACGTACAAGGTGAGCGAGCCGTCCGGGTTGTAGGTCAGCGGATCGCGGCTGCCCAGCGAATGGCGATTGGCCTGGTTCGGAATATAGCCATGGTTGGGGCCGTAAAGGTTGATCGACCAGAAAGCATTGACCGGCGGCAGCTCGTCCTTGCGGAAGTGGATGACGTAGTCGCGCCGGCCATCGAGCAGCTCGCCCTCCTCGTCCATCAGCGCCACCGGATAGATGGCGTCCTCGATGGTGTTGGCGCCCAGGCCGGCATAGGCGATGGCCGCGCGCTGGGTATAGTCGGTGCCATAGGTGCCGATGCCGCGCAGCACGGTGCGCCAGCCGTTGTAGCCGGTGCCGGCGCGGGTAAGCGCCTCGCGGATGCGTTCGCCTGCGGCCGGCGCTGCCTCGGCCAGGGCGCGCTGCACCACGGGATCCAGGTTGGCGAAGGGCACGCCGCCGCGCGCGTCCAGGCCGATGCGGCGCAGGCGGTCCAGGATCGGATAGTCGTTGGCATGCGGCGGATTCACGCGGGCCGACTCGGCATACAGGGTAAAGAAAGTGTTGGCGTCCATGCGCGCCACCTGCTCGGCCGCCGGGGTCTGGGTATCCCAGACGGGCTGCTGGGACTGCTGCGCCGCCGGCTGTTGCGCCAGCGGCGTGGGCATCCAGGCACGGCCGGCGCCGGCCGCGGCGGACGGACCCATCGGCGCGGGCGGGGCCGCATAGCGCGACTGGCTCATGGGGGTGGCCGACAGGCCGGACTGGAACTGCGCCACGTTGGCGATGTCCTTCGCGCCGTTGGCCTGCACGCGCACGCTCATCCAGCCGGTGGCGGTGGGGCTGCGCACGATCTCGATGTTGTTGGGCAGCGCGCCCCGCCATTCCGGGCCCACCAGGGCGAAGACCTGCTCGCCGCCGCCGGTGGTGCGCGGCCCGCGCACGGCGAACTGGTCGGACCAGGCGTCGAAGATCGGGGCGAAGTAATAGCGCCCGCCCGCATCGGGCAGGTGCACGATCAGGGGCTCGGCCGTCAGGTCGAACCACAGGTTCGAGTACAGCATGTCCTGGCTGGGCCAGGCGGCGTGCGGGGTGTCGGCGCTGGGGAAGGCGTTGGTATGGCCCCACTGGTTGATGGGCGCGCGGCCCGGGCCGGCGGCGCTGGTGGCGATGCGGCGCGTGACCTCCTGCAGCACCAGGGGATAGGCATAGACATAGGCATCGACCGCCGTCTCGCGCAGCTCCTGGCCCGACATGGGCGCCACCGTGGCGTAATGCTGCAGCGGCTGGGCGCCCCCCTGCCCGGACACGGGCGTTTCGGACACCAGCCTCAGGCTGTGCTGGGGCTGGGCCTGCGCGGCGAAGACCACGGCCAGGCCGAAGGCGCCGGCCAGTACCGCGGCCGAGCACGTACTCGAGAACAGGGGACGACGCATGAGGGACTCCTTTGTGCTTGTTGCCTTGCGGACCGCACCATCTCCCCCTTCCTGCCGGCGCAGCGCAGCGCCTGGGGACCCGCCTGGCCACGGCCCGGGATCAGGTTTTTCAGCTTATTCAAAGAGGCTGAAACAAGGTATAGGACAAAGGTATCAATAGGTCTCAGCGCCGCCCGCCCTCAGCGGTGCTTGAAGTCGGGCTTGCGCTTCTCGACGAACGCGGTGGTGCCCTCGGTCTTGTCGGCCGTGGCGAACAGCGAGTGGAACACGCGGCGCTCGAACAGCACGCCTTCGGCCAGCGACGACTCGTAGGCGCGGTTGACGCTTTCCTTGGCCATCAGCACCGAGGGCAGCGACATCGAGGCGATCACCGTGGCCGCCTCCATCGCCTCGTCCAGCAGCCGCTCGGCGGGCACCACGCGCGAGACCAGCCCCGAACGCTCGGCTTCCTGCGCGTCCATGGTACGCGCGGTCAGCACCAGGTCCATGGCCTTGGCCTTGCCCACCGCGCGCGGCAGGCGCTGCGTGCCGCCGGCGCCCGGGATCAGGCCCAGCTTGATCTCGGGCTGGCCGAACTTGGCGGTTTCGGCGGCGATGACGATGTCGCACATCATGGCCAGCTCGCAGCCCCCGCCCAGCGCATAGCCGGCCACGGCGGCGATCACCGGCTTGCGCACGCGCCGCAGGGTCTCCCAGTTGCGGGTGATGAAATCGCCGCGATAGACATCCATGTAGTCCCATTGCTGCATGGCGCCGATATCCGCCCCCGCCGCAAAGGCCTTTTCGCTGCCGGTGATGACGATGGCGCCCACCGCATCGTCGGCATCGAAGCGCAGCAGCGCCTCGCCCAACTGGTTCATCAGGTCGTCGTTCAGGGCGTTCAGCGCCTTGGGACGGTTGAGCGTAAGCAGCGCCACGCGCCCGCGCGTCTCGGTCAGCACCAGGGATTCGCTCATGGGATGTCTCCTCTTGCAGGGATGGGTGGGAAGTAAGATAGCGCCATGCAGAACAAGCCCCTACTTTACCGCCTGCAGCCTTACGATCCGGCAGGCCACCGCTTTCGCGTCACGCTGGCCATCGAGGCGCCCGACCCGGACGGGCAGGTGGTTTCGCTGCCCGCCTGGATCCCGGGCAGCTACCTGATCCGCGATTTCTCGCGCCAGATAGAAACCCTGTCCGCGCGCGCCGGCCGGCGCGCGGTGCCGCTGCAAAAGATCGGCGACCACAGCTGGCGCGCCGCGCCGTGCGCCGGGCCGCTGGTGCTGGAGTACACGGTCTACGCCTGGGACCTGTCGGTGCGCGGCGCGCACCTGGACGAGAGCCACGGCTTTTTCAACGGCACCAGCGTTTTCCTGCGCGTGCATGGCCAGGACATGCTGCCCTGCCTGCTGGACCTGGCCGAGCCGCCTGGCATCGCCGGCTGGAAGGTCTACACCAGCCTGCCCGAGGCGCGCGGCTGGCCGGGCGCGGCGCGGCGCCACGGCTTCGGCCTGTACCTGGCGCCCGACTACGACGCCCTGATCGACCACCCCGTCGAAATGGGCACGCCGCAGGTCATCGGCTTTACCGCCCACGGCGCCGAGCACGAACTGGTCTTCACCGGCCAGGCGCCCAACCTGGACCTGCCGCGCATCGCGCAGGACGTGCGGCGCATCTGCGAGGCGCAGATCGCCTTCTTCGAGCCGCGCACGCGGCGCGCGCCGTTCCTGGACAGCGCCCGGCGCTACGTCTTCATGACCCATGTCACCGCCGACGGCTACGGCGGGCTGGAGCATCGCGCTTCCACCGCGCTCATGGCCGCGCGCAAGGACCTGCCCGCGCGCGGGCAGGCCGGGCTGGGCGAGGGCTACCGCCGCTTCCTGGGCCTGGTCAGCCACGAGTATTTCCACACCTGGCACGTCAAGCGCATCAAGCCCGCCGCCTTCGTGCCCTACCGGCTGCAGGCTCCCAGCCATACCCGCCTGCTGTGGGTGTTCGAGGGCTTCACCTCCTACTACGACGACCTGCTGCTGCTGCGCTCGGGCGTGATCGGCCGCTCGGCCTACCTGGATTTGCTGGGCAAGACCATCAGCGGCGTCATGCGCGCGCCCGGACGCCGCAAGCAATCCGTGGCCCAAAGCTCCCACGACGCCTGGACGCGCTATTACAAGCAGGACGAGAACTCGCCCAACGCCCTGGTCAGCTATTACACCAAGGGCGCGCTGGTGGCGCTGGGACTGGACCTGACCATCCGGCAGGCCACGGGGCGGCGCCGCTCGCTCGATGACGTGATGCGCCTGATGTGGCGCCGCTATGGCCGCGACTTCTATGCCGGGGCGGCGCAGCGCGGCGTGGGCGAGGACGAGATGGCGGCCCTGGTGCGCGAGGCCACCGGCGTGGACGTCGCGCCATTCCTGCGGCGCCACGTCGAAGGCACCGAGGACGTGCCGCTGCAGGCGCTGCTGGCGGCCGAAGGCATATCCACCACCTGGAAAGCGGCGTCGAGCCTGCCATCCCTGGACGTGCGCACGCGCCGCCAGGGCGAATCCGTGGCGCTGGCCACGGTCTACGAGCATGGCGCGGCGCACCGCGCGGGCCTGTCGGCCGGCGACGTGCTGGTGGCCATCGACGGACTCAAGGTGGAAGGCGGCAACCTGGATACGCTGCTGCAGCGCTACCGCCCCGGCGATACCGTGGCGATCCACGTATTCCGCCGCGACGAGCTGCGCCTGTTCAGGCTTCGGCTGGCCGAGCCCGCGCCGCTGGAATGCCGCCTGGACTGAGCCCGGGCCGGGCGCGCCGCGCCGGCCGTCGGGGCCCGCCTGGCTAGCCGTCGGCCAGCCGGGCCGATTCCACCTCGGCCTGGATCGCCTTGGCGGCCACCACGCCATCGGCCAGCGCGGTGACCACGCAAGGATGCATGCGCTGGGCGGCCTCGCCAATGGCGTAGACCCCGGGCACGCTGGCCCGGGCGCTGGCGGCATCGGTCAGGATGAAGCCGCGCGCATCGCGCACCAGGCCCAGCGGATCGGCAAAGCCGGCCTGCGGCGCCCAGCCGTGGAACACCAGGATCAGGTCGTAGGGCCGCCCGTTGACGGTGCGGGCGCGCACGTCCACCTCATACGGACCCAGGAAGACATCGCGCCCGTCCGCCCGCGCCACCCACTGGCGCTGGGCCCGCACGCTGCGGGCGTACAGGTGCACCTGGCGCGCGCCCCGGCCGCGCACGTAGCCGTAGTTCTCGAAACCGTTGTCCCCGCCGCCCAGCACCGCTACCGACAGGCCGGCGTAGTCCTGCGCGGCGATATGGCTGCCCGGCCCGTACAGCACGCCCGGCGCGGGCTCGCAGCACCCGCCCGGCCCCAGGCCGCGCGGGCGCACGCCGCTGGCGATCACCAGGCGCGGCGCCGGCAGCCGCCAGGGGCCGCCGCCGGCGGCATCGGCCAGCTCCAGCACGAAGCCCTGCCCGTGCCGCCGCGCCGACACGACCTGCTGGCGCAAGCGCATGGGCACGCCGGCCTCGCGCAGGCTCTGGCCGATGTTGGCCGCCACCTGCATGCCCGTGACCCCGGGCAGCACCGCGATCCACTGGTCCGGATAGGGGTTGTCGCGCTCCAGGCCGCCCGGCGCGTGGCCGGCCTCCAGCAGCAAGGGGCGCAGGCCCAGGCGGGCCAGCCACAGGGCGCACGAGGCGCCGGCCGGCCCGGCCCCGACGATGGCCGCATCGATTTCGCCTTGCGGCGCGTGTCCGTGCTGCTGCATGAGCTCCATCCCAGATGCCGGCTGTCCCTTCATGAAGCGCGATTGTAGACAGCGCGGCGCGCGGCCCGGGGGCGCACTACAATTCGCGCACCTTCATTCGCGCCTTCATCATGTCCACCCGCCGCATCTTCTTTTCCCGTCTCGCGCTCGATGCCCGCATCGGCATCCTCGAACACGAACGCCGCGCCACCCAGCCGCTGCACGTGGACGCCGAGATCGACCTGCGCGTGACCGGCCCCGTGAACGACCACGATATCCATAGCGTGCTCGATTACCGCCACCTGCGCGAAGCCATCGTGCAGGAATGCACCCAGGCGCACGTGAACCTGATCGAGACGCTGTGCGAGCAGGTGGCCAGGCGGCTGCTGGCCGACTTTCCGGACATCCAGGCGGTGCGGCTGCGCATCAGCAAGCCGATGGCGTTCTCGGATTGCGCGGCGGTGGGCGTGGAGGTACGGGTGGCCCGCGGCCCGGATTACCAGGACACCGAATAGGCGCCCGGGAAAGTCTGCTCGACGAACTGGCGCACCTGCTCGGACTGGTAGGCCTTGACGAAGCGCGCCACGCGCGGATCGTCCTTGTTGTCCTGGCGTGCGGCGATGAGCACCACCGCGAACGGCGCTTCGCGGCTTTCCAGCGCCAGCGCGTCCTTGGCCGGCGACAGCCCGGCGGGAATGGCGTAGGCGGAATTGACCGCGGCGGCATCGACGTCCGAGAGCGAATGCGGCAGCTGGGCGGCCTCGATCTCCACGATCCTGAGCTTCTTGGGATTTTCCACGATGTCGAACACCGAAGCCGTGACGGTCACGCCAGGCTTCAGGCCGATCAGGCCGGCGGCCTGCAGCACCAGCAGGGCCCGCGCGCCGTTGGTCGGATCGTTGGGGATGGCCACGGTGGCCCCTTGCGGCAGCGCATCGAGGGAGGCGTGGCGCTTGGAATACACCCCCATCTGCTGTACCACGGCGCTGCCCACGGGCACCAGCTTGTAGCCGCGCGCCTTGTTCTGCGCCTCCAGGAACGGCCGGTGCTGGTAGATGTTCAGGTCCAGTTCGCCGGCATCCAGGGCCGCGTTGGGCTGGATGAAGTCGCTAAATTCGACCAGGCGCACGGCCAGCCCCTGCGCCTGGGCCACCTCGCGCGCGACCTCGGTGATCTGCGCATGGGGACCGACGGTGACGCCGACCACCAGGGGTTTTTCCTGCGCGGTGGCAGGCAGGGCAAACGTAAAGGCGGCCGCCCAGGCGGCCACGGCATGGCGCAAGCGCATGGCAAAAGACTCCGTATCGATCAGGAAAGCGCGCAGTTTACGATGGATGGCGCCCTGCGGCGCACCGGCCGTTGGGCGACAATAGAGGGCATGGCGCCGCGCGGCGGCGCCGCCTTCGCGACAACGATCATCCCGCAACTGCGCTCATGGCCGAATTCACGCTTCATCCCCACGCCCGCGACCTGCTGGCCGACCACTACAGCGGCATCGACGCCGACCTGCCCGAGCTGCTGACGCTGCTGTTCGCGCGCAGCGCCGGCGAGGACTGGCACAAGGCCGGCACGTTCAAGCACCACCTGCTGGGCGTCTACCGCACCCTGGCCCTGTGGAACCAGCCGCGCGAGGTGCGCCTGCTGGGCCTGTTCCACAGCGTCTACGGCAACGAATACGTCGATCTCACCCTGTTCGACCGCGACCGCGAGCGCGAGGTGCTGCGCCAGGCGCTGGGCCAGGAGGCCGAGCAATGGGTGCATCGCTTCTGCGCCATGCCGCGCACGGCCTTCGTGCAGCGCCTGCTGCAGGCCCAGGCCCAGGACGAGGATCTTTCGGCCGGACTGGCGCTGGCCGGTCCGGACGGCCAGGCCCATGCGCTGTCGGGCCGCGAGGTCGCCGCCTTCGCCATCGTGTCGGCCGCCGACGTGGCCGAGCAGTGGCACAGCTGGCAGGACGAGATCTTCGCCGGCTATCCGCACCAGGCGCGCCGCGAACTGGCGCCGAACTGGGCCGCCTCGCTGTGGCCGGGGCCGCTCAAGCCGCCGGCCAACGTGCTGCACATGCTCTCGCGCCTGCTGCGCCCGGTGGCCCGGCTCTCGGGCACGGGCCTGCCGGTGCCGCCGGCCTTCGGCGGCTGCGCGGCCACCCTGGAGGCCGCCGACGAAGCGGCCGCCAGCGCCCTGTATTGGCAGGCCATCACCCGCATGCATCCGCTGACCGAGATGGACAGCGTGCGCCATATCGTGCAGGCGGCCGCCGCGCACAATCCCTGGGTGGGCGAGCCGCGCCTGCTGCTGGCCCAGCTGGCGCTGACCGCCGGCGACTGGGACGGGGCCGCCGGACATGCCGCGGACGGCCTGGCGGCGCTGCAGGCATGGGGCACGGCCTGGGACAAGCGCATCGACTGGACCGGCTGGATGGCCTGGGGCCGCATCCTGCTGCAAAGCGCCCGGCAACGGCATTGGCCGGCCACGCTGGGCGGGCTGAACGGGCTGGGGCTGGTGCAGGGCTAGGCCCCCCCGGATGGCCGGGCCGACCTACAATCGGCTCCGGTGGCGCGCCAAGGAGAAAAACGCAAGGGAGACGAGCATGAGCGACCAACACCTGGCTTTGCTGGCATTCAAGGAGTCCCCTGCTCCGCAGGTGGTGTGCAGCGCGCGCCGCATCTCGGAATGCAATCATGCGTTCGCGCACCTGTTCGGCTACAAGCGCGAAGAGCTGGTGGGCGAATCCATCCTCAAGCTCTATCCCTCGTTTGCCGACTACCACGAGATCGGCCAGCGCTGCCTGCGGCACCTGCAGCGCAACTGCTACTACGAGGACGAGCGCTTCATGCAGCACCGCAGCCGCGAGATATTCTGGGCGCGGGCGCGCGGCATCACGCTGACATCGGACGATCCCTTCGAACTGATGATCTGGAGCTTCGAGCGCATCGCCGACAATCCGGCCAAGACCGCCAACCTGACCCGGCGCGAACGCGAGATTTCCGGCTACGTGGTCAACGGCCTGAGCTGCAAGGAAATCGCCGCGCGGCTGAACATCTCGCACCGCACGGTCGAGGTGCACCGGGGCCGCATCATGCGCAAGCTCGAAGCCAAGAACACGGCCGAACTGGTCTCGCGCATCATCATGGTCCACCGCAATACCTAGCCGCCCGCCGTGCGGCCGCCAGTGCAGCCGCGCGGGCTGGCGCTACTTGCCCAGCATCATCTCGGGCAATACGGTGACGATGGCCGGAAACGCGAACAGGATCGCTGTGGCCACGAACTCCATGATGACGAACCACCAGGCGCCCTGGAATATCCGCGTCAGCGGCGTGCTGCGGTCGATGCCGGCGATGACGAAGACGTTCAGCCCCACCGGAGGCGTGATCAGGCCGATCTCGCACATCTTTACCGCCAGGATGCCGAACCAGATCGGATCGAAGCCCAGCGACACCACGGTGGGGAACATGATCGGCAAGGTAATGACCAGCATCGAGAAGGCATCAAGGAACATGCCCAGCGGGAAATAGGACAGCAGCAGCAGCGCCACGATCAGCAGCGGCGGCACGTTCGACGCCACGACGGCCTCGGCGATCTGCTGCGGGATCTGCGCCAGGCTCAGGAAAAGGCTGAACAGGCCCGCGCCCAGCATGGCGAACAGCACCATCACGGTGGTGGTGATGGCGCTGCGAAAGCTCTCGTAGAGCCGGCGTCCCAGCGCGGGCCTGGCCTGCCGCGCGCACAACAGCATCAGCAAAGCCGCGAAGGCGCCCACGGCGGCGGCCTCGGTGGCGGTCACCACGCCCAGGTAGATGCCGCCCAGCACGATCAGAAAGAGCGCCAGCACCTGCCAGCCATCCTTGAGCGAGGCCAGCCGCACCCTCCAGCCCTGGCGGGGCACGGCCGGGGCCGGCACCTTGCCGCTGGCCGTCACCGCCCAGATCCCGACGATGAAGACCAGCGTGGACAGCAGGCCGGGCAGCACCCCCGCCACCAGCATCTTGCCCGCCGAGACCTCGGTCAGCGCGGCATAGAAAATCAGCAGTACGCTGGGCGGAATCAGCACGCCCAGCACCCCGCCCGCCGCGATGGCCCCGGCCGACAGGCGCGGGTCGTAGCCGGATTTCTTCATTTCGGGGATCGCCACCGCGCCCACCGTGGCGGCCGTGGCCACGCTCGAGCCGGAGGTCGCGGCGAAACCGGCGCAGGTCAGCACGCTGGCCATGGCCAGCCCGCCGCGCAGATGGCCCACCCAGTTGCGGGCCACGCCGAACAGGCGCGAGCCGATGCCAGCATGGTGGGCGAAAGCGCCCATCAGGATGAACAGCGGGATCACCGTCAGCAGGTACGAGGCCGACTGGGCATAGGAAAATGACTTCAGGCGGTTCAGGACGAAGGCCAGGTCCTCGATCATGACGATGCCGGCCACGCCGGCCAGGCCCAGGGCGGCGAATACCGGCACGCCCAGCAGCAGCAATACGAAGATCAGGCCGGTGGCGATAAGGGTTGCGGTCGTTGCGTCCATGCCGGGCTCCTTAATGCGCCGCCGCGCGTGCGCCTGCTTCGGGCGGCGGCGCCGGGCGGCACAGGGCCGCGGCCGCGCAAGCCAGCATCTGCAAGGCGCCGAACCACAGCCCGGCCGCGACCGCCAGCTTGGCCCACCAGATGGGCACTTCGACATAGCCCCAGCGGAATTCGCGTATGGCCACCGACTCGATGGCCTCGCCCGTGGCCGGATACGCCAGCACGGCAAGCAGCACCGCGGCCAGCAGCCATGCCAATGCGTCCAGCATGCGCGCCGCGCGCGGCGGCAGCCGGTCCTTGAGCAGCGTGACGCGGATATGGGCCTGGTCGGCCTGGGTCCAGCCCAGGCCCATGAACACGACCATCACCATGGCGAGCTCGGAGATCTCGAACACGCCCGCAATAGGCCGGCCGGCGGCAAGCCGCGCCGCCGCATCGACGGTGGTGCCCAGCATCATGAACAGCAGGAACGCCAGCGCCACCATGCCGGTCAGGTTGGCGGCGGCGCGCAAGGTGCGGGCGATCAGGGTGTCTTGTGTCATCGTTCGAACGGCGCAGGACGCGGCAACAGGGATGAGCGGGCAGCATCCGGCCAGGATGCTGCCCGCAAGGCGGTCAGGCCTGGGCGGCCAGTTCGTCGAAACGCAGCAGCTTGCCCTGCGGGTCGTACTTGGCGATGGCCTGCCCGATCAGGGCCTGCATCCCCTCGCCATCGATGCCCGCCGGCTTGGCGACCCTTTCCACCCAGGATTGCACCTGCGCGGGCTGGACCAGCTGCCTGGCGCGCGCCTTTTCCTCGTCGGACAAGGACGAGAACTTCGCCCCCTCGGCCAGGGCGGTCTTGACATACTGGCGCGCCGCCGCATCGAAGATCTCGTTGTACTTGCCGGCGTAGATCTCGGCGACGATGTCGTCGCAGATCGCCTTGACCGGATCGGGGAACGACTGCCAGGTACGCTGGTTGATGATGGTGGCCGAGGGCCCGTGCGGACCGTCGCCGATATCGGTGAAATGCGGCGCGATCTCGTGCAGCTTGTAGGCCACGGCGGTGATGAAGTCAAAGCCGTATACGCCGTCCAGCACGCCGCGCTCGAGCGCGGTATAGACCTCCGGCGCGGCCATCGGCACGGCCGTGCCGCCCAGGCGCTGGATCACGTCGTTGGCTACCCCGTAGCCGCGTATCCGCTTGCCGCGGATGTCCTCGACCGAGCGGATGGGCTCGCGCGTGACCAGCGGCGCGTAATACCAGTTGGTCCAGTACATGACCTTGGACCGGTAGCGCTGCTCCCATTCCGTGCGCAACGGCTCGAACTGCTCGTATACGTCGCGGCACACCAGTTGCAAGGCATCGGCGCGCTGCATGCGGAAGTACCATTCCAGCCCGCGCGTGACGGGCAGCTGGGCCTGGTAATAGCCCGGCGAGATCAGCGACATTTCCGATGTGCCGTCGCGCACGGCGGACAGGTGCTCGCCGACCTTGTTGAGCGACTGCGACCAATAGCGCCGCACCTTGACCTGGCCGTTGCTGCGCTGCTCGAGCTGCTGCAGGAACCATTCGTCCAGGCGCGAGGGCCCGGCCGTCTCCGAGATATAGCTGTCGAACTTGATGCTGACCGGCTTGCTGGCGGCGTAGGCGCGTGCCGACCAGACCGCCGGAGCGGCCACGCCTGCCAGCAGGCCGGCGGTCTTGATGAAGTCTCTTCTTTTCATGGCTTGTCTCCTCGTGGTTGGTAAAGCGCCGGCGCGCCCGCCTCAATCCTGGCCGGACCGTCCGGCGCCGCCGGTCCGAAGGTCATCGCGCAGCACGGTCTTGGGGATCTTGCCGTAGCTGTTCTTGGGCAAGGCATCGCGCAGGCAATAGCGCCTGGGCCTCTTGAACGCCGCGATCTCCTGGCGGCACCATTGGTCGAGCTCGGCGGGATCGAGCGCGCGCCCCTCGTGCGCCACCACGAAGGCCACCACTTCCTCGCCCCACTGCTCGCTGGGCGCGCCGACCACGGCGACCTCGCGCACCGCGGGGTGGCGCGCCAGCACCTCTTCGACCTCGCGGGGATAGATGTTCGAGCCGCCGGAGATGATCACGTCCTTGCTGCGGTCGGTCAGCGTGAGAAAGCCCTCGGCATCGAGCCGGCCGATGTCGCCGGTACGCAGCCAGCCGTCGGACAGGGCCGCGCGGGTGGCGGACTCGTTGCGCCAGTAGCCGGCCATCACCGTATCGCCGCGCACCACCACCTCGCCTTCGGCCTCGGGCGGCAGCGGCCTCATGTCCTGGTCCACCACCCGCACCGCCACGCAGCTTTGCGCCGTCCCCACCGACGCCAGCCGCGACTGCCAGCGCGGATGGCCCGTGTCCGCGATGACCTCGCGCGAGAGCGCCGTGATGGTCATGGGGCTTTCGCCCTGCCCGTAGATCTGCACGAAGCGCTGGCCCAGTACGCGCAGCGCCTCTTCGATATCCGCCCGGTACATCGGCGCGCCGCCGTAGATCACGGTGCGCAGGCCCGTGCCGTCGCTGCCTTCCTGGCGCGCCTGCTCGACCAGGCGCTTGACCATCGTGGGCGCGGCGAACAGCGACATGGCGCCGCAGCGCCGCGCGCATGCCAGGATCTCGGCGGGATCGAAACCGCGGCTGTCGGGCACGATGTGGCGCGCGGCCTTGCGCACGTACATGAAGTGGTAAAGGCCCGCGCCGTGCGACATGGGCGCGGCGTAGAGCATGCTGTCGCCGGGGCCGACCGGTTCGACGTCCACGGCATAGCAGAACGCCATCGCCGTCAGGTTGCGATGCGTCAGCATCACGCCCTTGGGCCGGCCGGTGGTGCCGGACGTATAGAACAGCCAGGCCAGCGCCTGCGGCGTCAGCGTGCGGGGCGGGTCGATGGAAAACCTTGGCGCTGCGCTCTGCCCGGCGGATTCATGCGCAGGACCGGCCCCCGACTGCGCGGCCCGGGCATAATCCGCGCCGTCCACCGCAAGATGGCGGCAGGCCTGCGGCACGCACCCAGCGGGAAGGTCGGCCAGCCCGTCGGTGAACACCACGCCGGCCTGGGCGTCGTCCAGGATCCAGCCCACTTCCTTGGGATGCAGCTTGGGATTGACGGGCACGACCACGGCGCCTATCCACCAGCAGGCGTAGAACAGTTCCAGGTATTCGACCCGGTTCTTCATGAAAAGCGCGACCCGCTCTCCTTCCCGCACGCCGTGGACCTGGGCCAGCCAGCGGCCCAGCGCCTGCGCGCGGGCGGCGAACTGGCCGTAGTCGGCATGCAGCCGCATGCCGCGGTACAGGGCCGGATTGCGGGGATGGGACTGCGCCGCCGCATGCAGCCAGGTGGCAATGTTCATGGGCCGACCCTCAGGCACGCACGGCTTCGAGCACCGAAGCGTAGTTGGCCACCGCCGCCCCGCCCATGTTGAACACCAGTCCCAGGCTGGCGCCGGGACACTGCATGGCGCCGGCCTGCCCGGTCAGCTGCCGGAAGGCCAGGGCGTGCATGGACACGCCCGTGGCGCCCACGGGATGGCCCTTGGCCTTCAGGCCGCCCGACAGGTTGACGGGCAGGCGCCCGCCCCGCTGCACGATGCCCTCGTCCAGCGCCTGGCGCCCGCGCCCGGCCGGCGCCAGCCCCATCGCTTCGTAGATCAGCAGCTCGGCGATCGTGAAG
Organism: Orrella sp. JC864; assembly: GCF_037026685.1. Classification (NCBI taxonomy): domain Bacteria; kingdom Pseudomonadati; phylum Pseudomonadota; class Betaproteobacteria; order Burkholderiales; family Alcaligenaceae; genus Orrella; species Orrella sp. JC864. The sequence continues at coordinate 224,811 of NZ_JBANET010000005.1, read as the reverse complement.
CAATCATGCACTTCGGCAAAGTCCAGGTCGTCCAGCCGGATCCCGGCTTGCTCGTAGACCTGCGCCAAGGCAAGGCGGGGGCCTTCGAAGGCCAGCAGGTCGCGCTCGCGCAAGGGCAGGAAGTCGTTGACCTGGGTAGCCGCGCGCAGGCGCACCTCGCGGGCATAGCCCCCCGCATCCTGGCTGCGGGCCAGGATCACCGCAGCCGCCCCGTCGGTGATCAGCGAGCAATCCGTCAGGCGCAAAGGCGCGGCGATCACGGGGTTCTTGTCCGATACCGTGTTGCAGAAATCGGCATCGACCTCGCGGTGCATCTGCGCCAGCGGATTGTGCATGGCGTTGCCGTGGTTCTTGGCTGCGATCTGGGCCATGGCGGGCAAGGGGTCTTCGTAGCGCCGGGCATACTCGCTGGCGGCCCGGGCGAACAGCTGCGGGAAGCTCAGCCCCGACTCTTGCGGGTCGTTCTTGTAGCCGGCGCCGGCCAAGGCCTCGGTCACCTCGGCGGTGCTGCGCGAGGTCATTTTTTCCGCACCCACCACCAGCACCGTGCGCGCCGCGCCGGCCTGCAGTGCGCGCATGCCCGCGTGCAGCGCCGCCGCGCCCGAGGCGCAGGCGTTTTCGCAGCGCGTGGCCGGCCGAAAGCGCAAGGCGGGCGAGGCCTGCAGAACCAGCGACGCGGCAAAGGCATCGGGGACAAGCCCGGCGTTGAAGTTGCCCAGGAACACCGCGTCGATCTGCCCCGGCTCGATGCCGGCCTCTTCGATGGCCTGGGAAGCGGCCATGACGATAAGCTGCTCAAGGTTCAGCGCGTCCAGCCGCCCGAAGGGGGTATGCCCGCTGCCCACGATCGATATCGAATCGCCCTGCATGACTGTCTCCACGTATGGAAATTCTCTTTTTTCCAGTGTGGAATGCAGCCCTCCCGTACGTCCATACGTGCAGCCACGTACAAAAATACGTATGGGGAAAACGCGCAAGCCCGTGGCCGTACCCGCGCGGCGGGGACACGGCCACCGGCGAACCTCAGCTTGCGGCCAGGGACTCGTTGCGCGCGGCCGGGCGCACGAATTCGATGCGGTTCTCGCTGGCGTGCGAGAAGGTCAGCGGATCCTGCGGATGCGAGGCGCGGCCGAACAGCGAGGCCTCGTCGATCCTGCCCAGGTCGGTGGCCAGGCCCTGGAAGTCGAACAGCGCGGTATCGGCCAGGTGCGAGGGCACCACGTTGGCCAGCGCCCGGAACACGTTGTCCACGCGGCCAGGCGTCTCGCGCTCCCATTGCAGCAGCATCTCCTTGACCTTCTGGCGCTGCAGGTTCTCCTGCGAGCCGCACAGGTTGCAGGGGATGATGGGATATTGCATGTCGCGCGCGTAGCTGGCGATGTCCGATTCCTTGCAATAGGCCAGCGGGCGGATCACCACGTGCTGGCCGTCGTCGGTGGCCAGCTTGGGCGGCATGCCCTTGAGCTTGCCGCCGAAGAACATGTTAAGGAAGAAGGTCTCGACGATGTCGTCGCGGTGGTGGCCCAGCGCGATCTTGTTGCAGCCCAGCTCCTTGGCGGTGCGGTAGATCACGCCGCGGCGCAGGCGCGAGCACAGCGAGCAGGTGGTCTTGCCCTCGGGCACCTTCTCCTTGACGATGGAATAGGTATCGGCCGTGACGATGCGAAAGTCCACGCCGATGGACTCGAAATAGGCCGGCAGCACGTGCTCGGGAAAGCCGGGCTGCTTCTGGTCCAGGTTCATGGCGATCAGGTCAAAGCGCACCGGCGCGCGCTTTTGCAGGGCCCGCAGCACCGACAGCAGCGTGTACGAATCCTTGCCCCCGCTCATGCAGACCAGGATGCGGTCGCCTTCGTCGATCATGCGGTAGTCGGCAATGGCCTTGCCGGCCAGCGTCTGCAGGCGGTTTTCCAGGCGGAAGAAATTGTTGGAGGCTTTCATTGCGGGTCCGTGGCGGCCAGGCCTTGCCAGCGCGGCGCATCCACCTCGATGTCGAACAGGTCCAGCACGCGCGCCACGGTGTGGTCGACCATCTGCTCGATGCTGGCGGGCTGGTGATAGAAGGCCGGCAGCGGCGGGAAGATGATGCCGCCCATCTCGGTGACGGCGGTCATGTTGCGCAGGTGCGCCAGGTTGAACGGCGTCTCGCGCACCATCAGCACCAGCGGCCGGCGCTCCTTGAGCGTCACGTCGGCCGCCCGCGTCAGCAGGTTGTCGGCCAGGCCGTGGGCAATGGCGCCCAGCGTGCGCATCGAGCACGGCGCCACCACCATGCCGGCGGTCTTGAAGCTGCCGCTGGCCAGCGTGGCGCCGACCTCGCGCACGCCATGCGCCACGTCGGCCATGGCGTGCACCTCGGCCCGCGACAGCCCCAGTTCATGCTGCAGGTTCAGCACCCCGGCCGTGGAGACCACCAGGTGCGTTTCCACGTCGGGCCGCGTGCGCAAGGCCTGCAGCAGGCGCACCGCGTAGACGGCGCCAGTGGCGCCGGTGACGCCGACGACCAGCCGCCGGCGCGCCTGCGTCACTGCGTGGCCCCGGATTCGTCCAGCAGCTTCTTGAGTTCGCCGCTTTCGTTCATCTCGGCCATGATGTCCGAGCCGCCGACGAATTCGCCCTTGACGTAGAGCTGCGGAATGGTCGGCCAGTTGGAGAACTCCTTGATGCCCGCGCGCACCTCCTCGTCCTCGAGCACATTGACCGTGATCAGCTTGCGCACGCCACAGCTCTTGAGGATCTGGATGGCACGGCCGGAGAAGCCGCACTGGGGGAATTGCGCCGACCCCTTCATGAACAGCACCACCGGATGTTGGGTGACGGTTTCGCGGATAAAGGTTTGCACGTCGCTCATAGCTTGACTCGCTGGGTAAGGCGAACGCCCGCGGCCGAAGGCCGGAGCATGCGCGTGAAGATCGGACAATTATAGTTTTGCGCCGGAGATGCGCTCGATGCCGGCCAGGTCGCGCAGGCTGGCGGGCTCGCGCAGGCCGGCCTGGGCCAGCAGCCGGCGCACCGCCGGCCCCTGGTCCCAGCCGTGCTCGAGCCACAGCGCCGCGCCGGGGGCCAGGCGCGCGCCGGCGCCGGCCACGATGGCGCGCAGGGCCGACAGGCCGTCGGCCTGGTCGGTCAGCGCCGCGCGCGGCTCGAAGCGCAGGTCGCCTTGGGCCAGGTGCGCATCGCCGGCGGCGATGTACGGCGGATTGGAAACGATCAGGTCAAAAGGCGGCTCGTGCGCCGGCAGCGCCTGGAACCAATCCCCCAGGGCAAAGCGCACGTTGGCCGCGCCCAGGGCCTGGGCGTTCAGGCGCGCCTGCGCCAGCGCCGCGGCGCTGGCATCGGTGGCCAGCACTTGCGCGTCGGGCCGGGCCAGGGCGATGGAGACGGCCACGGCCCCGCTGCCGGTGCCCAGGTCCAGCACCCTGGGAGCGGCCAGCGCCCGCAGGTGCGCCAGCCCGGTCTCGACCAGCAGCTCGGTTTCGGGACGCGGGATCAGCACGTCTGGATTCACGGCAAAGCGGTGGCCCATGAACTCGCGCTCGCCCACCAGATAGGCCATGGGCTCGCCGGCCAGCCGGCGCGCGGCCAGTTCGCCGAAGCGGCGCGCCAGCGCCGGGTCCAGCGGGTCCAGATCGTGCGCCAGCAGCCAGGCGCGCGGCTTTTGCAGCACCTGCTCGAGCAGCATGCGCGCCTCCAGGCGCGGCAGGCCGCAGCCGGCCATCAGCCCGCGCGCCGTGGCCTGCGGCGCGCCGTCGGCCGCAACGTGGGGCAAGGACCGCGCCGGCCGCAGGCCGGCACTCACCCCTGGCCCTCTTGACGCTTGTCCTCGGGCTGGCCGGCGTCCTGCTGCTTGCGCGCGGGACGCCACCCGGACACGGCGGCGCGGCGGCGCGCCAGGCGGGTGCAACGGTGCCAGGAACCCAGCCGGCGGGTCATCGGACTACCCTCCTGTCGCTGCGCGGCATCCTCCCCGAGGCCGGAAGCGCCGCCCCCGGGGCGGCCGTGCGGGCGGGACTCATGCTTGCTCTCCCAATGCGGCCAGTTGCTCGGCCTGGTGTTCGGCCAGCAGGGCGCTGGTCAGTTCGTCCAGGTCGCCTTCCAGGATCGCCTGCAGCTTGTACAGCGTCAGGTTGATCCGGTGGTCGGTCAGGCGGCCCTGGGGATAGTTGTAGGTGCGGATGCGCTCGGAGCGGTCGCCCGAGCCCACCAGGCTCTTGCGCTGCGCCGCTTCCTTGTCGTGGCGCTCGCGCTGCTGCTGGTCCTTCAGGCGCGCGGCCAGCACCTGCATGGCCTTCTCGCGGTTGCGATGCTGCGAGCGGTCGTCCTGGCATTCGACCACCAGGCCGGTGGGCAGGTGGGTCAGCCGCACCGCCGAATCGGTCTTGTTGATGTGCTGGCCGCCCGCGCCGCTGGCGCGGAAGGTGTCGATGCGCAAGTCCGCCGGGTTGATGACGATGTCCACCGCCGGATCGGCCTCGGGCAGCACCGCCACGGTGCAGGCCGAGGTGTGGATACGCCCTTGCGCCTCGGTGGCCGGCACGCGCTGCACGCGATGCGCGCCCGACTCGAACTTCAAGCGGCCGTAGGCGCCCTCGCCCTCGATGCGCGCCACCACTTCCTTGTAGCCGCCCAGCTCGGACGGGCTTTCGGACATGAGCTCGACCTTCCAGCCCATGCGTTCGGCATAGCGGGTGTACATGCGCAGCAGGTCGCCCGAGAACAGGGCGCTTTCGTCGCCGCCGGTGCCGGCGCGGATTTCCAGGAAAACGCTGCGTCCATCGTCCGGATCGCGCGGCAGCAGCAGCACCTGCAGCTCGGCCTCCAGCCTCTCGATGGCGGCCCTGGCCGTCTCGATCTCTTCCTGCGCCAGCGCCTTCATCTCGGGATCGGACAGCATCTGCTGCGCCGTCTCCAGGTCCTGCTCGGCCTGCGTGAAGGCGGCAAAGGCCCGCGCCACCGGCTCGACCTCGGCCCGTTCGCGCGAGAGCTTGCGAAACCGCTCCATGTCGCTGGCCGCGTCCGGATCGGCCAGCATAGCGTCGATTTCGATCAGTCGGCGGGACAGCTGCTCCAGCCGGGAACGCATGGACGATTTCATAAGGGACGAGGCAAAAGGAAAAGAAAGGCGGCGGCGAGACCGCGTGGCGGCAAGGACAGGAAAGCGCCGCTAACGGCGGGCGTCTTTGGCGGGGAACAACCTGGGCAGCAGCTCGATCAGCTGCTGGCGGTCGGCGTCCTGGCTCTGGTTCAGGGCCGCCATGGGGCCGTGCAGGTATTTCTGGGTCAGGCCGTGCGCCAGCTGCTCGAGCACGGCCTCGGGCGACTCGCCGCGGGCCAGCAGCCGCCGGGCCCGTTCGAGTTCGGCGACCTGGATGTCGGCGGCGGCCTGGTGCAGGTTCTGGATGACCGGCACCACGGCGCGCGACTGCATCCAGTGCATGAAATGGCGCACGCGCGCCTCGATGATGGCCTCGGCCTGCACCACCGCCGCGCGGCGGGCGTCCGAGCCGCTTTGCACCAGCTTGCCCAGGTCGTCCACGGAGTAAAGGTAGACGTCGCCCAGGCGCGCGACCTCGGGCTCGATGTCGCGCGGCACGGCCAGATCGACCATGACCATGGGCCGGTGGCGGCGCACCCGCGTGGCGCGCTCGACCAGGCCCAGGCCCAATATGGGCAGGGAACTGGCTGTACAGGACACCACCACGTCGAATTCGGCCAGGCGCTCGGGCAGGTCCGACAGGCGCATGGTGCCGGCGGCGAACCGGCCGGCCAGGTGTTCGGCGCGCTCGAGCGTGCGGTTGGCCACCACCATGGCCTGGGGCTGGCGCGCGGCGAAGTGCGTGGCACAGAGCTCGATCATCTCGCCCGCGCCGATGAACAGCGTGCGCGCCTGGCCCAGGTCGCCGAACACCCGCTCGGCCAGGCGCACGGCCGCGGCGGCCATGGACACCGAGTGCGCGCCGATGGCGGTCTGCGAACGCACCTCCTTGGCCACCGAGAAGGTGCGCTGGAACAGCTGGTGCAGCAAGGTGCCCAGCGAGCCGGCCTCGCCGGCCGTGCGCACGGCGTCCTTCATCTGCCCCAGGATCTGCGGCTCGCCCAGCACCATGGAATCGAGCCCGCTGGCCACGCGGAAGGCGTGGCGCACCGCGTCGTCGCGATCGTGGCGATACAGGTGGGGCTGCAGCTCGCCGGCCGCCACGCTATGGAAATCGGCCAGCCACGCAGGCAACTGGTCGGCCACCGCGCGGTCGGCCGCACAGTAGACCTCGGTGCGATTACAGGTGGACAGGATGGCCGCTTCGCGCACCGCGCCGCCAAAGGCCGAGCGCAGCCCGGCCAGCGCCGGCTTGAGCAGCTCGACGGGCATGGACACGCGCTCGCGCACGGACACCGGCGCGGAGACGTGGTTCAAGCCGAAGGTAAGGACGTCGACGGACATCTGGGCAAGACGGCCAGGGCGCGAGGCAGCGGCGCAACTGCGCACTGTCATCACGCGGTAACAGGAGACAACAGAGGATTATAGACCCTTGGCGCGGCCTTTGCCCCGGATCGGGCCCCAAGTGTGGCGCCAACGCTATGCAAGGGCGAAGTTTTTAGTGTATAGTCTCGCTCTTTCGTGGCCTGGTAGCTCAGTTGGTAGAGCAGCGGATTGAAAATCCGCGTGTCGGTGGTTCGATTCCGCCCCAGGCCACCATTCGCCTGTCCCGCACGATCTCACCAAGTCCCATTTCCACCGCGAAATCAAGGGCTTGCGTCAAATTCCTCTCCCATACTGTCTCATCGGATTCCGCCGAATCCCAGGCTTTTTTATCCTGGGACAGTACCCTAGCCTATCCCCCGAATTCCGAGGAACTCTTGGGGGTGCGCTATGAAACTGACCGTGAAGACCGTGGAGGCCCATGATGATACGTGGGCGTCATGGGAGTACTTGGGTCTATACAGACGCATTGTCTGGGGAGATCTGCAGGGTCACGAAAAGCCTCTTTGGATGGTTCTTGATAAAAAACGCAACACGGCAACACCTCTAGGCACATGGCTAGCAGGTTGAGTAGCTGGAGCCGGCGTAGGATGAGCCTTGTCGGCGCAGAGTTGCATGAAGCCCTCATGCCATTGACTTGTTTCGACGGGACCTCACCTTTTTCAGCGCGTGATTTCCCCCTCGGGCAAGGGCTACCGCCGATGGTGGTTCGGGTCGCGCAGCTACTCTCCCCGGAACACCTTGGCGGCCATGACATGAAAGCGCACGCGGCCTTTGCGCTCGTGGGGCAGGCCCGGCCCAGGTGTACCATCCCGCCAATGATGCGATGCGTGGGGCTCAACTTTGGGGTGCTATTCAATCACCAAAATCATCCGGCCATTGTTGCGCCCCATGCAGCACGCGCAGGATGCGCACGACATCCCCATAGATGCGATAAGGCGCGATATAGGGCGTCTGACCGATGACCAGTTCGCGGGTGTCCTCAACTCGGCCAGGCCGGCCGAACTCCGGGTACTGTGCAAGCCGATTGACCTGTTCTTCGATACGGCTGTCAACCAATACCGCTGCTTTGGGGCTTTCCGATTCGATGTAATCGAAAATCCTGTCCCGGTCTTCCATCGCAAACGCCGACCACTCGACCTTCACGCCTTGCCCTCGGCTTTGCGCATGGCGGCGGCGCGGCGTTTGGCGAAATGGGCAGAGACCTCTTCGTTGGACACGGCAGGACGCGGGTCGCTCAAGGCCTCTTGAACCTTGGCGCGGAACCAAGCGTCGTGCACCGCCGGATCAACGGCAAAGTTGAACGGCAGCGCCCCTTCATTGGCCACACGGGTCAATAGAATACGCACAGCATCCGACACTGTGAGGCCCATGTTGTTGAGCACTTCCGTGGCCCGCTCTTTCAGAACGGGGTCGATGCGGGTTTGAACCAATGCACTGGCGGACATGGCGAGCCTCCTGCGAGATAGGCTTGAGACATCATGATTGTAATTCAATTGAATTACACCCTCAAGCGGATCTGCATAAGCTCATCCAGTCTGCACAGCCCTGTTCATCACTTTCCCTACTTGTCCATCTTGCTGTGCAAGCGTTGCTCTGGCCCTCGTACGCCCTAGCTCCTCCGTCCGAAAAACATATACAAATATCGGACAGGAGTGCCCTATGAACGATATCAAAGCCCAACTCAGGCCCACATCGACGCGGCCGCTCCCGGTCGAGTGTCGGTGCCGGCCGATTTTTCTCACCTTGGTGGTCGTGATGCCGTGGACAAGGCGCTCCAACGCTTGGTCGCGGCTGGCCAGCTTCGCCGCATCGACCGCGGCCTGTACGACCGGCCCAGGGTGAACAGCCTGACCGAGAAGACAGCGGCCCCGGACTACCGCGCCCTGGTGGATACGATCGCACGCCGCGACCAACTGCGCCTACTGGTCGATGGCATGACCGCTGCCAACGACCTGGGCCTGACGGACGCGGTGCCCGCACATGTCACCATCCATACCGACGCACGCCGGCGCACCATCCAGCTCGACAGTCTGACCATCACATTCAAGCTCACACCTCCGAGCCGCCTGTCTTGGGCCGGTCGTCCCGCCATGTGTATTGACCCAGTGAAATCCTGCTCACGTCATAATCGAGGAAGTTGACGATGAACATGAAGATGGAAGGGTAATCTCCCCGACCATCCACCCGCAGATCCGGCTCAGTCGGCAAGATCATCCGGCCATTGCTGTGCGCCATGGCGTCATGTGCAGCCAGGGTCGACGGCGACTTTCCCCATGTAGTCCAGCAACGCCTCGACCGGCACGACGTCGGCGAACTGCCTGTCCATGTCGAACAGGCTGATGGCGTGCGAGATCGCGATGCGGTCGAAGACCGCTTCCTGCGGGACGATGGTGCGGAAGTTGTAGGACGAGGAATCGAACACGGTGGCGCGTATGCAATTGCTGGTGGCCCCGCCCACCACGATCACGGTGTCGATGCGGCGCTCGACCAGATAGCCCAGCAAGGGCGTGCCATGAAAGCCGCTGGGCTTTTTCTTGACGAACACGATATCCCGCTCGCCCGGCACGAGCTGCGGGGCCAGCTGCGCGCCCGGCGTACCCGCCAGGCACCAGTGCGGGCTGTCCAGCAGGTCGCGCTTGCGGCCGTATACGCCGATGTCGCTGCCGCCAGGGTCCAGCTCGAATAGCGTGAAAAAGCACGGAATCCCGCTTTGCTGCGCCTGCGCCACCACGCGCTGGATCTGGGCCAGGGCCGCGCGGCCCGCGGCGCCGCAGCTCGAAGGCCAGCTTGCGTCATCGCCCTCTTCGCCGACCATGTAGCGCTGCGCATCGATGACCACCACCGCGGGCCGGCCGCCGTAGCCCATGCGGCGGGCAAAGCGCCCGCGCCGCAGCACGGCGCGGTCGGCCTCGTCCAGGTATTGTTCCCAAGGTTTCATGTTCGAGTCCGCCTGTTCATTGCATGAGGTCGGTCATTGCCGCAAGGCCGCTCAGGCTTGCGACATCTGGTGGGCGAACGACAGCAGCCGCGCCTCGGCCAGCGGCCTGCCGATCAGCTGGGCGCCTACCGGCATGCCGTTGCCGTCCACGCCGATGGGCATGGTCAGCACCGGCAGCCCCAGGTAGCTGAAGGGCCGCGTCAAGCGGGTGATTTCCGTGACCACGCCAAAGACGCTGCCCTTTTTCTCCATGTCGGCATCGGCGCGCAGCGGCACCGGAACCGGCAGGGTCGGGCACAGCAGGATGTCGGCGTCCGACATCGGCCCGGCCAGGAACTCGCGCAGGATGCGGGCGCGGGCCATCGTCGCTTCCAGGTAGCGCACCGCGGGCACATGCAGCCCGGGCTCCGTGCGCGAATACACCGCCTGGGAATAGGCCTGCGGATTGGCGCGCATCCATTGACCATGCAGCGTGGCGGCCTCGACCTTGGAGATGATGTCGCCCATGGCGTAGCAGGCCGACAGCTGCGCAAAGCCCACTTCGCGCGCGGTGCCGAACAGGCGCTCGGCGCGCTCGACGAAGGCGGCAAAAACGGCGGCGATCTCGGGGCTGCAGGCATCCTTGCCCGACAGCGCCAGCACCGCCAGGCGGCTTTTCTCGGCGGCCACGTCCAGCAGCGCGGGATAGGGCGGCACGGCGGCATCCAGCGACGAGGGATCCTGCGGATCGGGGCCGGCCACCGCCTGCAGCACGATCGCGCAGTCTTCGGCGGTGCGCGCCAGCGGGCCGGCGCAATCGAGCGAGAACGCCCGTGGAAAACAGCCGCTGCGCGAGATGCGGCCATAGGTGGGCTTGAGGCCGAACAGGCCGTGCACCGATGCCGGCAGGCGTATCGAGCCGCCGGTATCGCTGCCCAGGGACGCGAAGACGGCTCCCGAGGCCACGGCCGCGCCGGACCCGCTGGACGAGCCGCCCGCGATGCGGGCAGGATCCAGGGCGTTGCAGCAATCGCCAAAGACGGGATTCTGCCCGGTGGGGCCGGCCACCATCTCGTTCAGGTTCAGCACGCCCAACGTAACCGCGCCCGCCTCGTCCAGCAATTCGATGGCCCGCGCATTGGCGGTGGCCGGCACGGGCGGGCGGGCCTTCGATCCGATGGTCGCGGCGTGGCCCAGGATCTCGAAGCAGTCCTTGTGGGCCAGCGGAATGCCATGCAAGGGGCCGCGCACCTTGCCGCGCGCACGCTGCGCATCGGCGGCCCGGGCCTGCGCCATGGCCTTGTCCGCCCAGATCTCGATGAAGGCGTTGAGCGTGGGCTGGCACTGGGCGGCCCGGGCCAGGGCCTGGGCCGCCAGCTGCTCGGCGCTGAGCTCGCCGCTGTCCAGCTTGCGGGCGGCCTGCGCCAGCGTAAGGTGCGCGCCCGCCCCGGCCTTCCCGTTGGCCGATGGCGCCGGCACGGCGGAGCCGGCCGGCCCGTCCCGGTCGCGCAGCTGGAGCAGCGCGCGCGGGTAGTCGGCCGGCTGCGCGTAAGGGCTGAGCGCGCCGGCGCTGGCGCGCACGGCCGAGTTCAGCCGCTCCTGCTCGGCGGCCAGGATGGCCGGATCGGTGCGGGAAGGCACGTCGTGCAGGCGCTGGGTACTGAGGGCCAGGTACTGCGCGACGACCCGCCCGGCTGCCTCTTGTTCGTCTTGCGCGCCAGCGCCGGGGGCTTGGTTCATGGATGCTCCAGGAATGGCCGGCGGACCCGGCCGTCTACATTACTCGACACGGATGCCCGCGGCCTTGGCGGTTTCCGTCCACTGGTCCAGGTCCGACTCCAGCAGCTTTTGCAGCGCCTCGGGCGAAGACGGCTGCGGGCGCGCGCCGACGGCCTCCAGGAATGCGGCGAATTCCTCGGTCGAAATGGCCTTGCGGATTTCGGCGTTGAGCGTGTCGCGGGCGACGGGATCCACGCCCTTGGGACCGAACACGCCCCACCAGACGTTGACGTCGTAGTCCAGGCCGGTCGCCTCTTTTACCGTCGGGATGTCGGGGAAGTCGGGCTCGCGCTGCGCGCCGGTAAAGGCCAGCTTGGGCAGCTTGTCGGTCGGGGTGCCGCGAATCGAGGCCATGGTGGTGATGATCATGTCCAGGCGGCCGGCCACCAGGTCCATCTGCGCGGGCGAGATGCCCTTGTAGCCCACCGTCTGCATTTTCACGCCTGCCTTGTTGGCAAGCAGCTCGGTGGCCATCTGCGAGCTGTCGCCCAGGCCGGCGCTGCCGAAATTGATCATGCCTGGGTTGTTCCGGGCGTACTCCAGCAGGCCGCGCATGTCCTTGGCCGGAAAGCCCTCGCGGGTGATGACCACGAACGGGGCGCTGGCCACCTGCGACACCGCGTCGAAGGCGGTCCGGGCGTCATAGGGCGTTTTCTGGACCGCGGCCGAGGTCGCCAGCGAACCCGAGATGAACAGGAAGGTATAGCCGTCGGGCGCGGACGAGGCCACATAGCCCGAACCCACCACGCCGCCGGCGCCGGCCTTGTTCTCGATGACAAAAGTGCGGCCCGTGCTCTTGCTGATGCTGTCGGCCAGCTTGCGGGCGATGACGTCGTTGCTGCCGCCCGGCGCGAACGGGACGACCAGGCGGACAGGCCGTTCGGGCCATTGCGCCGCCGCGGCCGGGCTGGCCGCCGCCAGCGTCGCCGCGGCGCCGGACAGGGCCAGGCAGGAAAGGATCTTCAAAGCTTCGCGTTTGGACATAACGGCCTCCTTGCGAGGTTGAGCCAACAACTGGAAACTGGAAAAGCCTTCCGGCCCGGGGAACGGAAAGCGGCGGATACAGCGCTAGCCGAAGACCCCCCGTTGGGCGATGGCATCGGCAATCTCGGCCTGCGAATACCCCAGCTCGCGCATCAGCTCGCGCGTATGCTGGCCCAGGGCCGGCGCGCTGCGCAGCCGCCGCGGCGCGCCCGGCAAGCCGAAGGAAATGGGGTTGGCGATGGTGCGGTAGCGGCCGATGGCGGGATGCTCGTGCTCGCCGACCAGCCCTTGCTCTTGCACCTGCGCATCCTCGAACACATCCTCGACCTTGCGCACCACCGAGCACGGCACCTGGTCGCCGAACAGCCTTTCCCATTCTTCGGCGCTCTTGGCCTGCAAGGCCGAACGCAGCACAGGAACCAGCTCGTCCACGCGGGCGGCCCGCTTCTTGACGGTGTCGTAGCGCTCGTCCTCGGCCAGTTCCGGCAGGCCCGCCAGCTGGCACAGCGAGCGCCAGAAATGCGGCGTGTTGGCCGATATGTACAAATGCCCCTGGCGCGTGGGATGTATGCCGGTAACGCCGCCCGAGCGCATGTCGCGGTTGATGTCGCGCGGCTCGCCATCGGCCACCACCAGCCGGGCCGCCTGCATGGCCAGGGCGCTGCTCAGCAGCGACACGCATACGTGCTGGCCCTGGCCGGTTCTTTCGCGTTGCAGCAGCGCCGCGGTCACGCCGTTGGCCAGCATGGCCGCGCCGTAGTAATCCACCACCGATCCATAGACGATCTGCGGATCCTGCGCCGTGCCCTGCGATGCGCAGATTCCGGTCCTTGCCTGCAGCACCTGGTCGTAGCCGGCCCGGTTGGCCAGCGGCCCGCTTTGGCCGTAGCCGGTCAAGGAGCAATAGACCAGCCGCGGGTTGGCCGCGCGCAAGGTGTCGTAGTCGATGCGCAGCCGGGGCGGCACCGAGGGCCGGAAATTGTGGACCACCACGTCGGCCTGCCGGGCCAGCCGCATGAAGACGTCGTAGCCCCGCTCGCTTTTCAGGTCCAGGCACATGCCGTGCTTGCCCCGGTTCACGCCCAGGAAGGCCCGGCTCTCGCCGGGCAGCGTGGACGGATACTTGCGCAGGTTGTCGCCCTCGGGAGACTCGATCTTGACGACCTCGGCGCCCATGTCGGCCAGGAGATTGCATCCGTACGGGCCGGCAATGTAGGCGCTCAGGTCCAGCACTTTGATGCCTGACAGGGGATAGTCGCTGCTCATAGGTGTCGCCAGAAAGGTGTCGCCGGAAAAACCCGGGTTCGGTCGGGCCGGCGCCGCCGGCCGTCGGTTCGTTCAGGAAGCGGCCCGCGCCAGGATGGCCCGCGCCCGGTCGATGAAGGGCCCGTCGATCATCTTGCCCTCGAGCATGTAGGCGCCGTTGACGTCGTTTTGCTCGGGCAGCAAGCGGCACGACGGCAAGCAAAGCGGCGACTATGCCGAGCAATACGCCAATCCCCGCATCGACGGTCCCGTGATGGTGTACGTGCAATGCGACAGCGCCGCCCATGCCGACCAGGTCCGGGCGGAGGCAGGCCGGCTGGGCGGCGAGGACCTGCAGCAGAAAGCCCCCGGCGGCTGAGCGGCGGCGCGGCATGCCACATACCGCGCCCTAGAGCGTCTTGCGCAGCCACACCATCGAGGCCGCCGGCAGCCACCGGCCCAGGCCCCATAGCGCGATGCGCCGGACCGGACGGTAGCCCTGGCTGGCGAACAGCCCCATGGACCGTTCGTTGCTGGCGAAGACCTCGGCATCGACGGCGCTGGCTCCCAACAGGCGGGCCTGGCGCTCGGCCTCGGCCAGCAGCGCCGCACCCACCCCCTGGCGGCGCGCCTCGGGCGCCACGCGCAGGCTGTACACGTAAAAGCGGTAGCGGCGCTCGCGCCGGCTGATCAGGCAAAAAGCCGCATAGCGCGCCGTGCCCGCCATCGCGCCGAACACCTGCGCAAAGTCGCGCCACGCCAGGCTGTAAGGCCCGCGCCCCGGCGTGGAAAAAGACAAAAAGCCCACCGGCACGCCATCGCGATAGGCGGCCACGATGCGCCCCCGGTCCAGGCGCGGCCCCAGCAGGCGCTGGCGCAACGGGCCGCGGCCGAACAGGAAGGAACGGCCCGAGGCCACCAGCCGCATCAACGCGGCCTGGGCAGGCCCTTGCCCGGCGGGCAGCGGGTAGCGCAGCGACAGGCCCGGGGCAGGCCCGCCGGCCGGCGCGGGCGAAAGCGGGGTGTGCGCCTGCCCTGGCGACAACGCCGCCACGATCCGCTCGCCCAGCGCCCAGGCGGGCAGCTCCACCGGTTCGGAGGACTGCGCGGGTGCGGCGGACTCGGGCGGCGCGGCAGGCGCCGCCGCCCCGGCCGGCCCGGGGGTGCGCCACACCAGGTAGTCCGTCCGGCCATCGGGCTCGCCCAGCGCCGCATAGACCTGCGGCATGATCGGCACGTGGTCGCCATAAAACGCCAGCACGCCCGGCCGGGCCGACTCGGCCAGGGCCTGCCTGAGCATCGCCAGCATCCGGTCGGCATTGCGCAGGTGGCGCAGGTAGATGCCCAGTTCGCCGCAGCCGGCCGGCGGCGGCATGTCGTACAGGCCCGCCTGCTCGGCCGGCGCCATGCGCTCCAGGTGCAGCGGGCCATGGTTTTCCATGGTGATGACGAACACGAACAGCGCTTGCCCGCCCTCGTCCCGGCCGGTGCGCCGCAACAGTTCCCGCACGCGCTGCGCCACGGCCACGTCCGGCACGTAGGGCCCCGGCCCGCCCGGCGCGGCCGCATCGGCGAAAGCGCGGATGTCCAGGAACTCGTCAAAGCCCAGCCAGGGATAGCTGCGCGCGCGCCGGTAGAAAGCGGCCGGATAGGGATGCACGCAGACCGTGCGGTAGCCCTGCGCGCGCAGATGCGCGGCCAGGGTGACGATCCCCATGCGCGCCAGCTTGCGATAGGGATTGAAGCGGTGCACGCCCAGCGCCGGCTCGTCCAGCCCGGACAAGAAGGCGAATTCGGTGCGCACGGTATTGGCGCCCCAGCTTGGCACGCGCAGCCTGCCATGGCACAGCGCCTGGCCGCGCAAGGCATCGAACTGGGCCAGCACCCCGGGCTTGATGCCCGCATGCAGGCGGCGCGCGTCGAAAAAGGACTCGCTTTGCACCACGACCAGGTCGGGCTGCGGCGCGGGCGCCGCGGGCAGCGCGCCAGCCTGGGCCTGCGTCCAGCGCGTCAGCGGCCAGCCCTGCGCGGGCGGGCGCATCTCGGCCCAGCCATAGGCCCATAGCGCGGCGTAAAACCCCGCCTGCCGCACGTCCGCGTCCGGCTCGAAAGCCAGGGCCAGGGGCCGGCGGCTGCCCAGCGCCAGCAAGGCCAGCCCCAGGCCGGCCCAGCCGGCCGCGCCCAGCCAGAAGGCCCGGGCCGGGCCGGCCGCCGTCCACGGCGGCTCGAGCAGCAGCCCCGCGGCCATGGCCAGCACGAACAGCGCCAGCCCTGCCGCCGCCCGCCACAGGCCGAAGAAGGGCAGGTACAGGCGCGGATGGCGCAGCATGTCGGTGAAATACTCGAAATCCTGGCAGATGAAGGCCTCGCGCAGGGCCCGGTGCTTGGCGTTGTTGACCAGCGTCAGCAGCACCGCCAGCCCGCCGGCCAGCACGCAGGCGAACCAGGGCCGGCGCAGCGCCAGCAGCAGCACGGCATAGGCCAGCACCCACAAGCCGGCATGCAGCAGCAGCGCCTGCGGCGGACGGCGCCACGGCGCGGCCGGCGCGGGCCGCAGGGCCGTCTCCAGCGCCATGGGCAGCAGCACGGCCACGGACAGCGGCAGGCCCGTGGCCAGCCAGAAGGACGCCATATCAGTCAATAAAACGTTCCCAGTCAATCATCGCGGGGAAATCGCGCTTCAGCCTCAGTGACCTGGGCAAGCACCTGTTCGCCATGTACCAACGCCTTCTCGAATATGCCTTGCAATAGATCCAGCTTGCTGCGAATCTCGCTTTCCGCCGTACTGGACAATTGCGCCAACGGTATCAGCCGGTGCAATTCCCCCTTGCGCAGCAAAATCGGCGTCCCCAACTGGCTGGCAAGCCGGCGAAAGAACTCTTCGGCCAGCACGCTCAACTTGCGCCTTTCCGTTTTTGCCTCCCAGATCAGCCTGGCGGCTTCCTGGGGCGAGTTCCGCCACGCCGCGTAGTCGTCCTGGTTGCCATCGAACACCTCATGCAGGACCAGGGACGACAGAATGTCGTCGATGGCAGCATATGTCGACTGTGTGAACAGATCGTCGGACGGATACTGGCTCATCGCATAAGAGCGCAGCAGCTCCGGCGTGATGAAATAGTTCTCCAGTTCGTAGCGACGCCAATAGCGGATGACCAAGGCTCCTTCGTCGCTTTCCTTCCGGGACTGACCGTCATTGTCCAGAATGGCCAGGCCCTGGAGATCCGGCAACAACCCGCGCAAGCCATTGAAATGATCCTTCGGCGTCACGCCGAACCCTCCTTCGACCCTGTCGAGCTCGGCTATCGCATCTTGCGCAGGATAATTGTTCTGTACGTAAAAGCTATTGATACGCTCATCCCAGATGCGTGCGGCCTTGTGGTCAAGGCGCTCGGCCAACGCCCTTAGCATGTCGATGTCGGTGCCGCCCTCGACATACAGAACATAGCCTCGCTCACGCGCCTTCACGTAGTGCTCGGCGCCGAAATGCTTGAGACTATTGCGGATGTCCTGCCGCTTGGCCAGGTTATCGGCCTGCCCTTCCAGCAGCAGCGTCAGGTTGTTGTCCAATGCCTCGTCGAGTATCACCTCCGAGTGCGTCACGATCACGACCTGCGATCCGTTATCCGTGGCAATATCCCGCAACAGGACATAAACCTGCTTTTGCCGCAGTATCTCCAGATGGGCGTCCGGTTCATCGACGAGCAGGACGCTGCCCTTGTGCGAATAAAGATAAGCGAACACCAGCAGCATCTGCTGCATCCCGCGGCCCGCGGAGGAAATATCCAACGCTTCCCGCACCCCTGGCTGCTGATACGCCAAGGTAATGCTGCCGCGGGAAGTCTCCTTCGGTTCATCGAGTTCGATGTCGAACAAGCGGCGCATCAGCGTAACGATCCGGCGCCAGTCCTGGGACGAATTCCTTGCAACGCCCAGGCATAGGTTGCGCAAGACATGCGCTGTCCTTCCCTGGCCTAGCAGCACGTCGATGCGGCCCGGCTGGAGAATGGGCTCCTCCGAATCCAGCCCCGACATCGGATACAGGAGCTCCACCCGCAAGGTTGCCGCGTAGCCGATGAACTCCAAATCCCCCATTACGTCCGGATCCGGCGAGCAATAAACGAGCTCATCGCCCTGGTTGCGGAACCGCATAGACAATGCCCGCGCCCGGCCCTGGTATTCGACCCCCACCGTTATGACCAGGGGAATATCCTTGTTCCCCTTCCTGACCTGGGCATTGTTCCAGAAAAAGCGAGTACGCTGCACCGGCACGGCCACAATGCCCAAGCGGTTCAAAGATGTCGCCGTCCGCTCCTTGGCCGCGGACTCCTTGCGTACTTCATACCAGGTGCGCACCGCTTGAGACCAGAGCGCCAAGGCCTGTATCGCACTGGTTTTGCCGCAGTTGTTAGGGCCGATAAGAACGGCCGGATGACCCAACTCGATACGCTGTCGGGCTCCGAATCGCTTGAAGTTCTGGATTTCAAGATAGTGCAGCAGGCGCATATCCAGTCTCAGTTACATTGACCATCATCCGAATCGCAAAAGCCCGGGCCGGCCGATGCGGCTTCATGACGGCAGGCGGATTTCAAACACTCGCTATCATAAGGCGGCAACGCCCTGCGCTAACCGTTTTGTCCTCCGCCATGTCCAAACTCATACGCTGGCTCAAGCTGCCCTGGTGGATCGTCCAGCTGGCCACCGGCGCAAAATCGTTCCAGGACAACCCCCTGATCGGCAGCCGCCTGCTCAACCGCGCCGGGCTGCACGCCGCGCGCGTGCGGCTGGCGCACCGGTTGGCCGCCAGCCGCCGGCGGCGCCTGGCCCACCTGGTCAGCGAGGCCGACCGCGCCGCCTTCGACGCCAACGGCTACGTCATCAAGACCGACTTCCTGCCGCCCGGGCAGTTCGAGGCGCTGCGCGCCGAACTGCTGCAAACCGCCCTGCCGGCGCGCGAGATGCTGCAAGGCGACCCCGCCTGGCTCGGCCTGCTGCGCTACGTGGGCTCGTTCAAGCTGCAGCCGCTGTGCTATGTGCAAACCATCCTGTCGCACGTGCGCCAGGACGACCCCGATCCGCAGACGCGCCTGCATGCCGACACCTTCCACGCCAGCGTCAAGGCCTGGCTGTTCCTGACCGACGTGGCCGAGGACGAGGGGCCGTTCACCTATGTGCCCGGCTCGCACCGGCTCACGCCCGAGCGGCTGTGCTGGGAGAAGGCCCGCTCGCTGGAGGCCGCCGGGCTGGACCGCATGAGCGCGCGCGGCTCGCTGCGCGTGGACGAACACGAGCTGGCCGCCCTGGGCTATGGCCCGCCGCGCGTGTTCGCGGTCAGGAAGAACACGCTGGTGGTGGCCGACACGGTGGGCTTTCATGCGCGCGGGCCCAGCGTGCGGCCCAGCACGCGCGTGGAGATCTGGGGCTATGGCCGGCGCAATCCCTTCCTGCCCTGGACCGGGCTGGAACTGGGCGCGCTGCCGGGCATACGCGGGCGCACCATCGGCCTGTACTGGCGCGTGAAGGACGCGATGGAAAAACTGGGGGCCCGCAAGAACCCGTGGCGCAAGGTCGGCACGCTCAAGGCCGGCGACCCGGCCCGGCTGGGCCGCCAGGACTGAAGCGGGCGGGACCGCCCCAGGGCCGACCCACGGCCCACCCGGCGCCGGCCCACCGGACACGCGCGCCGGCATCGGCGCGCGGCCTCAGCCGTAGCCCAGCCGCCTGACGATCCAGGCCGACAGCGCCGCGGGCAGCACCGCCAGCCACCAGGTGCCGAAGTTCAGGGGAAACGGAAAGCTGATGCGCGCCCGGTTGGCGCGCAGGCCCCGGTCGATGCGCGCGGCCGCCTGCTCGGGCGTAAGCCGGAAGGGCTTGGGCCCGGGCATGGCCCGCATCATGGGCGAATCCACATAGCCGGGCATCACCACGCTCAGGCGCACGCCCTGCGGCGCCAGCCAGCCCCGCATGGCTTCGCCATAGGCCTCTTGAGCGCCGCCTTGCTGGCGCAATAGCTGGGCGTGACGGGCAAGCCGAAATACGCGGCCAGCGAACTGACCAGGGCCACCTGCCCTTGCCCGCGCTTGCGCATGGCCGGCAGCACCGCATCGACGGTGGCCATGGCGGCCAGCACATTGACTTCGATCACCGCGCGCGACGCCTGCCAGGACTCGCCCTGGCGCGCCGGCCCCGTATCGGTGTTCAGCCCGGCGTTGACGATGACCAGGTCCAGGGGGTGCAGCAGCTCGGCCTGCGCGATCCAGTCGCGCAGCTGGGCTTCCTCGCGCAGGTCGAAGCACGCCGCCAGGGCCACGGCCCCGCGGGCCTGGCACTCGGCCGCCAGCGCGTCCAGCTGCGGGCGGCGGCGCCCGTGCAGCAGCAGGGTATTGCCGGGCACGGCATAGTGCCTGGCCAGCGCCGCGCCGATGCCGCCGGTCGCGCCCGTGATCAGGATGTTCATGGCTTTGCCCTCATCGCTTGAGCGCCTGCAGGGGCGAGAGCGTATCGGTCAGCGGCTTGATCGAGTTGCGCACGGCCCGCTCGATACCGGCCCGGGTATAGAAGCCGCCGTCCACCTGCGTGCCGTGGATGACGACATCGCGAAACGCGCGGAACAGCTTGTTGTTGGGCCGTCCCGGATTGTGCCAGAACGCATCGAGCGGGCCCTGGAACGTCAGGCCGGGCATGTCGTAGATGGCCGCGCCCAGCGTCTTGGTGGCGCGCCGGTGCAGCAAGGCCGAAGCGCCCACGGTGCTGTTGACGGTGACCACGCCGCGCGCATGCTTGAGCAGGTCGGGCGTGTTGCCGGTCTCCAGGTAGAGCACCCGCCCTTGCAACCCGTACAGCCGGCAAGCCTCGCGCACGTGGGCGGCATAGTCGTTCAGCCCCGGGTCCAGCGGATGGTTCTTGATCACCAGCGTATAGCGGCCAGGCGCGGCCTGGGCAAAGGACACCAGCACATGGTCCAGCACCTGCAGCATGGACTCGAAGCGGGAATGCTGGCGGATCTGCGCATCGCTGCCCAGCTGCAGGGGCAGCAGGAAATAAGGCGTGCGGCTGGCGAACAGGCGGGCCACCTGCTCGCGGTCGCGCCGCGCATGGCCGGGCAGTTGCAGGCCGCGCTTGATGTAGTGCCAATACTCGGTGACCGCATGGACCGCATGCGTGCGGTAATGCGGATAAAGCAGCGGGTTCACCGCGCTGCCCAGGTGATAGAGCACGTCGTGCCAGGCCCGCACCCGGAAAGGCTGGGACAGCGGATTGCCGTGCGGCACGTGCGGCAGGCGCCGGGCGGTCTCCAGGTACCAGCGCGGGTCGCGCGGCAGGCCCGAATGCGCGTTCACCCCGTCGCGCTCTAGCGTGATCCAGTGCGGCCGGAAATAGCCCTCTTCGTAGACGTGCACGCGCACGCCCAGCGCCCGCGCCTGCGCCGTCATGGCCCGGTGCACCGGCCGCTGGTCGCCGAACAGCACCACGTCCGAGATGGCATGCTGCTGCACATAATGGGCATAAAAGGCCGGCAAGTCCTCGATGCGGCCCCGGTACGAGGTGGCCCCGCCGCCGCGCCAGGCCAGCGCGTCGCCGCCGTTGAAATTGATCTTGCAGACCTCGTGCCCATGCTCGCGCAGCCCTGCCCCCAGGCAGCGGAAAAACGGCGAGCACACGCCTTGCAGGAACAGGAACCTGCGGCTCATACGAACCAGAACCAGCGGTTGAGGAAAGCCTGCAAGGCCGAGGCCCGCGGCAGCCGGCCGGCCAGCCGCCCGCGCTCGGCCAGCAAGGCGTCCAGCGCCGATTCGGGCGTGGTATAGCGGCCCGAAACCGGATGGATATAGGTGGGATACAGGATCAGGGCGGCGGCAACCAGCATATCCAGGGTTAACGGCCGCCCGCGCCGCAGCTTGAGCGCCTCGGGCAGCGCCAGGTCCTGCGTCAGCCCCCAGCCGGCGTAGAAGGGCTGCCCGTGCGTGACCACCTGCCGGCCGCGCAGCAGGGCCTCGAAGCCGGCCAGCGAGGTCATCACATGCACCGCGTCCACCTGCGCCAGCAGCGCCGGCAGCGACACGTCCGTCACCACCTCGTCGCACCACTGCCAGGCGCGCGCCTCGGCCTGGCCGGCCCGCCGCATCCGGGCCACCACGTCCGGATGCGGCTTGTACAGCACATAGGCCTGCGGACAGGCCTGGCGCACCGCCCGCAGCAGCTCGACGTTGCGCCGGATGCCGGCCGAGCCGTGGCGCAGCGAGGCATCGCCTTCGACCTGGCCGGGCACCAGCACCACCTGCGCCGCGCCGGCCGGACGCTGCCAGGCCCGCTCCCCGGCCAGGTTGTACTTGGTCACGCCGGCCGCGCAGATGCGCTCGCGCAGGCAGGCGGCCCGCGCCAGCAGCGCCGGGTCGTAGTCGGTCTCGCGCAGCAGCGCCTCCAGCCGGGACGGGGACGCGGCGTCGTAATAGATCCCCAGGTCGTCCACCACCCAGGACACCGGCGGCACGCGCATGGCCCCCAGCCCCACCGAGCGCAGGAAACCATCCTCCAGGCGCAGCACCGGGCCCGGCGCGCCGCGGCGGGCCCAGCGCGCATCGTGACGCCGGCCCCACAGCACCAGCGGCCCGCCCGGCGGCACCGCGCCCAGGCGGCGCACGAAACGCAGCCGCGCCCCGTCCAGGAAACGGCGCACCAGCGGGCGCTTCCAGCGCGAGAAGCCATAGGCCCAGGCCTGGGCGGGCAGGCGCGCGCGCTGGCGGCGCTGCAGGCCCATCCAGTCGATCAATGCCTCGGGTGTGCAGGGCTGGCCGGTTTCCGGATGCAGGTAGCGGGGATACTCGACCAGGGCGGCGTGCACCAGCTGCTCCAGGCTGGCCCGGCCGCGCCGCGCCGGGGCGGCCAGCGCATCGCCGGTCAGCCCCCAGCCGGCGTAGAAAGGCATGCCGAAGACCCGTACCGGCTTGCCCCACAGCAGCGCCTCGAAGCCCAGCTGCGAGGTCACCACGTAGACGGCGCGGGCCGCCTGCAGCAGCGCGCAGGCGTGCACGTCCCGGGCCAGCACCTGCACGCGCGGATGGCCGCGCAGCGCCGCCAGGTCGAAGTGGCCGCGCTTGCGCCCGTCGATCACGTCCGGATGCACCTTGAGCACGATCTGCGCATCGGGATGCTCGGCCAGCGCGGCCTGCAGCATGCGCGCAAAGCTCTCGGCCGAGGCCTGGCCGCAGCCGATGGACAGGTCGCCCGCCGTCTGGTCGGCCACCAGCACGAAATCGGCGGGCAGCGCATCGGGCTCGGGCGCATGGTTGTACTTGGACACCCGCTGCGCACGCCAGCGTTCGCACAGCGCACGGGCCCGCTCGGCCTGGGCGGGCGCCAGCGGCGCGGCGATCAGGCGCTCCAGCCGCGAGGCGCGGCCGGCGTCGTAATAGATGCCCAGGTCATCGACCACCACCGACAAGGGCGGCTCGGCATTGCCCAGGCCCACCGAGCGCAGGAAACCGTCCTCCAGCCGGATCAGCGCCAGCCCCTCGCGCCGGGCCAGCGCCTGGGCGCGGCGGGCGCTGGGCTTGCAGCCCCAGGCCAGCACCGCCTCGCAGCCGGCCCGCGCCGGGCGGCCGGTGCGCACCAGCTGCGCCTGGCCGGCCAGCAAGGCCGGCAGGGTGGCCACCGCCCGCACGCCGCGCGAGACGACCGCCCAGCGCCTGGCCGGCTCGCGCTCAGACCTGAAGGCCATGGTATTTCTTGCCCATGGCGATGGTTGCCGAAAACAACCCCTGCTTGCTGCCGCAGTCGTAGCGGGTGCCTTCGTAGCGATACGAATACACCGGGCTGCCGGTCTCGAGCAGCAGCGCGATGCCGTCGGTCAGCTGGTACTCGCCATTGGCCCCGCGCTCGCACTGGCGCAGGCAGTCGAATATGCCGGATTCGAGCACGTAGCGCCCGGCCACGCCCTGGATGCAGTCGACGCCCGGCGCGGCGGGTTTCTCGACGATGTGCTCCACGCGCAGCACCCTGTCGCCCGCCGGACGGCCCGTCACCACGCCGTACTGGTCGCTTTCGGCGGCGGGAATGGTGGTCACCCCCAGGATGCTGCCCTGGTATTGGTGCGCCGCCTGGACCAGCTGCAGGATGGCCGGCACCTGGGCGTCGATCAGGTCGTCGGCCAGGATCACCGCGAAGGGCTCGTTGCCCACCAGCGGCTCGGCGCACAGTATGGCGTGGCCCAGGCCCAGCGGCGCGTGCTGCCGGACCACCATGAAGTTCACGTTATCGGGCAGAATATGCCGCACCGTTTCAAGCAGCTCCAGTTTGTCACGGCCCAGCAGTTCTTTTTCCAGCTCGTAAACCGAATCGAAATGGTCTTCGATGGCCCGCTTGTTGCGGCCTGCAATGAAAATTAACTCCGTGATACCCGCCGCCACCGCTTCTTCGACCGCATACTGGATCAACGGCTTGTCGATCACAGGGAGCATTTCGTTGGGCAGCGCCTTGGTTGCCGGCAGGAACCGGGTGCCCAGGCCCGCAACGGGAAAGACTGCTTTACGGATCGGTCTCATGAGCCCTCAATCAAACACGCGGCGACGACGGCTATTCGCAGCGCTCACATTTGGTAAGCAGACAACTTGAAGAATATGGCGTACCGTCTGCCCCTGGCTACAACATCACGAATTCTATTCCAAGCTATCCCGGCCTAAAGCGCCAACTTGCAACCGTCAGATATGGACCAGAGCGCGACGCAGCAAAACCCCATTGTGCGCACCGAAGACGTACCCGTACTGCCCGACATGCCCGAATGGGCCAGCTTCACGGCCGCCGCCCGGCAGGCCGAACTGGACGCGGACAGGCTGCGCATCCTGACCGCCGCCAGCCTGCAAGTGGACATGAGCGCCCAGCCCTGGTCGCCGCAGCTCTCGGCCGCCGGCATCGCGCTCTTGCAAGCCCGGCAGTTCGAGCAGGCGCGCGCCGGGCTGCTCGAGGGCGCCACCGTCAACTGCACCGAACACCGCGCCGCCTGGCACACCATGCTGCGCAAGCCCGCCCCCATCGAGGAAGTCGCCATCGAGCGGGCCCGCCTGCTGGACTTCGTGCAAAGGCTGGACACCGAACGGCGCTACCGCAACATCCTGCACATCGGCATCGGCGGCAGCGACTGGGGCGTGCGCCTGGCCGTGGGCGCCTTCGGCTACACCGGGGTCTGGCGCGAGATCCGCTTCGTGGCCAACATCGACGGCCATGCCATCGAAGGCGGCATCGCCGGCCTGGACCCGCACCAGACGCTGGTGGTGATCGCCTCCAAGTCGTTCACCACCGCCGAAACCCTGGAGAACGCCCGCCGCGCCATCGAATGGATCCGCGGCGCCGGCATCGCCAACCCCATGCAGCAGGTCGTGGCCGTCACTGCCCGGCCCCGGATCGCGCTGGAATTCGGCGTGCCCAAGGCGCAGATCTTCCCGTTCTGGGACTGGGTGGGCGGACGCTTCTCGCTGTGGTCCTCGGTCGGCGTCTCGGCCGCCCTGGCCGTGGGCGACGAGGTGGTGGCCGGCATGCTGGCCGGCGCCAACGCCATGGACGAGCATTTCCGCACCGCGCCCATCGAGCAGAACGTGCCGGTGCAGCTGGCCCTGGCCGGCATCGTCAACCGCAGCGTGCTGCAGTACGCCTCGCTGAACCTGTCGGTGTACGACTCGCGGCTGTTCTACCTGGTGCCCTACCTGCAGCAGCTGGAAATGGAATCGCTGGGCAAGTCGGTCAACCTGGCCGGCCAGCCCGTGGGCGTGCCCACCGGCCCGGCCGTCTGGGGCATGCCCGGCACCGACGCGCAGCACACCTTCTACCAGTGGCTGCACCAGGGCACCGACGGCGCGCCGGTGGATTTCATCGCCTGCCGCCACGCCGACCACAACTGGCCCGACCACCACCAGCAATTGCTGGCCCACTGCCTGGCGCAGCGCGAGGCGCTGCTGCGGGGCAAGTCCTACGAGCAGGTGCGCGCCGAGATGCGCGGCAGCAACGAGGACTCGTCCTATTCGGACTGGCTGGCCCGCCACAAGGTCTACCCGGGCGGCAGGCCGTCTAACCTGATCGTGATGCAGCGGCTGACGCCCTACTCCCTGGGCGCGCTGCTGGCCATGTACGAGCACAAGATCTTCGTGCAGGCGCTGGTGTGGGGCATCAACCCCTTCGACCAGTGGGGGGTGGAGCTGGGCAAGTCGCTGACCAAGCAGATCCGCAAGGACTGGCAAAGCATGTCGGTGGGCGAACCCCCGGCGGTGCCGCACGATGCGTCCACGCAGTATTGGTTGGAGGCGTTTTTGCCGGGGAGCGGGAATACCGTATGACCTCTTGCGGGGGTGAGCGCCTCCCAGGATGCCCGCATTTCCACCTTCCGATCAAATGGCAAAAATCTGAAATACTGTTCCTTTTGCCCCTCGCTGCAGCCGTCGTAAACTTGATGCTGTCATGATTTTTTCGCTTTTCATGCGCTTTCAACCTTCCGCTGTACGACAGCACCCGCCCTCCAGCGCCGTGCTGGTTCCTGGACCGTCCCGAGGCGCCGGCAGGAGCCGCGCGATGATGCCTTGAAACTGGGCCTGGCCGGAATCGTCAAGAACGAAGCCGACACTCTGCTCGAATGGATTGCCTACCACCGCGTAATAGGCATAGATAGCTTTTTCATTGCCGATAACGACAGTACCGACGGAACGCGCGAGATTCTTGCCGCGCTGAGCAGTCACGGCATGGCGGAAACCATCGATGTGCCGACCTTGCCTGGGCGCAAGCCGCAAATGCCAGCCTATTCGGCGCTGCTGGGCCTTGCCCGGGGCAAATGCGACGTACTCGCGTTCATCGACGCCGACGAGTTCCTGCTTCCGACCGACGGCGCGGACACCCTGAGACCGTTGGTGGAAAAAATCTTTTCCGATCCGCAGGTGTCGGCCCTGGCCTTGAACTGGGCCAACTTCGGTTCGGCGGGGGCTGTCTTCATCGAGGATGGGCTCGTCATAGACCGTTTTACGAAGCGCGCCAGGCGGGAATTCGGCGTCCATTACCATTACAAAACCCTGGTCCGCCCCGAATGCGGGCAAAGCTTCGCCAATCCGCACCACGTACGCTTGAACGCTGGACGCTATGTGACTGCGCTGGGCACGGAAGTCGTGCCGCATGCCAAGCATGGCGATGGACTGAGCGACAAAGTCGTCTGGGAAGGCGCACGCATCAATCACTATGCCACCAAATCGCTCGAAGAGTTCCTGGTCGGCAAAAGCCGGCGAGGCAGCGCATCCAAGGAAGGCCGCATCAAGCACAAACGCTATTTCCTCAGCCATGACCGCAACGACGAGGAATGTCTGCTGGCCCAGCGCTTTTCTGAATCCACGAAGGCGGAACTGGACCGGCTATCGGCGCTGATAGCCCCGCAGATGGAGTCGTATGTCCAAGCCCGCCGCCACAACACGCCGGGCTTGCTCGGCTGGATAGAACGCAAGCTAGCACGCACTGGCACGGCATGAACCTGGTACGCCCCGTTCCGGCAGGCGCCGTCGTCTTGGCGCCCGAACCGCTACGCGATCTTGCGCCTGCGGGCCGCCAGCGGTTCTGGCGGTCGCTAGGCGATGCGCCCTTGCTATTGTTAAGCGGCGATCTTGCCGCGTGGTCGAACGGTTGGGTGCTGGTCCGCGGTTTCCTGCATGCCGAGTCCCGCGAAGCCACCTATCTCTGCATAGAGCTGGTCGATGGCCGGTTGGTCCACGTCAAAACCCCCGTAACAGCCCGCGGCAAAATCCAGGAAGTCATATGGCTGCCACCCGGCAGCCGGCGGCTGCTGCTGCAGCCGGTGTCATGCCCGGGCGAGTTCGAACTGGCTGAACTCAGCCTGCAGCCGCTGGACTGGTTCCGCAGCTTTTTCCGGCGCGCCTGGCGGGTGCGCAAGACGCAGAAGAAGCACCCGCGCAGGCTTTTGCGGCGCATGGGCTGGCCTCGCCTGGGACCATGGCTGAACGTGCCGCGCGCCTATGAAGTCGCCAATGCGCTGCGCGACCATATCCCCCATACCAGCTACGCGCGCTATCTGGCGACAGTAGACGCGCTGTCGCACGAAGACCGCAAACGCATCGCCCGCCATATACGCAACTTTGCATACTCCCCCCGTTTCCACATCCTGCTGGCCTGTGCACAGGCTGAAGCCCCTGCCGCACAAGACACGCTGATGTCCTTGCAGCGGCAGCTCTATGGAAACTTCAAGGTGCAGGCTGACGGCGAATTGCCGCAAGGCGTGCCCCCGCGCCAGGAGTGGACGTTCGAACTTGCGCTGCCTGCCCGCAAGGGGGAGCCCTGGCGCCTTGCCACCGCTCAAAACATCGGGCACAAGCCGGCCTGGGTCATCCTGCTGCGGGCGGGCGAGCAGTTGGCGGAAACCGCGCTGTACTGGCTGGCCACGGAAATCCTGGCCCACCCGCAAGCCGAATTCGTCTATACCGATCACGATCACCTTGATACGGACGGCGCACGGCATGCGCCGATCTTCAAGCCGGACTGGTCGCCGGAACTGTTGCGATCGGCAAACTATATCGGCCCCGCCGCTACGGTACGGGAAGACACGCTGGCACGGATCCCAGACACGGGCGCCAAGTCCCCGGACAGCCGCCATGAATTGTGGCTGCGGGTTCTCCATGCCATGCCTGGGACAGCCATACGGCATGTGCCCGCAGTACTGTGGCACCTTCCTCCCCATCCGGATCCGCACCGCCTGGCTGCCCAAGCCGACTTGGCCGCCGTACGGCAGCATCTCTCGGATATCGGCGTAATGGCGCAAGTGCAGCCGAGCCGTCATGGCTTGTGCCATGTCCGCTACGCCATGCCCGACCCCGCTGCGCTGGTCAGCATCATCATTCCCACCCGAGACGGCCTGGCCCTTTTGCGCCCGTGCCTGGAGAGCGTGCTGCACCGCAGCAGCTACCCCCGGATCGAAGTAATCATCGTCGACAATGGCAGCCAGGACGAAGCAACGCTGGCTTACTTGGCGCAAGCCGCGCAGGACAGCCGCGTACGAGTGATCCGGGACAACGCCCCTTTCAATTACTCTGCGCTGAACAACCATGCGGTGCGCATCGCCAGCGGCGAAGCGATTTGCCTGCTCAATAACGACACGGAAGTCATCACCCCCGACTGGCTGGAAGAGATGATGGGCCACCTTGTGCAGCCGGGTGTGGGCGTGGTCGGGGCCAAACTCTACTACGGAGATGGCCGGGTGCAGCACGCCGGCGACGCGGTGGGCCCGGGGGGATGCGCCGACCATATGCACTCCAAGCTGGAACGCGACGCGCCCGGTTATGCCGGCCGCGCCGTGCTGGCGCAAGACTTGTCGGCCGTCACGGCCGCCTGCCTGTTGACGTGGCGGCAGCTTTACCTCGATCTGGGCGGACTGAACGAAGTCGAGTTGCCGATTTCGTTCAACGACGTGGACTATTGCCTGCGCGCCAGGGAAGCCGGGCATCGGGTCGTGTGGACCCCTCATGCCGAACTTTTTCACTACGAATCGATCACCCGCGGCCAGGACATCAGCCCGGAACAGCAAGCCCGCAGCCGACGGGAAGCGGACTACATGCGCCGTCGCTGGGCCGCGGCCATGCGGCATGAGCCGTTCTACAATCCCAACCTGAGCTATGACCGGCCTGATTTCACCCTGAATCCCGCGCCGGCGCTGCGTCGGCCCTGGGAAAAACAGTGAACAGCATTCCGTCCGGACGATTTGCCTGGCTACGAGGATGGCCCAGGCGATCGCCGCCAGCTTTCGGCGGCGGCCCGGCGCAGCAAATACTCATCGTAGAACGCCTGCCGAGCGCCAGCGCTGACTATCTGGCAGTGCCTGCCGCCAAGGCAATGGGCCTGCCGGTCCGGCGCGCGCCGCTAAACAGCGATCCAGATCTTTGGCTTGAGCAGCCCGGTACCCTGGTTGTGCTGGTGCGCTATCTGAACGGTCGCTGGCGCCGGGCATTGACCCAACGCCGGCACATGCTGTCAGGCCTGGTTTACTTCATGGACGACGACCTCTGGGACGCTGGCGCGCTGGCGGGACTGCCGCCCAGCTACCGCAGGCGACTGCGCCAGAACGCGCTGGATCATCGCGCCTGGCTGCACGAACAATGCTCGGAGATCTGGGTGTCCACGCAAGCGTTGGCGCAGAAATACCAGCACCATCACCCCAGGCTCGTTCCTCTTGCCCCGCCTTTGGCGCTGCTGCGAAGGAACGATCCCGTATGGCTGTGCTACCACGGCACGGCATCGCATGCGCAAGAACGGCAATGGGTCATTCACCTGGCCGAACGTGTGCTGCATGCCTGCCCGCAAGTTCATTTCGAAATCTTCGGAGATGCGAAGGTGCAGCGCGACTGCAAGGGCCTGCCACGCACCATTGTCCTGCATGCCATGCGCTGGACCAACTATGTGGCCTATACCGGCTCGGTGCGCCGGCATATCGGCTTGGCCCCACTGCTGGGGGGCGACTTCAACGCCGCGCGCGGCGCGGTGAAGTTCTACGATTTTGCCCGCATGGGAGCCGTCGGACTCTATAGCGACACTGCACCCTATGCAGGCTTCGTCCAACACGGGGAAGACGGATTGCTGCTGCCCAACCAACCAGATCTATGGGCCGAACGTATCGCCGAACTGGCGGCCAAGCCCGAGCAACTTGCACAAATGGCCGATGCAGCTTGCCGGCGCGCCCTGGCACTGGCGGCTGGCGCTTAATCCGACTTGGCGGGCAGCGGGCAGGCCGCGTCCCGAAAAGGATGCATTCCGCAACGGAACCGGGCGACCAACTCGCGCAACGCCGGCACGACGCTCGTCTGCTGATCGCGCATCATCCGGCGAATCGCCTCGCCATGCACCATGCCCAGCTGTACCGGGATATGCGGCAATCCCAGTGCCTGAGCGATGGCCACACGATGCTTGGCGCCCGGCAGCTTTACCCACTGCCCATCCGGCCCCATCGCCACGCCGATGCCCGTGCCCATGCGCCAAGGATGGCTGAGGACAGGATACGCTGGAGCCAGCATGCCATGGCGCTGTATCGACAGGAACAGCCGTACGTAGCGCTCGAAGTACTGGTCGATAGCCAGGGCCGAATCGAGCCTTCGCTGTTGGCGACGCGCCGGCCGGCCCTCGCGCATAGCCTTGATCATCTGCTCATAAATCGGCATACGCCGGTAGTCCATGCCGCTGTCCAACAATTGCTGCGCCTCGACGAACACGGGCAGGCTATCGACGCCGACGAGCAAGGCAGACCAGTCCCCATCCGCCACGAAGGCATTGAGCGTATGGCGCGGGCGGCCTTGCCCACAGACCCAGTCGGTCAATTCCTTGCGCAGTTGCACCGGGGACAGCCGCCCTTGCAGAGGTCCCAAACAGGCTTGCGCCCACAGAGGGTGCGAGGCCAGGCGGACCTTCGTGCTAGGCAGCGCTATGGCCTCCAGCGACCGCTGGAACCGGACGTCGGACCGATACCGGCAGCTCGTGACGGCGGCAGCCAGACGCAGCAGCCGGGCCTGGACATATTGCGACCACCCGATCTCGCCGTGCAAAGCGCGCCGGGCCACGCCATGGGCAACATTTCTTACCATATTGCTACGTTTTTCTTCCCGCAGTGCAACATGAAATACCGCAGAGTTTGTGGACAAGTAACGAAAGAAATCGGGATCTACTGATATGCCTAGGAAATAGCCGGAAATGCTTCTTAAAATTTGATGATTTGATACTTTTGCACCGCAATAACGCGGTTACTTTTCCCCCCGGAGCGGTGCCCAAACACTACAATACCGACGGTTTATGCCGTTAATTTGAGCCTTTGGCCGCATTGCGGTGCCGGCACGGCTCTCTCGAACAAGCAAGAACACGCAAGCGAACAACCATGACCATCCTAGTGACCGGCGGGGCCGGCTTCATCGGCGCAAATTTCGTGCTCGACTGGGTCGCCCAGTCGAACGAGCGCATCGTCAATGTCGACAAGCTGACCTACGCTGGCAACCTGCATACGTTGGCCCCGCTTGCCAATCATACGCAGCACGCGTTCGTTCGCGCGGACATCGCCGACCGCGGGGCCATGGACAAGCTCATCGCCCAGTACCGGCCGCGTGCCATTGTCAACTTTGCCGCCGAGTCGCATGTCGACCGGTCCATCCTGGGCCCAGGGGAGTTCATCCAGACCAACATCATCGGGGTCTTCACCTTGCTGGAGGCGGCGCTGGCCTACTGGAAGGGGCTGGATGCCGAACCGCAGGCAGCCTTCCGCTTCCTGCATGTCTCGACCGACGAAGTCTACGGCAGCCTGGCGCCCGGCGCACCCGCCTTTACCGAAAACCATCGCTACGAACCCAATAGCCCATATTCGGCTTCCAAGGCCGCCTCCGACCATCTGGTCCGCGCCTGGCACCATACTTATGGACTGCCCGTACTGACGACCAACTGCTCCAACAACTACGGCCCGTACCATTTTCCAGAGAAGCTCATTCCGCTGATGATCCTGAACGCGCTGGCCGGCAAATCCTTGCCTGTCTACGGCGACGGCCAGCAGATTCGCGATTGGCTGTACGTAAGGGATCATTGCAGTGCAATAAGAAGAGTGCTGGAAGCGGGCGTCCCCGGGCAGACCTATAACATCGGCGGTTGCAACGAAAAGACCAATCTCGAAGTAGTCCGTACAATCTGCGGCCTCCTGGACGAGAACGCCCCGCGCGCCGACGGAAAGTCCTACTCCGAACAGATTACTTTCGTGAAA
Source organism: Orrella sp. JC864 (assembly GCF_037026685.1). NCBI lineage: Bacteria > Pseudomonadati > Pseudomonadota > Betaproteobacteria > Burkholderiales > Alcaligenaceae > Orrella > Orrella sp. JC864. The sequence continues at coordinate 192,654 of NZ_JBANET010000005.1, read as the reverse complement.
GACCGCCCTGGGCACGACAAACGCTATGCCATCGACGCCAGCAAAATAGAGCGGGAACTGGGATGGAAACCGGCTGAGACGTTTGAATCAGGAATCCGTAAAACGGTACAGTGGTACCTGGACAATCCGGGCTGGGCCAAGGATGTGATCAGCGGCGACTATCGGGACTGGGTCCACAAACAATACGGAACCTGATGACGTCCCTCCCCACGTTTCTTCTCATCGGCAAGACCGGCCAACTCGGCTTCGAATTGCAACGCAGTTTGGCCGTACTCGGCAACGTTGTCGCCCTTGGTCGGCAAGATGCAGACCTCTCACGGCCGGACAGCCTGCGGGCCGTCGTGCGCCGAGTGCAGCCCGACGTGATCGTCAACGCCGCCGCCTATACTGCCGTCGACAAGGCAGAAGACGAAGCGGAACTGGCGCAACTCGTCAACGGCAAGGCTCCGGGCGTCCTTGCCGAGGAAGCAGCTGCGCTGAACGCGCTGATGGTTCACTACTCGACCGACTACGTCTTCGATGGCCGCAAGCAAGGTCTCTACAGCGAAACCGATCCGACCAATCCCTTGTCCAGCTATGGCCGCAGCAAACTCGCCGGCGAGATCGAGGTACGAAGCGTCTGCCCCCGTCATCTCATATTCCGCACCAGCTGGGTGTTTGGCGCGCACGGCGCCAATTTCCTGAAAACCGCATTGAGACTGGTGCAACAGCGCGATTCGCTGAAGATCGTTGCCGATCAGCACGGCGCCCCAACCGCAGCAAGCCTCATCGCCGATATCACCGCGCAAGTGTCGTCCCGTTTTCTGGCAAACCGCCATGCTGTAACCGATTTTCCATTCGGTACGTATCACCTAGCAGCCGATGGCGAAACCACTTGGCATGGGTACGCCCTGATGGTTGCCACGCTAGCCCAACAGGCCGGCCTTCGGCTTAAAGTAGCTCCGCAGGCCATAGAAGCCATTCCAACCAGCGCCTATCCCTTGCCCGCTCAACGTCCATTCAACTCCAGACTGGACACACGCAAATTGCGCGAGAGCTTCCATCTGCATCTGCCAAGCTGGGAGACAGGCGTTCGCCAAGTATTTGCGTTGATCACGGCCGCCTAGGCGCGACCGCTATGCGCGCATTTTCCTCAACCACATGAACATCATGGCTAAACGCAAAGGCATCATTCTGGCCGGCGGCTCCGGGACTCGCCTCTACCCGTCCACCCTGGCTGTATCCAAGCAGCTGCTGCCGGTATATGACAAGCCAATGATCTACTACCCCCTGGCCACCCTTATGCTCGCCGGCGTCGTGGATATCCTGGTCATCAGCACGCCGCAGGACACACCCCGCTTCGAGATGCTGCTAGGCGATGGCAACGCGTGGGGGCTGAACATCAGCTACGCAACGCAAGCCAAGCCAGAAGGCCTGGCTCAAGCCTTCCTGATCGCAGAAGAATTCCTGGGCAACGCACCATGCGTTCTTGTGCTGGGAGACAACATTTTTCACGGCCACGACCTTGCGGAACTGCTGAAAAATGCCGCCGGGCAAGAGAAGGGGGCCACCGTATTCGCCTATCGCGTGCACGATCCCGAACGCTACGGCGTAGTCCAGTTCAACGAGCACGGAAAAGCCATCAGCCTGGAAGAAAAACCCCAGGAACCCAAATCGCACTACGCCATTACCGGCCTTTACTTCTACGACAACCAGGTCGTGGACATAGCCAAGAACGTGCGGCCATCCTCACGCGGGGAACTCGAAATAACCGACGTGAACCTGCACTATCTCCAGGCCGGTCAGCTCGATGTCCAGACCATGGGGCGCGGTTACGCCTGGCTGGACACCGGCACGCACGATTCGATGCTGGAAGCCAGCAATTTCATTGCCACCATCGAACGCCGGCAAGGCCTGAAGGTCGCCTGCCCGGAAGAGATCGCCTATCGGCTCGGCCTTATTGATGCCGAGCAATTGAGCACCCTGGCGGCGCCGCTGCAGAAGAACGGATATGGCCAATATCTTCTTAACGTACTGGCCGAACGAGTCTATCGATGAAAGTCCTCGATACAGCCATTGCCGATGTCAAGATCATCGAACCCGCAGTGTTCGGCGACGAGCGGGGGTTCTTCATGGAGAGCTTCAACCAGGCCGCATTCGAGCAGGCCATAGGACGCCCGGTTTCCTTCGTTCAGGACAATCACTCCCGTTCCCGCAGGGGAGTGTTGCGCGGCCTGCACCTTCAATTACCGCCGCACCCTCAAGGAAAGCTGGTGCGTGTGACCAGCGGTGAAGTCTTCGACGTGGCGGTAGACGTACGAAAAGGCTCGCCGAGTTACGGCAAGTGGGTCGCAGTGGTGCTCTCCGAACATAACAAGCGGCAGTTCTGGATACCCGAAGGCCTGGCTCATGGCTTTCTTGTCATCTCGGATACAGCCGACTTTCTGTACAAGACCACTGACTACTGGTTCAGGGACCTGGAGCGATCGATCGCCTGGAACGACCCTGAGCTGGGGATCGACTGGCCTGACTTGCCGCCGATCCTCTCGGACAAGGACCGGGCCGCGCCAATGCTGGCGCAGTTTGTTGCGGAATACGACGGGCAGCCAGCCCGGCCGTGAGATCGCCATGAATCCCGCTCGCCGCTTGTTCACCCTGGCATTGGCAAGCGCCTGGACGGCGAAGTTGCCTGTGGCGTGGGCAACGCAAGCCAATGATGCATCGTCGCTGAAATCGGACCTGTCCCTTCTGAACCGCATTTCATGGGGAATATCGAAGGACGACTTCCAGCGACTGCGCGCCGAGGGCAGAGACGCCTTCCTGGCTCGCCAGCTCAAACCCGACCTGCGCGTCTCCTTGCCCGAGGCGAGCCGCCGGCATCTGGCGTCGCTGGAACTGATCAACCGGCCAGCCGAGCAGCGGCTCGCCGGCTATCTGGAGCGCGAGGCCCGAATGCAGAAAATGCCTCGCGGCGAGAAACGGATGGCCGAGGGGCGCAGATTGAGGCAGGAAGTCCTGCGCGCCGCCGATCAGAGCGCACAGCGCGCAGTGATATACGCGATACACTCGCCCAACCAGCTCAACGAAGCCATGACATGGTTCTGGCTCAATCACTTCAGCGTTTATCGCAGCGTGCGTCTGACTGGACTGCTGGTCCCCGAACTCGAGGCTGCGGCAATCCGCCCCCGGGCACTGGGCAGGTTCCAGGATCTGCTGACGGCTGTGGTGTACAGCCCGGCCATGCTGTCCTACCTGGACAATGTGCGCAATTACAGAGGCAGTTCCAATGAAAACTACGCTCGCGAACTCATGGAGTTGCATACCCTTGGTGTAGACGGGGGCTATACGCAGAAAGACGTTCAAGAACTCGCGCGCGTACTTACTGGCTTTACCATTGACGATCCCGTATCGCGCAAAGCGGCGGAAAGAAACCCTGGGAGCCGGCCTCCCGTCAAGAACGGTGTCCAGGTGTTCTATCCCAGCCTGCATGACGATGCGCCGAAAAAGCTGTTGGGCAAAGAGATCCGCCAGGCAGGCCCGGAAGGCCTGACCGAGGCCCTGGACATTCTATGCGGGCATCCGGCCACGGCGACCTTCATTTCCCGCAAGATGGCAACATACTTTTTGCCGACCACACCCAGCGACTCCCTGACTGACAAACTGGCCCGACGCTTTGCTCAAAGCGGTGGGGATATTGCACAAGTGCTGGGCGCACTGTTCGACAGCGAGGAATTCCAGCTATCGCTGGCCCAAGGCAAGTTCAAGGACCCGGTGCATTATGTCTTGTCGGCGGTCAGGCTGCGCATGCATGCAGCGCCTGCCATCCAGGATGCCGAGCCGATATTGCGGGTGCTGGTCCAGGCCAACCAGGGCTACTATGGCAGGCCCACGCCTGATGGCTACCCTCTGATGCAAGCAGAATGGTCCGGATCCGGCCAGATGGCAGCCCGGTTGCAGCTTGCCCGGTCGTTGGCCATGGACGGACCACAGGGTATCTACGGCGATACGCTGGAGGGCAAGCAGCAGCCCATCAGCCTGAACGACGCGTTTTTCAAGGACAGCCTGCACGTTCTTTTCGGGAGCAAGACCCTCGATGTCCTGAAAGGCGCCAAAACAGCCAGGGAGTGGAATACTTACCTGCTGGCATCTCCTGAGTTCATGTATCGATAGGAGAGCTCAATGAATCGACGAGACCTTCTGCGCCTGCTGGCAGCCACCTCCGTCTGCGCGATCGGAGGCAAGCTCTACGCCGCGCCGACCGAAACCAAGCTGCTTGTCGTGTTTCTTCGCGGCGCCTACGATGCCGCAAGCCTACTGGTTCCAGTAGAAAGCGACTTCTATTACGAATCGCGCCCCAACATAGCGATTGCTCCCCCAGGCAAGGGTCAACGTTCAGCGCTGCCGCTGGACGACGGCTGGGGGCTGCACCCGGCGCTCTCCAAGAGCCTGCTCCCTTTGTATGAAAGGAAGCAGCTCGTCTTCGTGCCTTTTGCCGGGAGCCAGAACACTTCCCGTAGCCATTTCGAAACCCAGATGATCATGGAGCTGGGCGAGGCCAAGGACCGGGAAGCGATCAACACCGGTTTCATGAACCGGCTGGCGCAGGCACTGAGTTCCCGCAAGGAGCGCCCGGTGTCCTTCACCAGCAACCTGCCCACCATATTCCGCGGAGACCTGCAAGTACCCAATGTCGCACTGAGCGACAGCCAGAATCGATATAGCAACCGCCAGACCCAGGCGCTGCGGGAGATGTACGCAGCCTCGGACCTCGGCAACGAGGTGGAAGAAGGGCTTAGGCTGATGGGTGACGCGGGACAGGGACTACGCAAGGAAATGCGCGAGGCCAACGGCAACGCCATCTCGACCAGCGCGCTGGATCGGCAGATCGGCCGAGTCGCGCAATTGATGCGGGAAGAGTTCAGCGTCGGCTTTCTCGATATCGGCGGCTGGGACACGCATGTCGCCCAAGGAGGAGCCACCGGGGTGCTGGCGAGCCGATTCTCGCAACTGGGCAATGGCCTGCGCCACTTTGCCGAGCAAATGGGCCCGCATTGGGACAACACCGTCGTGATTGTCCTGAGCGAGTTCGGCCGCACCTTTCACGAAAACGGCTCCAAGGGAACCGACCACGGCCGGGGAACCAACTACTGGGTGCTTGGCGGCAAGGTAAACGGCGGCCGCCTCGCTGGCGAGCAAACCCAGCTCTCTGACAAGACCTTGGTCGACAAACGGGATTACCCCGTCTTGAATGAGTACCGTTCGGTGCTGGGCGGAATGTTCCAGAAGATGTATTCCTTGAACGCCGACCAGCTTGCCTCGATATTTCCAGGCAGCAGACCGGTGGACCTGGCCATCCTCTGAGCTGCTGCCCGTCCGCCCTTTTGACTAAGATTATCGGATCCGCAAATCTTGAAATTCCGGTCGCCAATAGACATTACTCGCTCGGTTATTTTTGCGCTGGTGCTGAGGGAAATGCGCACGCGCTTCGGCCAACGGCGCATGGGCGCGTTCTGGATGATTGCCGAGCCTTTGCTGCACCTGATCATGTTCACGGTGCTGATGGGCATTTTGCGCAACCGGGCTGACTTCCATGATATTCCCTACCCTGTATTCCTGCTGGTAGCGGTGGCGCCCTTCATTCTGTTTCGCGGCATCTGCCTGCTGGTCATGGAAGGGGTCAATGCCAATCGAGCCCTATTTGCCTACAAGCAAATCATGCCGCTCGATACCTTCATTGCGCGCGCCCTCATGCAGTTCTGCATTACCAGTTCCGTCTATATCCTGGTCACGGCGGGCTTTGCTTGGTACGGGTTCGATATGCGGATCTCGCAGCCGCTCGAATGGATGCTGACTCTTGCTGCGGGCATCGCGTTCAGCTTCGGCCTGGGCGTCATACTCGCCATCGTGACCAACGCGGCTCCGGACGTCCGCAATATCATCCGCATGCTATTCCTGCCGCTGTACTTCATCTCCGGGGTCGTCTATCCACCTTCCCACATGTCACCCGCCATTATTCCCTACCTGACCTGGAACCCCTATCTGCACATCATCGAGCTGCTCAGGACGTTCGTATTCCCGCACTACGAACCGATTCCGCAGACCTCTCCGGCCTATGTCTTTGCCTGCACGCTCGCGGCGCTGTTCATCGGTCTCGGACTGTACCGGGTCCGCAAGCTGAAGCTGCTTGCCATTACGGGGGTATAAGCCGCCATGTTCGAAGTCAAGAATCTGACGAAGTCCTACCTGACAAAGAGCGGGCGCAAGTATGTATTCCGAAACCTCAACCTTACCGTTCCCCCCAGGAAGAACATTGGGCTGATCGGCAGAAACGGCGCCGGCAAATCCACATTCATGCGCCTGCTTTCAGGCGTGGATGTGCCAGACTCGGGAGTCATCGTGACAGACCGGAGCATCTCCTGGCCTGTGGGTCTGAGCGGAGGTTTGCAGGGCAGCCTGACTGGGCGGGATAACGTCAAGTTTGTTTGCCGGGTGTATGGCCAGGAAGGACCGGACATGCGACGCATCGTGCAGTCCGTTATCGACTTCGCTGAAATAGGCCATTGGTTCGACGAGCCGGTGCGCACCTATTCGTCCGGCATGCGCTCCCGCTTGGCTTTCGGCCTGAGCATGGCCTTCGATTTCGACTACTACCTGATCGACGAAGTAATGTCCACGGGCGACGCCCAGTTCAAGGAGAAATGCAAAGAGGTTTTCAAGCAGAAGATTGCAACCTCCAACATATTCCTGACCACACACAACATGCGCGAGGTAGAGCGCCTTTGCGATATTGTGCTGCTCGTCCATGAAGGACAAATCACCATATACGACGATGTCAGCGAAGGCATCGCCGCCTACAAGGCCTAGCCGCCATACGTACACCCATGAAAAAACAGAACTCGCGCCGCAACAAACTGCTGTTCATATGGCTGGTGGTACTGCCAATGGTGTTGGCCATTGTCTACTACGCTGTTTTCGCGGTAGACCGCTATGTCAGCGTAGCGGAAGTCGTGGTACGCCAACCGGGGAACAATGCCGCCCCGCAACAGACGCCGGGATTGTCCCTGTTATTCAGCGCGCTCAATCCCGCCTCTCGGGAGGAAACCCTGTACCTGCGCCAGCATATAAGCTCGCAGGATATGCTGAATGCGCTGGAAAACAGGCTGCAATGGCACAAGCATTATGCTGGCCAATGGCGCGACCCGCTTTATTGGCTCAGCGAGGACGTGAAGCGCGAAGATCTTCTGCGTTTCTATCAACGCGTAGTGACCGTACATTTCGACGAGCTGACCGGCTTGCTGAGCATCGAGGTTCAGGCCCTGGATCCCGAATTCGCGAGGCAAACCCTGGCTGTAATCATTGAAGAGAGCGAAAAGTTCGTCAATGAGATTTCCCACAAGATGGCACGCGAACAGGTGCGCTTCTCCGAAACCGAGCTCGCCAACGCCCGGCGCAAGTACGAACAGGCCAGGCAGACGCTGATCGAGTTTCAGAGCGAGAACAACCTGCTTGACGCCCAGGCTTCCGCAGAATCGCGAGCCACTATCATTGCCGAACTGGAGAGCCAGGTTGCCACAGAACGGGCCAACCTGACAGGTTTGCTCTCTACGCTATCGCCAAACTCACCGCAAGTGCGCCAGCAGCGCATCAAGATCGCTTCCCTGGAAAAGCAGATCAGCAACGAGAAGCAGGTCCTGATTTCTCCCATGAGCGGCGAGCAATTGAACGTCGTCGCCGCACGCTATCGCAACCTCATCGTCGACTCGGGAATCGCCGAGGAAGCCTACAAGCTAAGCGTCGCGGCGCTGGACAATGCCCGAATCGAAGCAAGCAAAAAGTTGCGCACGCTTGTGACGGTGGTCAGCCCGAACACCCCGGAACTATCCATTTATCCCCGGCGGATATACAACCTCATCACCCTTCTAGTGGGCCTGCTGCTCGTCTACGGGCTGGTGCGCTTCATCATTGCAAGTATCGAGGATCATCGTGACTGAATCGAGCCTTTCAACCCCGCGTCTAATGCGCTTGCTGGCGACGATCGGCTGCGCGGCCGTCTTGTCGGGATGCGGCGGTTTTCTTTCGGGTGCCGGCCCCTATATGGGCTCCATCACCGCGGAACAGGGCCAAGACCCGCCCTACCGGCTGATCGACCTGTCGGCCAGCACCATCGGCCCGTATATGCCGCCGGCCCCGCCTCCTGGCGCAACCAGCGTGTCATCCACCACGGCGCCGACCGTGCGGCTGGTCGCCGGCGATGTAATCAAAGTGCTGATATCCGATAGCCCACAGCCCGACGCGCTGTTTGCTCCACTGGCCGCGGGCGGCACCTCCCTGGATGTGCGGGTGGAGTCGAACGGCGAAATCTCCCTGCCTTACGCCGGACGCATGAAGGTCGCGGGCATGAGTCTTAGCGAGGTGGAGAACAGCATTAAAACGCGCCTTAAAGGCGCGGCCACCATCGATCCCCAGGTGCTGGTCAGCTTGGTGGGCGATATTTCCGGCTCCGTGCTGGTCGCTGGAGCGGTCAAGCAGCCCGGACGCTTCTCGGCCCTGCAGGGGCCGCTGACATTGCTCGACGCGGTCAATATGGCTGGCGGCCCCATTTTGGAGCCGCATCTGGTCAACGTGATCGTACGCAACGGTTCGGAGATCAGGACGGTGTCGTACCAGGATCTGCTATCGGGCCAGAACACGCCCGTGCAGCCCCGCTCCGAGATCGTGCTGGAGCGGGCACGCAAGCGGTTTGTCGCGATGGGCGCGGTCGGTAGCCCAGGGCTGCACGACCTGCCGTCCCAATACCCCAATCTGTTGGAAACGCTGGGCGTGGTCGGGGGACTGAAGGAGAACAGCGCAAATCCTCAAGGCGTGTTCGTGTTCCGTTTGCAGGACAACGGACCGGACCAGCCCCAGGCCGAGGTCTTCCGGCTGAATATGCGGGACCCTTCCGCCATCTTCCTTGCCAGGCAGTTTCTCATCAAACCGGACGATGCGATCTACGTGACGAACGCCGCCGTCTATGAATGGCAAAAGATCATATCGCCGATCGTCCAGGTACTGGTCCTGGGCCGCACAGTCAATGGGTTCTAGACATAGGCCGAAGGGTTGCAAATGAAGATCAGTGTCGTGGGTACCGGCTACGTCGGACTCGTAACGGGCGCATGCCTGGCAGAGATGGGCAATAACGTCGTCTGCCTGGACTTGGACGCCGCCAAGATAGAAAAACTGAAGAATGGGGAAATTCCCATCTATGAGCCAGGCCTGGAGGCCATCGTCCAGCGCAACTTGAAGGCTGGCCGACTGCGCTTTACCACCGACATCGACGAGTCCGTCGCCTATAGCACGGTGCAGTTCATCGCGGTCGGCACGCCCCCCGATGAAGACGGATCGGCAGATCTCAAATATGTTCTGGCGGCCGCCAGGAATATTGCCGAACGCATGACCGATTACAAGGTGGTCATCGACAAGAGCACCGTACCGGTGGGCACCGCACGCAAGGTCGACGAAGAGATCGCCAGGACGCTCGCAGCAAGAGGAGCAGACCTGAGCTACTCCGTTATCTCCAATCCCGAGTTTCTCAAGGAAGGCGCCGCGGTCGAGGACTTCATGCGGCCGGACCGCATCATCATAGGCGCGGACGACGAACCGAGCCGCAGCCTCATGCGCGACCTCTATGCGCCCTTCGTGCGCAATCACGACAGGCTCATCATGATGGATGTGGCCTCGGCCGAACTAACCAAATATGCCGCAAATGCCATGCTGGCGACGCGGATCAGTTTTATGAACGACTTGGCCCTGTTTGCGGAAAAAGTCGGCGCAGATATCGAATCCGTCCGCGTGGGAATAGGTTCGGATGCCCGGATCGGTTTCTCGTTCCTGTACAGCGGTTGCGGCTACGGCGGCTCTTGCTTTCCCAAGGATGTCAAAGCCCTGATTCATAGCGGTCATGAGGTCGGCCATAAGCTGCGGATCCTGGAAGCGGTCGAGCAAGTGAACGACGACCAAAAGCGTCTGCTGGGCAGACGCGCCATCGCCAAGTTCGGCGAGGACCTTTCCGGCAAACACTTCGCCTTGTGGGGACTTGCCTTCAAGCCGAACACGGACGATATGCGCGAGGCGCCCAGCCGAGAACTCATCGAAGAACTGTTGGCGCGCGGGGCGACCGTGCGCGCATACGACCCCATTGCGATGGAAGAAGCCCACCGGCTGTTTGGAAAACGGATCTCCTATGCGGACAGCGCATTGCAAGCATGCCAGGATGCCGACGCGCTATTCATCGTCACCGAATGGAAAGAGTTCCGGAGCCCGGATTTCGATGCACTGTCCCGGCAGATGAAAGCGAAGGTCATCTTCGACGGCCGCAACCTCTACCCCCCCTCCGACATGGCCGATATGGGCTGGGAGTATTTGTCCATCGGACGACCCCGCCATACGGTGCACTAGTCGAAAAGAGCCATCCTTCAACGGTGATCCCTCATGACTAGCGAAGCCGACGCCTCGATTTTCCCATCTTCCCCGGCCCCGCCGGCACATCCTCCCCTTGCCGGGCAGCATGACGGGCAGGACGTGGCCGCTTTACAAGCCCAGATTCGCGCGCTGCAAGCAAGCAGCGAGCGGGCGGCTGCGGATATGGCCAAACTGGCGCAAGAACTACTGAAGGAACAAGAACGCGGCGCGCGCACCCAAGCGGCACTGCAGCGCAAGGAAGCGGAGTTTTCCAAGCAGCTGCAAACGCTGCAAGATCTGAACTCGGACCTGCAAGCCCAGCTGGAAGAGCGATTCAAGGAGCTTGCGGTCATGGCCAGACTCCTCGCGGCAAACCAGAAAGAGCCAGCCCCGCAGCCTGTTGCGGCAGCTGCCCCCGATCCGCGACCTGATCGTAAGCAAGAGCCTGACATATCCCTCGCCGCTCTCTCGGGACTGCTGGGCCGCCTGAGAGGCAGAAAGACCGCTGAGACGGCTGCCAGGCGATCGTACAAGGAAGTCGAAGCCCGCATCCGGCGTTCCGGGCTGTTCGACGAGGCCTGGTACTGCGAACAGAATCCCGACGTCGCGCGCGCCGGTATCGATCCTATCGCGCATTATGTGCGCCACGGCAGCCGCGAAGGGCGGGACCCCCGTCCAGACTTCAATACCCGAGACTACATGGAACGCCACCCGGAGTTGGAGCGAGACGGCGCCAATCCCTTCGACCATTACTTGCGCAACCGAGACTCCGACTTGTCTCGCGGCCGGAACCGCTAGCCGCCTGAACTGCCACAGTGAGAATCATGCAAATGTCCTCGAGCAACAATTCCGACGCCTTCGATGCCAGCTGGTATGCCAGGCAATATCCCGATGTGAAGCTGAGCGGGATGGATCCGGCTTTGCATTACGAACGCATCGGCAAACTCCTGGGGCGGCCGCCCAACCCGGCATCTGCCCGGCAAGCCCCCGTTTCGGAGAACCCCGCAGGGCCCGCCACGCCGCCCCCTGCCAGTGCCGCCACGCCGCCGGCGTCCGCGCGGCCCCCTAGTCAAGCCGCGCCCCGGCCGGCGTCGCATAAGGCGATTCGGGGGGGCTTGAACCTGGGGAAACCCGACAGCCCGATGGTCCGAGGGTGGCTGGCCAAGATTGGCGATGATTCGCCACGCTTGGCGCTGTTAAAGATCGGCAGCTCCGTTTTCAAGATCGAGTGCAAGAACTACCGCAAGGATCTGGTGCAAGCAAAAATCAACAAGGGTCACCATGCCTTCGATTTCATGCTACCGCTGGAGTTCATCGATGGCAAAGAGCATAGCCTGACCCTCGAAGACTCCGAAACCGGCAAGGTCGTGGCCACGGGCAAGGCCGCCTGGATCTCGACTCGAACCTACAACGATTTCAAGGGCTACCTGGCCGAATCCTTCGTAAACCCCACCGCATTGGCTCCGTTCCGGGAGGAAGACAAGAGGTGTTTTGCCGCGATGGAATGCGTGGCGCGGTCGCTCCAGCAGGCAGCGAGCCGGTTGCCGGAACCGCCGCTCTTCACTGTGGTGATGCCGGTTTACAACCGGATAGCTTGCGTGGATACCGCCGTGGCCTCGGTGCGTTCCCAAAGCTATCCGCACTTCGAGCTTCTATTGGTGGATGATTGCAGTACCGACGGTTCCTTTGAAAGATTGGAGGAGCTGGCGAAGGAGGACTCGCGCCTGCGGGTGTTCCGCACCCCCTGCAACTCAGGCGCATCGGCCGCCCGGAACCTAGCCCTGCGCAATGCCCAGGGCAAGTACATCGCCTATCTGGATTCCGACAATACATGGCAGCCTGGGTACCTGGGAGCGATGGCGGGCGCATTCGCGCGCTTTGCCGACGCATCCGCGCTATATAGCGGCCAGCTGCTCTATCGAGGTAACGCCGAGCATCCGTTCGCCGTGCGCTTCGGCTCGCTGAACCGATCGCTGTTGCTGAACCGCAACTACATCGATCTGAACGCTTTCTGCCATACGCGCGACGTGCTGGAAATCACGGGGGCGTTCGACGAATCTCTGCAACGGTACGTCGACTACGACCTGATCCTGCGGATCATCGATAACTGCACGGTCAGGTCCGTCCCTGTCCTGCTGTCGAACTACTTTTACGATAAGGCCGAGAACACGATTACCAACGACGCTCGCCATCTGGACCAGATTCATGAAATCCGCCGGCGCAGCATCGGTCGCATCGCAGCCCGCATCGACGGCAAGCCGCCGCAGGAGCCGGCGCCCCTGACCCGCAGGGTAAGCATCATTATCCCAAGCTACCAGGCGCCAGAGGACATTCGCGAATGCATCCAGGCGGTCAAGGCGCTGCCCTCGAACGAAAGCATAGACCTCATCGTCGTGGATAACGCCTCCGACCGAAACGTGGTGGACTACCTTTCGGAACTGGCCGAACGCGGTGCCATCAAGCTGATAGCAAACAAGCGCAACTTCGGGTTCACATACGCTGTCAATCAAGGCATAGCAATTTCGGACCCGCAATCGGATGTCATTCTCCTGAACAATGACGCGATTGTCAGCCGGACGGCGGTGGCCGCCATGCAGCACGCCGCCTACCAGCTGGAGCAATGCGGACTGGTAGTGCCGCAGCAAGTGCTTCCCGGGAAAACGAAGACCATCCAGGATCACGTCCCTTATGCCAATCCCGAACATGACTGCGACGTCAACATCTCCAGCCACCATGCCAACATCGTGAACCCGCCGCTGTTCCATGACGGCAAATTCCTGGAACTGTCCTTCGCACCGTTCTTTTGCGTCTACATCAAGCGCGAAATGCTGGACGACGGATTGTGGCTGGATGCCGAGTTCGGCCGGCACTATCGCTCCGATCGGATATTCTGCGACTACGTACGGCACATACGCAACCGCAAGATATTCCATGTCGCCGACGCCATCGTCTACCACAAGCTGCAGAAGTCCACGGACCTTCTTCGAAGCGACGCAGAAAAGGCCGGCGATTTCAATGCAATCTTCAAGAAGAACCAGTGGACGCCGGAGCTTGCCAAGGAACTGGGCTTCCGGACGGCCGCCTGGGACATCTAGGCAGCTATCTTTCTTTTTGCAACACAGCCGTTAAACTCGCGTGATTGCAAGCCCATCTGGTACTCATTGATGAACATAGGTTTCGTGACCATGCAAAGGAACGAGGAAGAACTCCTCGAAATCTTTTGCAAGCACTACTCGACCCTGACCTCTCCGGACCGCATTTTTATCCTTGACAACGGCTCGGATTCGGCAACAACGTCGAGGCTCCTGGCAGATGCTTCCCGCATGGGTATCAACGTGCTGTACGACTACGGCAGCCGCGACGATTTCGAACGCAAAGGCGATTGCGTGCGGGAAGTCATCGAGAACCACGGACTGCGGGACCGCTGCGACTTCATATTTCCGGTCGATTGCGACGAACTGTTGTCCCTCAACACGCCAGCCGGCTTCACGCTCGATGCCCGCTCGATACAGGAATACCTGAGCACGCTGGCTGACAGGGGCCGTGGCTTCAGGATAGAACATTGCCTGAACAACATCCCCCTGGTGCGGGATAGATTCAATCTAGCAGTCCAGAAGAAAGCCTTCTTCTCCCGAATCTCGCAGATCCCCTACCTCGACCTTGGCTTTCACCTGTTCAGGGAAGATGCCGAACTGGTCAAGACCGAATTGGCGTATGTGCATTTTCACAACCGCTATTTCAGCGACGTGCTGCGCAGTGCACGCAGCAAGCTGGGGTCTCGCATTCCGAACTTTGAACACGCCACCCTGGCAGCGCACAAGGCGAAAAGCGGCAGGGGCTGGCACCTGACCAAGTACTTCGAGATGTCGAGCACCGCCTATTACCGGACCAAGCGCCCGTCCGACCATTCGGTAAACATTGAACTAGGAGCCTACCTTGCCCGGTTTGGACTGGAACAGCCATATGTGAAGCCGCTGGAAAGCAGCGAGGAGGACATTTTCTGGCTGAAAAACCCCACCAATGAACAGCAGGTGCCTGGGGAGTTGCTGCAGCTGACCGGTTCATCCGGCGCCAAGCAGCGCTTCCTTTACTTTCTCTTCGGCGGCGACGCTCCGGGCTGCGTGAACGGCAACACGCCCTTTAGCGAAGCGCTCGGCTATGGCTGGGTCGGAAACCCGCCCAAGCACCACCGCAAACGGGATGTAGATCATCCTGTACTAGGCAGTTTCGTACTCAACTTTGCCGACCTGTGTTTTCGTTCGGTGCTGCCCAAGGGAACATACCGGGTTGCCTTGATCAGCTTCGACATTGCCTTCGATAACCATTTCGTAAGCCTCGCCGTTGGAGAAGCCAGCACACCCCAACGGCGTACCCAAAAAGGCCGGGCACTGCGGCTCTGCGTCGAGGTCAACCATGAGGGGGGCGCCATGGACATATGGATACGCTCTTCCGAACAAAACGTCGTCGCCAATGCGCTGCATATCGAGCAAATCGCAGACGATACGGCACAAGACAGACCGCTTGCGGATCCTTGTGCGGTATTCGAGGAAGTGGGTCCATTGACCATGCCGAGCAAATGGCCGGCAGCATCTGAGCCGACCAATCTCGCAGTATTGGCCCGCTATATATCCTCTTCGCCGCCGCCTTTCGGGGCCGGTGTGTCCGAGAAACAGTACCTGCAGGCCGTCCAAGGCATCGTCGAATATTATCTTCCGCACCAAAGCACTTCCGGCGCGATTATCGACCCGTATTTGAAACAGGAGCACCAGTATGCGACGCCTTCGTTCGCTGCTGCTGCTGCGGCACTGGCAGCACGGTCAGGCGCCAGTCACCTCGTTGAACCCGCCGCGCGCGCCTTCGAATGGGCCAGCAAATGCCTGGCCGAACGCAGGGCCGCCAGCAATCATGAAGATTTCTACCCGTACCTGCTGGCGAAGGCCTTGATCGAACTCAATGGACTGGTGGATCAGGAGCGTTACGCTTCATGGATCCAACGGCTGCAGAAGATCAACCCTTACAGCACCTATCGTGCGCCGGTGGGGGGCAGCGAGCAGGCGGGCCAGAACTGGAACATGATCGCATCGGCCGGCGAATACATGCTTTCCCGGCTGGGTGTCGACCATGGCGCAGATTTCATCGACAATTCGCTTGCCTTGCAAGGCCGTTTCTTCGAACCTGGCACCGGTCTTTATATGGAGGGACCGGTCGTATACGACATCAAGCCCCGGGTATTCTGGACGGATGGGCTGAGCGCCGGTTACGACGGTTTATACCGTCACGAACTCGAAGTCGCGCTTAAGAACGGCCTGATGTCCAGCCTTCTTCTGCAGTCGCCCTCCGGAGAATTGCCGCCGGGAGGAAGAAGCGGCCACCACACCTGGGGGGATGCACTGCAATGCGCGCTTTTCGAGATAGGCGCCTCGCTTTACCCGGCGGATCAGGATAACGCCGCGATGAGAGGCGTGCTTCGCGGCGCCGCCAAGCTGGCATTCGCCAGCGTCCAGCGCAACATCAAGGCCTGCGGCAACATCCGGGTGGTAAAGAACGATTATCCGGCCGAAAGCAGGATAGGCTTCGAGACATATACATCCGAATCGCACTACAACCTGTTTGCTGCCGCGATGCTAAGCGTGGCTGCCCGGTTTTCTTCCGATAATGGCCAGGTAGAGGCAATCACGCCTCCTGCCCTTGCAGGCTCGTATCTGCTCGACGCCCGGCGGGCGCTGGGCAGAATAGTGATGGCCCATGCAGGCTCCCAGGTCGTCGTGGATATCGGCAAGAACCACCGGCAGAACCCCACAGGCCTGCTCCGTGCATATATAGCCCACTCGGGGGGGGCCGTCGGCATTTCCGATGGCTTGGTACATAAAGCAGGCTTCGTGCAGGGCGACAACACCATCTTGGCATCGGCCGACGTGGGCTGGTGCTCGGACGAAGGGGAAACGACTTATTTGGCCCAGGTTCCCAGTCACGGCTTTGCGCAGGTGCTGTTACGCGACGGGGGCGATCACCCGGACCATCGCTCCGCCTGCCTATCCTGGCGGGTGAAGGGCCAAGCGAATACCTGGATACACCAACATATACAAGTCCGCCGGAACCGTATTTCGGTCAGATATCAGTTAGAGGGAAAGGGATCGTTGCGGGAGGTCCGGGTGCCGATCCTGGTCTCATACGGTGCCCAGGATCTCCCCTGGGAGTTCAATGAGCGCCAAGTACGAGTCGCCACGCCTGCCGGCCAGTACCTCGTTTCCCTGACGGGCAGCGACCACGCGCGCTTTCCCGAGACGCGTTACAGCCATCGGGCTGGAGAGGCGCGCCTATTATGCGGTAACGCAAACGGGCAAGAAGCGCTGGGATTCGAGCTGTCGCTTGCGTAGCGTGGGTACACACTTGACACAGCCGGCGCCATCGCCGTGCCCATCATCCGGGGTACCATCAAGCTGATCTTGCGGAACTCGTACCGCCTTTTTGCGGCCCAATGGAGAGAAGGCGCCGTGGGCGCCCCACGCAACACAATGCTTGACACTCAGGAGCAACACCATGCCCCTCACCCCCCAAGACCGCCAAGCCATCGAATCCGTCTTTGACCGTATCCAGCAGGTCGAGCGCCAAGGTTCGCCCCGCGACACCGAGGCCGAACAGCTCATCGAGCAGCGGCTGCAGGCCCAGCCGGGCGCGGCCTACTACCTGGCCCAGACCGTGCTGATCCAGGAACAGGCCTTGCAAAAGGCCCAGGAGCGCCTGCAGTCGCTCGAAAGCGGCCAGGGCCGCGCACAGTCCGCATCCAGCGGCGTCACCCGCCCATCCATACCCGGCATCGGCTCGCGGCTCGGGGCCAGCCAGCAGGCCGCCCCCGTCGCCGGGCCCCAGGGCGCGCCGGCATCCAATCTTTCCAACGCGGGCTTTGGCCGCAGCGCGGGCGCCGGCGGCGGCTTCCTGGCCGGCGCGATGCAGACCGCCGTGGGCGTGGCCGGCGGCCTGATGCTGGGCAACATGCTAAGCGGGCTGTTCGGGGGCAACGAGGCCCAGGCCGGCGAGGTGCCGCCCGGGACGGACGCCGCGCAGGACCCCGGCGCGGGCCATCCGGGCGAGCAAGGCCATGCCGACGATGGCGGGTTCGATGACGGCGGCGGTTTCGATGAGGGCGGCTTCGGCGAATTCTAGGACAGCACTACAATCGCCGGCATCGCAGCTTTGAGCGCCGCCGGGCGGTATCCAGGGCGTGCCCATCGGGGCATGCCCGCCGCCCTTTCATCATGACTCAATCCAAATCCGGCCTGGCCGCCTTGATGGTCGGCGCCATCGGTATCGTCTACGGCGATATCGGCACCAGCGTGCTCTACGCGCTGAAGGAAATCTTCGCGGCCGGCCACGTGCCGCTGACCCAGGCCAACATCCTGGGCCTGCTGTCGCTGCTGTTCTGGACCTTGACGGTCATCGTCAGCCTCAAGTATGTCGTGCTGGTGCTGCGCGCCGACAACCGCGGTGAAGGCGGCATGGTGGCCATGCTGGCGCTGGCCTCGCAATCGGTGCGCCACCGGCCCGCGCTGCGGCGCGCCCTGCTGGTGGTCGGCATTTTTGGCACGGCGCTGTTCTATGGAGACGGGGTGATCACCCCGGCCATCTCCGTGCTTTCGGCCATCGAGGGGCTGGAGCTGGTCATCCCCGCCACCGGCCCGCTGGTGGTGCCCGCCGCCGTGCTGGTGCTGCTGGCGCTTTTCCTGCTGCAAAAGCGCGGCACCACCGGGATCGGCAAGCTGTTCGGGCCGGTGATGCTGGTGTGGTTCGCCAGCATCGCCGCGCTGGGGCTGGCGCAGATCGCCCGGCATCCCGAGGTGCTGGCCGCGCTGAGCCCCCATCATGCCGCCGGTTTCGTCGGCAGTCATCCGGGTATTTCCTTCCTGGTGCTCAGCGCGCTGGTGCTTTGCGTGACCGGCGCCGAGTCGCTGTACGCCGACCTGGGGCACTTCGGCAAGCGGCCGATCCGGCTGGCCTGGTTCCTGGTGGTGATGCCTGCCCTGACGCTGAACTACTTCGGCCAGGGTGCGCTGCTGCTGGCCGCGCCCGAGGCGGTGGCCAATCCCTTTTTCCTGCTGGCGCCCGAGCCGGTCCGCATGCCCCTGGTGGCGCTGGCCACGCTGGCGGCCATCATCGCTTCGCAGGCGCTGATCTCCGGCGCCTTCAGCATCACCAAGCAGGTGATCCAGCTGGGCTACCTGCCGCGCCTGCGCATCCTGCACACCAGCGCCCATAACGTGGGGCAGATCTACATCCCCTTCGTGAACTGGGCGCTGTTCGCGGCCATCCTGGTGGCGGTGATGGTCTTCAAGAATTCCGGCGCGCTGGCCGCCGCCTATGGGGTGGCGGTGTGCGGCCTGATGTTCATCACGACGGTGCTGACCTACTTCGTGGTGCGCCACCACTGGCGCCTGCCGTTGGCCGTGTGCATCGGAGCGACCGGGCTGTTCCTGGTGGTGGATCTGGCTTTCTTGTCCTCGGCGCTGCTCAAGGTGGTGCACGGCGGCTGGTTTCCTTTCCTGATCGGCGCGGTGATGTTCGTGGCCATGCAGACCTGGCGCCAGGGCCAGGACGCGCTGGACGAGGGCCCGCGCAAGATGGAGGTGGACCTGCAGCCGCTGATCGAGAACCTGTCGGCCTTTCCGCCGGCGCGGGTCGAGGGCCTGGCGGTGTTCTTTACCGCCACGGCGGACAAGGCGCCTTCGGCCTTCCTGCACAATCTCAAGCACAACAAGGTGATGCACGAGCGCAATGTCTTCGTGACGGTGCGCTATCACGAGGTGCCCTGGATCGGCATGGACGAGCGCGCCCAGGTCAAGAGCCTGGGCCATCATTGCTGGCACGTGACGCTGAACTACGGCTTCAAGAACGACGTGGACGTGCCGCGCGACCTGGCGGCCGTCACCGAGTGGGGTTTCGATTTCGCCGACGAGGCCGTCAGCTATTTCCTGGGGCGCGACCAGCTGATCGCCCGCCCGCAAGGCAGCCGCATGCCGCAATGGCGCCGGCTGCTGTTCGTGCAGATGCACCGCAATGCCAGCGCGATGTCCGATTACCTGAGGCTGCCGGGCAACGCGGTGGTGGAACTGGGGGCTAAGATCGAGGTGTGAGGACGTTGTTTGCGGCCGGCCAGGCACGTATAGTCCGGCATATGCTTTGAGAGGCTTGGCATGTCACGAATCACGTTTCATCTCGACGAGGAAACCCACGCCTTGGTGCAACAAGCCGCCAAGGCAAGCGGCATGTCGAAAAGCCGGTGGGTCGCCGATTTGGTCCGCCGCCACGTTCATGGCACGTGGCCTGCCGCCGCCGAGAAGCTTGCAGGGGCTTTCCCCGATTTTCCGCTTCGGGAGAAGGCATCTTCAATCACGGATCCTATGCGGATCGGCTTTTGATTTTCATCCCTGATCGACTGGCACGCCACCACCCGCCATGACACCCCCCGCCACCCCGCCCCGCCTGTCCATCCACTACTGCACCCAATGCCAATGGCTGCTGCGGGCCGCCTGGATGGCGCAGGAACTGCTGTCCACCTTCGGCACCGACCTGGGCGAAGTGGCGCTGGTGCCCGGCACGGGCGGCATTTTTGAAGTGCGCTACGAGGGCCAGTGCCTGTGGGAGCGCAAGCGCGACGGCGGCTTTCCCGACGCCAAGACGCTCAAGCGCCTGGTGCGCGACCGGCTGGATCCCGGGCGCGACCTGGGCCACGTGGACCGGGACCACGGCCAGCCGGGTCCCTAGCCGGTGCGCCCGCCCGGCGCTTACTGCTGCACCGCGTACAGGAAGATCTCCACGCGGCGGTTGGCCGCGCGGCCCTCGGCCGTGCCGTTGTCGGCGATGGGATCGTTCGGCCCGCGGCCCTCGGCCATCAGCTCGGCCTGCGGCACGCCCTGGCGCGTCAGGTACTCGGTGACCGCGCGCGCGCGGTTTTCCGACAGCTTCTGGTTGTAGGCAAGCTGGCCGGTGCTGTCGGTATGGCCGACCACCTTGGCGCGTACCTGCGGATGCTGCTTGAGGGCGCGCGCCACGCTATCGAGCACCGGCAGCAGTTCGGGCTTGAGCGCGAAGCTGTTGGTGTCGAAAGAGACGTTGCTGGGGATGTTGACTTTCAGGGTGCCGTCGGGCTGCTCGATGACGTCGATGCCCAGGCCGGTGGCGCCGGACTGTTCGACGTCGCGCTTGATGCCGCCCCAGTTGTAGCCCACCACGCCGCCGGCGACCGCGCCGATGCCCGCGCCGATGGCCGCCGCCCTGGAGCTGTCGCCGATCAGCGCGCCCAGGCCCGCTCCCAGCGCCGCGCCGGCGCCCGTGCCGATGGCGGCGCGGTTCTGCTGTTCGGTGGCGCAGCCGGCCGCAAGCACGCCAACGGCGCAGGCAATGGTGATCTTGTTGAGTATGCGTCGATTCATCTACTTCTCCTTGTTCGGCGTATCCATGTAGCGGTCAGAGGGCGCTCGGCCATGAGGCCCTATTTTCCATGGTATCGGCCGCGCGCTGCCCAGTTGCAAGATTTTGTATGGTTTTGCGACATGAAGTCGTAAGTTCGGCGGCAATCGGCGCGCGCCCGGCCGCCGCAGGCGGCACACGATGAAAAACGATCATGCCGGCAGGCAAAAGTATCGTTTGCGGCCTGCCGAGCCGGCCTCCTAACGTAGCCCTTCCCACAAGAACGAAGCCGCTTGCCCGCCGCCGTGGAACTCGCGCGTGCGGCGCCGCGGCACGAACCAAAGCAAGGAGAAGACGACATGAAAAAGCCGCGGCATTGGCGGGCGGGCATCGCCTGCTGGATAGGCATGGCCCTGGCGGCCTGTAGCGGCGGCGCCCTGGCCGCGTATCCCGACCGGCCGGTCACCATGATCATCCCTTTTGCCGTGGGCGGGCCGACCGATCTGCTGGGCCGGGTGGTGGCCGGCAAGATGGGCGAGATCCTGGGCCAGCAGGTGGTGGTGGAGAACAAGCCTGGCGCGGGCGGCGTGATCGCCACCACCGCGCTGGCCCGGGCCAGGCCCGACGGCTATACGGTGCTGTTTCACGAGATCGCCGCCACCTTCGCCATCCAGCCCTTGCTGGAGCCGTCGCTGCCCTATGACGTGCGCACCGATTTCACGCCCATCGGCCTGGCCGCGCGCGGCTCCATCTTCCTGCTGGTCAACGAGGCGCTGCCGGTGAAAACCGCCCGCGAGCTGATCGAGCTGGCCCGCAAGCGGCCCGGCGAGCTGTCCTTCGCTTCGGCCGGCGGCATCGGGCAGCTGCCCACCCACATCGGGCCGGAACTGCTGCGCCTGCACCAGGACCTGGACATCCGGCACATTCCCTACAAGGGCACGGGGCCGGCGCTGGTGGACGTGGCTGGCGGGCGCGTGTCCTTCATCATGACCACCGGCACCGGCTCGGCCCAGGGTTTCCTGGACTCGGGCAAGCTGCGCCCGGTGGCCGTGACCGGCGCAAGCCGCTCGCCGGCGCTGCCGCAGGTGCCGACCTTCAGCGAGGAAGGCGTGCCCATCCCCGAGCTGGACGAGGGCACCGCCTGGGGACTGGTCGCGCCAGCCGGGGTACCGCCCGCGGTCGTCTCCACGCTGAGCCGGGCGCTGCTGCAGGCGCTGGATACGCAGGAAGTCAAGCGCACCTTCGCCACGCTGGACATCCGGCCCACGCCCAGCACGCCCGAGCAGCTGCGGGCGCTGATGGAGCGCGAACGGCGCATCTGGCCGCCGCTGATCGAAAAGATGAACATCGCGCCGAACTGAGGGCTGCGCGATCCGTTCAGGCTGGGTGATCCCGCCCGCCGGTCCGCCGCGCGCGGGCCGGCCCACGCGCTAGCGGTGGAACCGGTCTAGCAGCCATTGCGTGAACAGCTGCACGGGCCTGCGCTGCGCGCGGCTCTCCGAACTGGTGAGGTAATAGCCGGTATCGGACTTCAGGCGATGCCCGCACAATTCCACCAGGCGGCCTTCCTCGATATCGCGGTTGACCAGCGGCGTGCGCCCCATGGCGATGCCCAGGCCGTCGATGGCGGCCTGCGAGGCCGCCAGCATGGTGTCGCAGCGCACCAGGTCGCTGAAATCCTCCACCGTGCAATCGAACAGCGCCAGCCATTCCGGCCAGTCGTCGCGAAACACCACCGAGCTGGTGACGATGCCTGTGTGGCGCAGCATGTCGCGCGCGCAGGCGATCGGCGAGCGGGCCAGCATGGCGGGGCTGCACACAGGGAAAAGCTCCTCCTGCGCCACCTTGTGGGCGGCCAGGCCGCTCCAGTTGCCGTTGCCGTAGCGTATCGCCACGTCGTAGTCGTAGACGGCGGCCGCGTCGAACGAGATGACCGTATCGAAGCGGATGACGATATGCGGGTAGCGGCGCCGGAAGTCCGGCAGCAGCGGCATCAGGCACTTGATGCCGAAGGCCGCCAGCGAGACGATGGACAGGCTTTCCTCGTCGCCGCGATCGAGCATGCGCTGCGTGGCCATCGACAGCACGTTCAGCGCCTGGCGCACCGCCACCAGGTATTCCCGGCCCGGCGCGGCCAGGCGCACGCCGTCGCGGTCGCGGATGAACAGCTGCGTGCCCAGCCTGTCCTCGAGCTTGCGGACCTGGTGGCTGACCGCCGTTTGCGTCAGGTTCAGTTCCTGCGCGGCCTTGGTGAAACTGCGCCGGCGCGCCACCGCCTCGAAGGCGCGCAGGCTGGACAGCGAAGGCGCCAGCGTGCGCAAGCGCCGTCCCGGGCGGGCCGCGTCGGCATCCTCGTCCCATCCGCCTGCTTCGTCCTGCGATGGATCCGCGCCGGGCTGCGCGCCCGGACCGCCCTTGCCTGCCATGCCGTCTCCCTTGCTTTTGTTCTGTGCAACGGGTGGCCAGGCCGGCGCGCCCGTCTGGCAGGGATTCTAATTCAGCGCGCCTTGGCGGCCTCAGGCCATCGCGGGCGCCGCCGACGCCTGCCCCGCCGGGAAGCGGCTGGAGACGTCCAGGTTGAACACACGCTGGGCATTGCCGCCCAGGATCTGGCGCCGCTCCTGCTCGGACAGGAAGGGCAGGTCCCAGATGACGCTGGGCAGGTCCATGTCCCAATGCGGGTAGTCCGAGGAGTACAGCAGCTGCGTGGGCGCGTCGATCATCTTGAAGGTCAGCTCCAGCGCCTCGCGGTTGTTGACCATTTCCATGGGCTGGCTGGTGTAGTACATCTCCCGCATGTATTCGCTGGGCAGGCGCTTGAGCGACGGGCATTCCGACTGGCGCATGCGATAGTCGTGGTCCAGCCGCTGCATCAGCCAGGGAATCCAGGCCAGGCCCGATTCGATCCAGATCACCTTGAGCCTGGGAAAGCGCTCGGGCAGGCCGTTGACCACCCAGTTGGCACAGTGCACCGCGTTAAAGAAGGTAAAGCCCACCGCATGCGCGGTGATGAAACGGTTGGCCAGCGAGGCCAGCGGATCGTTCCAGTGGTACGAAGCATGAAAGGAGATCGGCAGCCCGGTCTCCTCGAGCAGCCGGTAGGTCTTCATGTAGTCGTTGTGGTGGATGGGCTTGTAACGCGTGGACACCACCATGAAGCCGATCACGCCCTTGGTGCCGGCGTATCGCTTGACCATCTCGTAGGATGCCTGCGGGTCGTTGAAGGGCAGATAGAGCATCGAGCGCATGCGGTCGTTGTGCGCCAGCACGTGCTCGACCATCCAGCGGTTGTAGGCGCGCGCCATGTTGACCTCGACCTCGACCTGCGGATGCAGGCCCAGGAACAGCATGGGCGTGGGAAACAGGCAGGCGTAGTCCACGCTCATTGCGTCCATCCAGCGATGGGCCTGCATGACGTCGCGCTGCGCGCCGCTGGCCTGGACGGCCTCGCCCTTGCGGGTCATGTAGCGCGTGACCCGCCCGCCCACGTCCTGGTAGCCGGGCTGGTCGAACAGCACCGCGTTGGCGCCCTTGTACTGGTACATGTTCAGCGCCGTCTGGCGCAGCACGGGGTCCTCGATGTATTCGATGATGGGAAGCAGGTTGTCGGTTTCGTAGTGATGGCAATCCACGTCGACGATCAGCACCTCGTCCAGGCCGCGGGCCTCGGCCTGCCGCCGCGCATTGGCCAGGTGCTCGCCGGTGTGGAAGTTGTCGATCTGGCGGTGATAGGCGGTTTCGCTGGAATGAATGAGCATTTCGGTCTCCCTGGTTTATTTCATGCCGGACCAGGACTGCCACATGCCCAGCTCGAACAGTTCGAGATTGGCGCCGCGCAGCAGACCGGTCGTGGCGATCAGCACATTGGTGGAATTGCTCCGCTCGCCCGGCGCCAGGGGCGTGACCCGGCCGAGCCGCTCGGCATCGGCGCCGTAGACGGCGCACAGGGCCGAGAACATGGCCTGCACGGCCTCGAAGCGCAGCCCCAGCGCAGGACCGCCGGCGACGCTGTCCTCGAGCCGGCTCGCCAGCGCCTGCAGGGCGTCGCTGAGCTGCGCCCCGTCCAGGCCGGCCAGCGCCTGCGCGGCCTCAGACCTGCACATAGATTTCCCCCGCGCGCTCGAGGACCTCAAAGCGCCGCAGC
This sequence comes from Orrella sp. JC864, assembly GCF_037026685.1. Taxonomy (NCBI): domain Bacteria; kingdom Pseudomonadati; phylum Pseudomonadota; class Betaproteobacteria; order Burkholderiales; family Alcaligenaceae; genus Orrella; species Orrella sp. JC864. Next base: position 167,687 of record NZ_JBANET010000005.1, on the reverse strand, counting down.
GACCATTGGCCGTCGCCGGCGCTGGCGCCGGTGGCCGCGTCGAACTCCCAGCCATGCCAGGGACAGACGATGTGCAGGGTCTGGGGGTCGAAGCGCATGCCCTGGTAGCAGCGGTCCTCGTCGATGACTTCCTCGACCCGGTGGATCATCATGCCTTCGCAAACCGGGCCGCCCTGGTGCGGGCAGACGTTCAGGTAGGCCACCAGCCGGCCCTGGACCCGCATGACGCCGATTTGCTGGCCGGCATGTTCGATGAATTGGCGAGCGCCCTCGCCCAGCTGTTCCGAGCGTGCTACGAAGATTTCTGGCATGTGCTTTCCGTTGAAGGATGAACAGATGCCTATTGCAGCGGAGCGGCCCGGGGCGCATCAAACGATATTGCGCGCTTGCGGCATGAAGGGAATTCATGCCGGTGCCCGCAGCTTCCCTCTTGACCTTACAGATTTGCACAAAGATATGCGCACCCTGCCCGATGTGGTGCCGCGTTTTCCCGTAGACTTCCATCTTGGTGCAGGCGCCAGGATGCGAACCATCGTGGTGCGTGCACCTTCCCCTTGATCCGCGGCCGGTGCCGCGGGTTTTCAGCGCGGCGGCTCTCTTTCCTCCGGAAACGGGAGTGCCGCTCTTTTTTTGCCGCCGGGCCGCCGGTCAGTTCGCCACGATGCCGGCCGACTCGATCACCTTGGACCAGTACGCCGTGTCGGCCCGCACCGTCTCGCCCAGTTCGTCCGGCCCCTGGTAGCGCACCTGCACCCCGGCCGCCTCGGCCTTGGCGCGGGTTTGCTCGCGCGCCAGCCCCGCCTGCAGCGCCGCGCCCAGCTTGTCGATGGCGGGCCGCGGCGTGCCGGCCGGCGCGAACAGCGCCACCCAGGCATCCAGCTCGAAGCCGGCAAAGCCCTGCTCGGCCGAGGTGGGCACCTCGGGGATCATGGGATGGCGCGTCTTGCCCGCCACGGCGATGGCGCGCAGCTTGCCTTGCTGGATGTGGCCCATGACCGAGGGCGGCGTGGTGATGAACAGCTGCACGCGGCCCGAGAGCACGTCCTGGATGGCCGGGCCCGAGCCCTTGTAGGGCACGTGGGTCAGGTCCGCCCCGGTCATCTGCTTGAACAGCTCGGTGCCCACGTGCGGCACCGAGCCGCTGCCCTGCGAGGCATAGTTGACCTCGCCGGGATGGCGCCTGGCGTATTCGGCCAGTTCCTTGAGGCTGTGCACCGGCAGCGAGGGATGCACCACCACCACGTGCGGCGCCACGGCCACCATGCCCACCGGCTCGAAGGACTGGGCGTTCCAGCGCAGGTTGGTAAACATGGACGGATTGCCTACGTGATACATCGAGTACGAGGCCAGCAGCGTGTAGCCGTCGGGCCGGGCGCCGGCCACCATGCCATAGGCGATGTTGCCGCTGGCGCCGGCGCGATTGTCGATGACCACCGGCTGGCCCAGCGCCGTGGTCAGCGGCTCGCTGGCCAGGCGCGCGGCCATGTCGACGATGCCCCCCGGCGGCACGGGCACCACGATGGTGACGGGCCGCTCGGGGTAGTCCTGGGCTTGCGCCGCGCCGCCCAGGGCCAGCGCCGCCAGCGCGGGCAGGATGAAACGCTTGATCGCATCCATGCCGGCTCAGCCTTGCAGTTCGCGGCGCACCAGGGCCGCGCCCTGGACCATGGCGCGCATCTTGCCGAAGGCGACCTCGCGCGGCAGGTATTTCAGGCCGCAGTCGGGCGCGATGACCAGCCGCTCGGCCGCCACGTGCGGCAGCGCGCGGCGGATGCGCGCGGCCACGGTCTCGGGGCTTTCGATCTCGTGGGTGGACAGGTCCAGCACGCCCAGCATGATGTGCTTGTTGGGCAGTTTCTCAAGCACCGAGCAGTCCAGGTTCGATTGCGCGGTCTCGATGGAGATCTGGTGCGCCGAGCATTCGCACAGCTCGGGCAGGAAGGAATAGCCCGAGGGCCGGGCATGGATGACCGCGGCATAGCCGAAGCAGATGTGCACCGCCGTGGTGCCGGTGATACCCTGCAAGGCCCGGTTGAGCACGCCGATGCCGTACTGGCGGGCCTGCTCGGGACGGGCCTGCATGTAGGGCTCGTCGATCTGCACGACGTCGGCGCCGGCGGCGAACAGGTCGCGGATCTCCTCGTTGACCGCCACGGCGTAGTCCATGGCCATTTCCTCGTCGCTGGCGTAGTGGTCGTTCTGCGCCTGCTGGGCCATGGTGAAGGGGCCGGGCACGGTAATCTTGATCATGCGGTCGGTATGCTGGCGCAGGAACTGCACGTCGCGCACCTGCACGGCATGCCTGCGGCGGATCCTGCCGACCACGCGCGGCACCGGGTTGGGGTGGCCGCTGCGGTCCAGCGCGGTGCCGGGGTTGTCCAGGTCCACCCCGTCCAGGGCGGTGGCGAAGCGGTTGGAATAGCTCTCGCGGCGGATCTCGCCGTCGGTCACGATGTCCAGCCCGGCTTCTTCCTGTTCGCGGATGGCCAGGCGGGTGGCATCGTCCTGCGCCTGCTGCAGCCAGGGCTCGGGGATGCGCCACAGCTCGCTGGCGCGCACGCGCGGCGGGAAGCGCTCGCCCAGGCGCTTGCGGTCGATGAGCCAGTCGGGCTGGGCGTAGGACCCCACGAGGGTGGTGGGAAGCAACAGGGACATGATGGGCTCGCGGCAGGTTGGAAGAACCTGTCTTTATAGAAAAAATAGCGTGAAAAAGGCTGATGATTTGCTTGAGAAAAATTTGCGCAAGCGGCTTGCGCCAGGGCGGGGCCGCCCCCGCCGGCTGAGCGCGCGCCTGGCGGGCCTGTACCGGCGCTTCGCGCCGCTGGCCACCTTGGCGCTGGCCATCGCGCTGGTCGCCTTCGTGTGGCTGGCCACGCCGCTGCGCCAGTACATGGACATCGAGGAGTTCACCCGCATCGCGCAGCACCTGCAAAGCCTGCCGATGACGCCGCTGGTGGTGCTGGCCATCTACGTGCTGGGCAGCTTCGTGCTGCTGCCGATCTCGCTGACCATCGCCGCCACCGGCCTGGTGCTGGGCATCTGGCCCGGCCTGCCGCTGGCGCTGGCCGGCACCCTGCTGGCGGCCTGGGCCAACTTCGGCGCGGGCGCGGCCCTGGGGCCGCAGCGCCTGCGCCAGTACGCCGGCCGCCGGATCGACGCGTTCAGCCAGCACGTGGCCCGGCGCGGCGTGCGCGCGGTGATGGCGGTGCGGCTGGTGCCGGTGGCGCCCTTCCTGGTCATCAACCTGGTGGCCGGCGCCTCGCACATCAAGCTGCGCGACTACCTGCTGGGCACCTTGCTGGGCATGGCGCCGGGCATCGTCGTCAAGGTCGTGTTCGCCGACCAGATGGCCCAGGCGGCCCGCGAGTCGGACACGCTGTCGCTGCGTTGGCTGGCGCTGGGCGTGCTGGCGCTGGTGCTGGTGTTCTTCCTGGTGCGCCGGCGCCGCGCAGGCGGGGGCATCGGCGATTGAGCGGCCGCCAGCCGGACCCGCCTTCGCCGGGCGGCGGCCAGGCACGCGCCTTGCCGTCAGCCGCGCGCGGGCAGCGGCTCGTCCTCGGCCAGGTCGGTCAGCAGGCGCTGCTTGCCGGCCAGCACGTGCTGTTCGGCCAGTTCGCCCGCCAGGGCCACGTTGCCGGCCTTGATCGCATCGACGATCCCGCGGTGCTCGGCGTTGGAGCGCTGCATCTTGCCGTTGTAGTCGAAGAACTTGCGGCGAAACAGGTGCAGGTCGGCCACGTACTCGTTGTAGGCCCGCGCCGCGTGGCGGTTGTTGGAGAAGGCCAGGATCATTTCGTGAAAGCGCAGGTTCAGCTCGTAGTAGGCGGCCCCGTCACCGGCCGCCGCGGCCTGCCGCATCCGGTCCATCGCGTCCTCGAGCGCCTGCTCGCGCTCGGGCGAGAGGAACTCGGCCGCGCGCCGGGCCGCAAAGCCGAAGATCAGCGCCCGCAGGTCATAGCTCTCCAGCATGTCGCGCATGGACATCTGCCGCACGAACATGCCCCTGTGCGCAACCGCGGTGACCAGGCCGCTGCCGGCCAGGATGCGGATCGCCTCGCGGATGGGGCCGCGGCTGACCCCCATGCGCTGGGCCAGGGCGGCCTCGTTCAGGCGCGAGCCCGGCGCGATTTCCCCGGCATAGATCATCCGCTTGATTTCCTCGGCGGCGCTGGCCGCGAGCAGCGGCGCCTTTTTTTCGCTGGCGTCGTTCATGTATGGGGCTCCTGGGCGGCGATGGCCGTCGGCGCGGCATTGTAAACAGCGTACACGGCCCGCGACAGTTTAGAAAACGATCACTCTGAATCTACATTCTATTCTGATTGAATTGTTGACAGTTTATAGGAGTCTGCCTACTATCCTTTGAACAACGCGCCGCCAGGACGGCGCCAACCGGAGGAGACACATGGCAGCATCCGCCCCCTTGCCCCTGGCCCGCTTTCGCGTGATCGACCTGACCCGCGTGCGCGCCGGCCCCACCGCCGTGCGCCAACTGGCCGACTGGGGCGCCGAGGTCATCAAGATCGAGGAGCCGGTCAATGCCGCCACCGAAACCGAGATGGGCGGCGTGCGCCTGGGGCCCGATTACCAGAACCTGCAGCGCAACAAGAAAAGCCTGACGCTGAACCTGAAAAGCGAGGCCGGCCGCACGGTCATGCACCGGCTGGTGCGCCAGGCCGACGTGGTCATCGAGAACTACCGGCCCGACGTCAAGCACCGGCTTGGCATCGACTACGACACGCTCAAGGCCATCAATCCGCGCCTGGTGTATGCGAGCATTTCGGGCTTCGGCCAGGACGGCCCCTACGCCAGGCGCCCGGGCTACGACCAGATCGTGCAGGGCATGGGCGGCATGATGTCCGTCACCGGCCTGCCCGGTTCCGGTCCGGTGCGGGCGGGCATCGCGGTGGCCGACACCAGCGCCGGCCTGTACTGCGCCATCGGCATCCTGATCGCGCTGCTCGATCGCGAAGCGACCGGGCAGGGGCAATGGGTGCACACCTCGCTGCTGGAAGCCCAGCTGGCCATCCTGGACCTGCAGGCGGCGCGCTGGCTGGTGGCCGGCGAGGTGCCGGTGCAGGCCGGCAACGATCATCCCACCATCATCCCCACGGGGCTGTTCACCACCGCCAACGGCCCCATGACCCTGCAGGTGCCCGGCCAGCTGATGTGGGAGCGGCTGTGCAAGGCGCTGGAACGGCCGCAGTGGCTGACCGACCCGCGCTACCGCACCAATCGCGACCGCTCGCAGAACCGCGCGGCGCTGAACGCCGAGATCAACGCCATCCTGCAGACCGAGCCGCGCGAATACTGGATCGAAAAACTCAATGCCGCCGGCCTGGCCTGCGGCGCGGTCAACACCGTGGACCAGGCCTTTGCCGACCCGCAGGTCCGCCACCTGGGCATCGCCTGGCCGGTGCGCCATCCGCAGCTGGGCGACATCCAGCTAGTGGGACAGCCCATCCACAGCAGCCGCTACAGCCCGTGCGTGCGCAATGTCGCACCCATGCCGGGCGAGCACAACGACGAGATCCTGGCCGGCCTGGGGCTGGACGAGTCCGAGCTGCAGCAACTGAGGAGCGAACATGTCATCTGAGCCGACCCTGCATTACGGCGTGCAGGACGGTGTGGCGACGCTGCGCATCGACCACCCCGCCCGCCATAACGCCATGACGTTCCAGATGTGGCAGCGCCTGCCGGCGCTGGCGGCGCAGGCGCAGGACGACCCGGCCGTGCGCGTGCTGCTCTTGCGCGGCACCGGCGGCAAGGCGTTCTGCTCGGGCTCCGACATCTCGCAGTTCGGCGAGCGGCGCAGCACGCCCGAAGGTATCGCACTCTGGAACGGCACCGTGGTCCAGGCCGTGGACGCCCTGGCGCGCGTCGCCAAGCCCACCGTGGCCCTCATCGAGGGGCTGTGCATGGGCGGGGGCATGGGATTGGCCTTGCACTGCGACCTGCGCTTTGCCACCGAGGATGCCAGCTTTGCCATCCCGGCTGCCAAGCTGGGCGTGGCCTATTACCCCTCGTGGCTGCGCCGCCTGTCGGCGCTGGCCGGCCCGGCGGTGGCCAAGGAGCTGATGTTCACCGCCCGCCGCTACGACGCCCGGCAGGCCCTGTCCATCGGCCTGGTCAACGCGGCGGACGGCGTCGAAGCGGCCCTCGAGCGCGTGGCGCGCATGGCCGCGCTGGCGCCGCTGAGCCAGGCGGCCAGCAAGATGGCGATCGACGAAGCCGTGGCGCCTGGCACCCACGGCGAGCAGGCCTGCCAGCAGGCGCTGGAACGGTGCTTTGCCAGCGACGACTACAAGGAAGGACAGGCCGCGTTTCAGGCCAAACGCCCGCCTGTGTTCGTGGGCGCATAGCGGCGGCGGATCCGCTTGCAATAACAGCCGGGGCCGCAAGAGCCGCCGGCACGCCAAAGGAGAAAGACGATGAAAACCGTGCACAGCCTGTGCGCCAGGGCCCTGCTGGGCCTGGCCGCGCTGGGGATGTCGGCCGGCGCGCAGGCCGACTATCCCGAGAAAGACATGCGCATGATCATCCCGTTCGGCGCGGGCGGGGGCAGCGACATCCTGGCGCGTACCATCGGCGCGGTGATCGAGGAGCTGGGCCTGGCGCCGGTGCGCTTTACCTACGAGAACCTGCCCGGCGCCAGCAGCGCGCGCGGCTATCGCGAGGCCTCGCGGCGCAAGGGCGATCCCTACACGATGGCCACGGTCAGCGTCAGCTTCTTCACCACGCCGCTGATCACCCGCGCCCCCTTCAGCCAGGACGACTTCACGCCCATCGCGGCCATCTCCATGGCGCCCTACGTGCTGGCGGTCAAGGCCGACTCGCCCTTGCGCACCCTGCAGGACTTCGCCGCCGCCAAGCGCCTGACCACCGGCTCGGTGGGCGTGGTCTCGGACGCGCGCCTGCTTTCGGACATGCTCAGCAAACAGTTGCAGGTGCGCGTGGACGTGGTGCCCTTCGAGGGCGAGGGCGAGATCGTCACCGGCGTGCTGGGCAAGCACATCGACTTCCTGTTCAGCAACCCCAGCGAAGTGCTGACGCACATCGAGGCCGGCACCATGCGCCCCATCGCCGTTAGCGCCGGCCAGCGGCTGGGTTCGATGCCCGAGGTGCCTACCTTCAAGGAACAAGGCTACGACATCGAGCACACCATGCTGCGCAGCGTGGTCATGCCCGCCGGCGTCGAGCCCGAGGTGGTCGCCTACTGGGAGGACGTGCTGCGCAAGGTGGCGCACAGCCCGCAATGGAAGGCGCGCTACCTGGACCGCTACAAGGACGAGCCGCGCTTCGAGGACGCCAAGACCGCGGCCGCCTCGATGCGCCAGACCCAGGCGCGCTATACCGCGTTGCTCAAGGAACTGGAAATCATCAAGTAAGGACGCCTGTCCGGCTAGCGCGTCCGTTCATGGCGCGCGGGCCGGGCAGGCGCGGCGGAGTCCTCGAGCATGAAGATAGAACTGGTGGACCGCGCCTTCGCGGCGTTTCTTTTCCTGCTGGGCCTGTACATCGCGCTGTCGGCGCCGTCCTACGGCTACATCGACGGCGGCAATCCCGGCCCAGGCTTCTTCCCTTTCTGGATCGGCGCGCTGCTGGCCGGCCTGAGCGTGGCCAACTTCGTACGCAGCCTGGCCGGCCAGGAGAAGCTGGCCGAGACCCTGGCGCTGCGCGAACTGGCCAAGCCGCTGGGCATCGTGGCGCTGCTGGCCGTTTTTGTCCTGGTCAGCGAGCCGCTGGGCATGCTGCTGAGCACCGCGGCCCTGGTGCCGGCCCTGGCCGCGCTGATCCGGCCCCGCTGGGACAGGCGCTTTGCCGTGAAGGTGCTGGCCACGGCCGTGCTGTTTCCCTTGCTGGCCTGCCTGACCTTCGGCGTGTACCTGGACGTGCCGCTGCCGCGGGGCCTGCTGGGCTTCTAGCGGCCGGCGCTTTGTCCCTCCTGTTCGGGCCGGACGGCAAACACAAGGAATAACCATGGAATCGCTAGGCTTGTTGATCCAAGGCATCGGCCACGCCTTGACCTGGTCGGTGCTGGCCGCCACGCTGGCCGGCGTACTGATCGGGCTGCTGGTGGGCGTGCTGCCCGGACTGGGACCGGCGGCCGGGGTGGCCATCATGCTGCCGGTGGCGATCGGCTTTGGCGGCACCGAGGCCATCGCCGGGCTGGCCGGCATCTATTACGGCGCGATGTTCGGCGGCGCGGTCACCTCCATCCTGCTGGGCATCCCGGGCGAGTCCGCTTCGGTGATGACGGCGCTGGACGGCTATGCGCTGGCCAAGCAGGGCCGGGCCGGCGAGGCGCTGGGCATCAGCGTGTTCGCCTCATTCTTCGGCGGCCTGGTGGGGCTGCTGTTCATGGCCCTGCTGGCCCTGGCCATCGCGCGCGTGGCGATCCGCTTCGGCCCGGCCGAGATGACGGCGGTCATGGTGCTGGCCTTCTCGCTGGTCAGCGTGCTGGGCGGGCGCAACGTCCTCAAGGGCTTCGCCAGCCTGGCGCTGGGCGTGTGGATAGGCATGATCGGCATGGATCCCATCGCCGGCCCGCCGCGCTACACCTTCGGCCTGATGGACCTGATGGACGGCGTGGATTTCACCATCGTGGCGGTGGGCGTGTTCGGCCTGTCGGAGATCTTCTACAACATCTCGCACAAGAGCCAGGGCGCGCCGGTGGCCGCCTCGTATTCGCTGCGCAGCCTGCTGCCGCGGGTCGGCCACATGGTGCGCTGCAAGGGCGCGCTGCTGCTGGGCTCGGTCATGGGGCTGCTGGTGGGCGTGCTGCCGGGCGTGGGCGCCACCGCCGCCACCATGCTGGCCTACGCCGGCGCCAAGAAGCTCTCGCGCGATCCGCAGGCCTTCGGCCAGGGCGCCCTGGAAGGCGTGGCCGCGCCCGAATCGGCCAACAACAGCGCGGCCTACGTCTCGATGGTGCCGATGTTCACGCTGGGCATACCCGGCTCGGCCACCACCGCCATCATGCTCGGCGGCCTGCTGATGCTGGGCCTGCAGCCCGGCCCGCTGCTGTTCGCCAACGACAGCGAATTCGTCTGGACGGTGTTCGGCAGCTTCTGGCTGGGCAACCTGATGCTGCTGTTCATCACCTTGCTGATGATCCCCCTGCTGGCCAGCGTGGTGTTCATCTCCACCGCCCTGCTCTACCCCGTGGTGATCGGCCTGATCCTGTTCGGGGTGTACTCCATCAACTACAACATGCTGGACGTGCTGCTGGTGCTGGCCGCCGGCGGCCTGGGCTTCTTCATGCTCAAGCTGCAGTATTCGGCCATCCCGCTGATCCTGGGCGTGGTGCTGGGCCCCATGCTGGAGAACAACGTGCGCCGCACGCTGATCCTGTCCGACGGCGGGCTGGACGTGTTCTTCGGCAAGCCGATCGCGCTGGGCCTGTTCGTGCTGGCCGCGCTGGTCGTGGCGCTGCCGCCGGCCGCGCGCTGGGCGCGGCGGCGCATGGCCGGCGGCTAGACGGCCCTACGGCCTACAGCGCCGCCTGCACCCGCTCGGCGACCTCGGGCGGCAGCCAGCCGCGCCAGACCTGGCTGTGCCGCTTGAAGAAATATTGCGCGGCCGCTTCGGCCTCGGCGCCTTCGCGCTCCATCCAGCCCAGCGTGTCGTCGATGACGGCCTCGGGCATGTGCAGCCGGGAAAAGAACTCGGTCAGCCTGGGCGCCTTTCTGGCGAATTCGGCGTTCAGGCCCGTGACGACCTTGTTGACGCGGAACGCGGTCGGCACGGGGTCTTCGCACTTGGGATCGGTCAGGCAGGTGTAGGCCTGGGCGTCGTAGGGCGGCAGCTCCAGCTTGACCAGGTCCAGCGCGCCCACCAGCGCGGTGGGCGTCCAGTAGTAGAAGACGATGTCGCGCTTGCGCTTGTAGGCCGAGACGATCGCGGCCTTTTGCGCGGCGCCCGCCCCGGGCGCGAACAGCGCATAGTCGTCTTCCAGTTTCAGGCCCCGCAGCAGGTTGACGTTGAGCGTGTCGCAGGCCCAGCCGGCCGGACAGCCGTAGATGCGGCCCTTGCTGGGGTCCTCGGGGTCGGCGAAGGTGTCCTTGTAGCGCGGCAGGTCGGCGGCGCGCTTGAGCCCGGGCAGCCGTTCGGCCGTGTAGCGCGGGATGTACCAGCCCTCGCCCGCGTCGAACACGTGGCCCACGCCGATGATCCGGCCCGAGGCCAGCGCCTTTTCCCAGGCCACCTCGATCTGGCCGGGCCAGACTTCGGGCGTGACCTCGACATCGCCGCGCTGCAGGGCGGCCAGCATGGCCAGTGTCTCGCCGGCCTCGGTGGAGGTCTGGCAGCCATAGCCGTGTTCGAGGATGAACTGCTCGATCTCGACCAGCAGCAGGTTCGATTCCCAGTTCAGGCCCGAAAAGCGCACCGGCGTATCGACTTCGCAGACCGGTTCGGCGGCCAGGGCGGGCGCGCCGGCGATGGCCAGGCAGGCGGCGGCCAGCGCGGCCAGGCGGGATCGGAGGAAAAGAAAAGCGCGCAACGTCTTGCTCCTGGCGCTGCCGGCCCGCGGTCGCGGGCGCCCCGGCGCGACGATCGGACCGATCTTAGCCCGCCGCGCCGGCACCGGCTGTAAAAAGGTTTGACCGCCCGGCCGGCCCCGCGGCCGCCGGGCCGCTTAGCGCAGCTTGTCGTGCGCGCCCTTGGGCTGCCCGGCGCCCTGCGCGGGGCGCGGCCCGGCGTCCGCGTCCGGGCCGGCCTGCGCCTGAGCCAGGTTCTGCTTATGGCCGCGCACGCGCAAGGCGTCGGTTTCTTCCTGCACGTCGCGCAGCCATTCGCGCCAGACCGCCACCAGCAGCGCCATCAGCACCGGACCGATGAACAAGCCCACGAAACCCATGGTCTTGACGCCGCCGACCAGGCCGAAGAAGGTGGGCAGGAAAGGCAGCTTGACCGGGCCGCCGACCAGCCGCGGGCGCAGGGTCTTGTCGACGATGAAAAGCTCGACCGAGCCCCAGACGAACAGGGCCACGCCCGCCACCAGCTGGTCCGAGCCGATCAGGTAGAGCGACACCAGCGTGAACGACAGCGGCGCCCCGCCCGGGATCAGCGCCATGAAGCCGGTGATCACGCCCAGCAGCACCGGCGAAGGCACGCCGGCGATCCAGTAGGCCAGGCCCAGCACCACGCCCTCGCCGATGGCGATCAGCCCCATGCCGGTGACGGTGGCGCTGATGGTGGCCGGCACCACGCGCGAGAAGCGCTGCCAGCGCGCCGGCAGGATGCGCTCGCCCAGCAGGTCGAGCTGGGCCGAGATGCGGTCGCCGTCCTTGTAGACGAAGAACAGCGTGATCAGCATGAAGAGCACGTTCAGGGCCAGGCTGAAGACGTTGCCGGTGGCCGAGAGCACCACGCGGTAGATGTTGCCCAGGTGCTGGCCGCTGAACACCTGCACCCAGTGGCCCAGCGCATGCGGCTCGCCCAGGTATTGCTCCCAGTAGGCGCCCAGCCGCTCGCCGACCACCGGCAGCGAGAGGATCCAGCGCGGCACGGCCACGCCGTCGCGGTTGGCCGCCAGCAGCCAGGCGATGGCGCTGCCGGCCTCTTTGATGGCGTAGGACAGCGCCAGCGACAGGGGCACCACGGCCACCAGGATGACCACCACGATGGCCACGCTGGCGGCCAGCGTGGTGCGCCCGCCGCACATGGCCACCCAGCGCTGGTAAAGCGGCCAGCTGGCAAAGCCGATGATCAGCGCCACCAGCACGGGCACGAGGAAGCCGCCGAAGAAATACACCCCGGCGATCAGGACCAGGACGAGCAGCCAGCGGGCGACGGAGGAGGCGGGAAAGACGGGAGGCATGCGCGTCCGGGTTCAGTTGAGCACTCGCAGCGGCACCCCGCCCATCCAGCTGGCGATGGCCTCGACCGCGTGGCCATAGAAGGCCTGGAAGTTGGGCTGCGAGACGTAGCCCAGGTGGGGCGTCAGGATGACGTTATCGAGCTGGCGCAGGGCGTCGGACTCGGGCAGGGGTTCTTGCTCGAACACGTCCAGCCCGGCGCCGGCGATGGCGCGCGCCTGCAGCGCCTGCAGCAGCGCGGCGTTATCGACCAGGCCGGCGCGCGCGGTGTTGATCAGGTAGGCGCTCGGGCGCATGGCGCGCAAGGCCGCGGCGTCGACCACGCCAGCCGTGGAGGCCGAGAGCACCAGGTGCAGGCTGACGATGTCCGAGGCGGCGAACAGCTCCTGCTTGCCCACCCGCTGCACCCCGGCCTGGCGGGCGCGCTCGTCGGTCAGGTTGGGGCTCCAGGCCTGCACCTGCATGCCGAAGGCCAGGCCCACGCGCGCCACGTGCTGGCCCAGCTTGCCCAGCCCGACCACGCCCAGGCGCTTGCCGGCCAGCCCTTCGGGCATGGCGCTTTGCCAGCCCCCCGCGCGCATGCCCGCCGCTTCCTGGGGAATGCGCTTGGTCAGGCCCAGGATCAGGGCCCAGGCCAGTTCGCCAGTGGCGTTGGCGCTAAGCGGATCGCCCGGCGCGCCCGAGACCGTGATGCCCTGCCGGCGCGCCGCCTGCATGTCGATGGCGTTGTTGCGCAGCCCCGTGGTCACCAGCAGCTTCAGGCGCGGCAGGCGCTCGAGCAGCCCGGCGGGGAACGGCGTACGCTCGCGCATGGCCACCACCACGTCGAAATCCTGCAGCACCTGGGCGCGCACGTCCTGCTCCGGCGGCAGCGGATCGGTAAAGAAGATGACCTCGGCCTGGTTGAGCCCGGTCCAGTCGGCCAAGCCGCTGGCCACGTTCAGGTAGTCGTCGAGCACGGCGATTTTCACGCGCGGCCTCCTGGCAGGTGAACGGATGGGCGCCGCATCCGGGCGGCGTCACGCTCGGCGGCGGGGGCGCTTGCGCGCCCCGGCGGATCAGCGGCCGGACAAGGCCCGCTCGATCTTTTTGTCTGTCTTGTATTGGCTCAAGGCATAGACGGACCAGATGGCGGCGGGGATCCAGCCGATCAGGGTCAGTTGCAGGACCAGGCAGATGATGCCGGCAAAGGGGCGGCCGATGGTGAAAAACTGCAGCCAGGGCAGCAGCAGGGCAAGAAGCAAGCGCATGGGCGATTCCTTATAAAAAACCGAAGCCGCCCCCGCGTGGGCGGCCCACCCGCAGCCTACCAGATGCGGGCGGACGGGATCATTTCAAGCGGCGCTCGAGCGCCTCGCGCGTCAGGGCGCCGGGCGCGCGCGTGCCGTCGGCGAAGAACAGCGTCGGGGTGCCCCGCACCATCAGCTTCTGCGCCAGGGCGATGACCTGGTCGGCGGGATGCTCGCAAGTGGCCCGCGCAGGAGGCTTGTTGCGCAGCATCCAGTCGTCCCAGGCCCGCACGGGGTCGCCGGCGCACCAGACGTCGCGGACCTTCTCGTGCGAGTCGGGCGTCAGGATGGGCAGCAGGAAAGTGTAGAGCGTGACGTTGTCGACGTCCTCGAGCGTGTGGCGCATCTGCTTGCAGTAGCCGCAGTTGGGGTCCTCGAAGATGGCCAGCCGCCGCGAGCCGTCGCCCTTGACCTGTTTGACCGCCAGCGCGAGCGGCAGTTCGTCGAAGGGCACGGCCAGCAGCGCCTCGCGGCGCTCGCGGGTCAGGTCGCGGCGGGTCTCGGCGTCGATGAGCGTGCCGTCCAGCAGGAAGGTGACCTGGGCATCGGTGTAGACCAGGTCGCTGCCGACCTGCACCTCGTACAGGCCGTAGGGCGTCAGGCGCACGGCCGCCACCGGCACGTCGTTGAAACGCTCGGAAAACAGCTTGCGCACGGCCTCGGTGTCGGCCTCGGCGTCCTGGGCGGCCTGCGCGATGCCGCCCAGGCCCAGCAGCCAGGCCAGGGCCAACGCGCCTGCCCGGGCCCGCATGCCGCGACGGGCGCCGCTGGGCCGCCTTGCCGGGGAGAAACTTGCCTGCGTCGATTCTTGCATCGGAATTGCCACCCTCATTGTTCGGAAGCCCGCGCGATCAGCTGCCGCTTGACCCAGGGCAGGCGCTCGACGCCATGCATGCCCGCGTTGCGCAGCCAGCGGGCCAGGCCCCAGGGCGCGTCAAAGAGCTGCTGCAGCCCGTCGGTGGCCAGGCTCATGGCCAGGACCGGCTCGGCGCGCGCGCGCCGGTAGCGGCGCAGCACGCGCGGATCGCCGGCCGGACGGAATGCCTCGCGGCCGGCGACCGCCTGCGCCAGGGCCTTGGCGTCGGCCAGGCCCAGGTTCAGGCCCTGGCCGGCCAGCGGATGCACGCGGTGCGCCGCATCGCCCACCAGCGCCAGGCGTTCGCCGATCATAGCCGAGCTTTCCAGCGTCAGATCAAAACCCAGCAGCGGCTGGCGCGGCGCGAGCTCGCCCAGCACGCCGCCGGTGGCCTGCGCCAGCCGCTCGGTAAGCACACGCGCCTGCTCGCCGGCGGGCAAGGCCTGCAGCGCACGCGCTGGCTCGGCTTTCATGGACCACACCATGGACACCTGCGCGCCCTGCGCCGTATCGGGCAGCGGCAGCAGGGCCAGCACGCCGTCCTCGCGGAACCACTGGAAGGCGCAGCCGCCGTGGGCCAGGCGCGCGTCCAGGTGGGTGACCAGGCCGACGGCGTCGTAGGGCCGCGCCTCGGCCCGCACCCCGGCGGCGGCGCGCAAGGCCGAGCGCGCGCCGTCGGCGGCCACGGTCAGTTCCGGACGCAGCCGGCGCCCCGAGGCCGTGATCAGTTCGCCCTGCTCGTAGGAGGCATAGTGCTCGGCGATCCACTCGATGCCGCGGATCTGCACGGCCTGGGCCAGCGCGCGCTCGATCTCGCCGGCCTCGACGATCCAGGCCATCTGCGCGCGCGCGGCCTGCCAGGCATGCAGCAGCACACGCCCGCCCGCATCGCCGCGCACGTCCATGGACTGCACCTCGGCGATGCGCCCGGCCGGCAGCGCGTCCCAGGCGCCCAGCTCGGCCAGGAAAGCCTGGCTGGCCGGCGAGATGGCGTAGACGCGCGGGTGGTACAGCTCGCCGGCCGGCGGCACCGGCTTGCGCGGCCCCAGCAGGGCGACCTGCTGTCCCGCGCGCGCCAGCGCCAGGGCGCTGGCCAGCCCCACGATGCCGCTGCCGCAAACGAGGATGCTCATTCAGCGTGCCTTGGGCTGGCCGGCGGCGCGCGGCCACAGCACCCACATCTGGCCACGCTGCTTCATGCGCCCGGCCAGGGCGCCGGCCGCCTCGCCGTAGCCCCAGTAGTAGTCGGCCCGCGCCGCGCCCCGGATGGCCGCGCCGGTGTCCTGGGCGAATACCAGGCGGTTCAGCGGCTGGGTGCTGGCCGGCTGGGTGGTGGACAGGAAGACCGGCGTGCCCAGCGGCACGAAGCTGGCGTCCACGGCGATGGAACGCCCCCCGGTCAGGGGAATGGCGTACGCGCCCTTGGGACCGGCCTCGGGATCGATCACGGGCTCCTCGCTAAAGAACACCATGGCCGGATTGACGTTGAGCATTTCCTGCACGCGGCCCGGATTGCGCTGCGCCCAGGCGCGGATGTTCTGCATCGAGGTCTGGGCCAGCGGCAGCTCGCCCTGGTCGGCCAGCCAGCGGCCGATCGACACATAGGGCCGGCCGTTGTGGTCGGCGTAGGCCATGCGGATGGTGGTGCCCGCGCCCGGGCCCTCGGCCAGCTCGACGCGCCCCGAACCCTGTATCTGCAGGAAGAAGGCATCGACCGGATCGTCCACCCACACCAGCGCCTTGGGCTGGCGATGGCTGGCGGCCGCGATCTCGGCGCGCGTGTCGTAGGGCACCACGCGGCGGCCTTCGAGCTTGCCGCGCACGCGCTTGCCGGCCAGCTCGGGATAGACCGAGCCCAGGTCGATGGTCAGCAGGTCCTCGGGCGGCGCGTACAGCGGCCACTGGTACTTGCCGCCCTGGCGGCGCGAGCCGCGCACCAGGGGTTCGTAGTAGCCGGTGACGGTGTTGGCCGCGGGCTTGCCCTGCGCATCGAGCAGGCGCCAGGGCTGCAGGTGGGTTTGCAGGAAGCGGCGCACCGCGGCGGCGTCGGCCGGGTCGGGGGCCTGGGCCGGATCGGCCGCGGCCGCGCACACCGGCTGCCAGTCGCGCGGGGCCGCGCGCGCCGGCGCGGTCAGCGGCCCGCCGGTCGGGCGCATCAGTCCGCGGCAATTGCGCAGGAAGGCGTCCCAGGCGCCGCGCATGTCGTCGGCGTTCCAGCCGGGCAGCTCGGCAAAGCCGGCCTGCGCCCAGCGGCCGGCCAGCTGGCGCGGCGCGGTGTCGGGCAGGCGCGCAAGCGGCGGCACCACCAGCGGACCCTCGAGGGCGGGCACGCCGGGCGCCGGGGCCCCGGGCACGCCCGTATCGGGCGGCGCGTCCTGGCGGCTGGTGGGCGTGGAGCAGGCGGCCAGCATGGCCGTCACGGTCAGGACTGCGGAAAGACGCTTCATAAAGGCTCAGTGCAGGGTGCGCGGCATGGCCAGCACGAATTCGGAAATGGGGACTTCGAAGGGGATGCCGTTCTCGCCCACGCAATGGTAGGTGCCGCGCATGGTGCCCACCGGGGTGGGCAGCGGACAGCCGCTGGTGTATTCGAAGGTTTCGCCCGGCGCAAGCAGCGGCTGCTGGCCGACCACGCCCAGGCCGCGCACTTCCTGCTCGCGCTGGTTGCCGTCGGTGATGATCCAGTGGCGCGCGATGACCTGCGCCGGCCGCTCGCCGGTATTGGTGATGCGCACCGTATAGGCGAAGACGTACTGCTGCGCGGCGGGATCGGATTGCTCGGGCACGAAACGCGGTGCCACGACTACGGTGAGATCGTATGGTTTCACGGGCGGTTCCGGGGTAAGGCCCTTGGGCCGGGCGCGCCTGGCCCCGCCAGGCGGCCCCGGCGGGCGGGGCATGCGCCGAACTGCAATAATGGCACATTATGCCCTTGCCATCCGGCCCCGATCATGCCCGACCGTAATCCCCTGCCCCCCGCCCGCATCGCCCCCAGCATCCTGTCGGCCGATTTCGCCCGCCTGGGCGAGGAAGTCCGCGACGTGGTGGCGGCCGGCGCGGACTGGATCCATTTCGACGTGATGGACAACCATTACGTGCCCAACCTGACCATCGGCCCCATGGTCTGCGCCGCCATCCGGCCCCACGTGCAGGTGCCCATCGACGTGCACCTGATGGTCGAGCCGGTCGATGCGCTGATCCCCGAATTCGCCAAGGCCGGCGCCAACCTCATCACCTTCCACCCGGAAGCCTCGCGCCACGTGGACCGCACGCTGTCGCTGATCCGCGACCACGGCTGCCAGGCCGGGCTGGTCTTCAACCCGGCCACGCCCCTGGCCTGGATGGACCACGTGATGGACAAGCTCGACCTGGTGCTGCTGATGTCGGTCAACCCCGGCTTTGGCGGGCAAAGCTTCCTGCCCTCGACGCTGGCCAAGCTGCGCGATGCGCGCCACCGCATCGACGCCTGGGCGCGCGTGGGCGGCCAGCCCATCGCCCTGGAGATCGACGGCGGCGTCAAGATCGACAACATCGCCCAGATC
Organism: Orrella sp. JC864; assembly: GCF_037026685.1. NCBI lineage: Bacteria > Pseudomonadati > Pseudomonadota > Betaproteobacteria > Burkholderiales > Alcaligenaceae > Orrella > Orrella sp. JC864. The sequence continues at coordinate 150,181 of NZ_JBANET010000005.1, read as the reverse complement.
CGCGCCGCCGGCGCGGACACCTTCGTGGCCGGCTCGGCCATCTTCGGCAAGCCCGACTACAAGACCGTGATCGACGCCATGCGCGAGCAGATCGCCCTTGCGGAGACCCTCAGTGCCTGACGCCCGCGCCTTCGACGCCGTCCTGATCGACCTGGACGGCACCTTGCTCGACACCATCCCCGACCTGGCCCACGCGGCCAACGCCATGCGCGTGGAGCTGGGCATGGCGCCGCTGCGCCAGGCCATGCTGGCCACCTTCGTGGGCAAGGGCACCGAGCACCTGGTGCGCCGCACACTGGCGGCCGACCGCGACCCGGGCGAGCCCGACCCCGAGCGCTTCGAACAAGCGCTGGCCTCCTTCCATCGCCACTACCACCTGGTCAACGGCGACAGGTCCACGCTGTTCCCGGGGGTGCTCGAAGGGCTGGCAGCGATGCGCGGCCAGGGGCTCAAGCTGGCCGTGGTCACCAACAAGCCCACCGCCTTCACCGAGCCGCTGCTGGTCAAGGCCGGCCTGGCCAGGTTCTTCGATGCGGTGGTGTGCGGCGACACCACGCCGCGCAAAAAGCCGGACCCGGCCCCCGTCCTGCACGCCTGCGCGCTGCTGGGCGTGCAGCCGGCCCGCTGCCTGGCGATCGGCGATTCGATGAACGACGCGCAGGCCGCGCGCGCGGCCGGCTGCAAGGTGCTGGCGGTGCCGTACGGCTATAACGAAGGCCAGGACGTGCGCACGCTGGACGTGGACGGCATCGTGGCGTCGCTGGACGAGGCCGCCCGCTGGGCGGCCCAGGCCCAGCCCGCCTGAGGCCCCGGCGGGCCGGCGGCCGGGCCTGCGCAAGGCCCGGGCCTGCCGCCGCTAGCTTTGCGCCCGCGCCATGAAAGCCCGCACCTCGTCGGCGCGCGGCAAGGCGGCCACCGCGCCATAGCGCGTGGTCGACAGCGCCGCGGCCGCATTGGCGTACTCGACCGCCTGGATCCAATCGTCGCCGGCCGACAGGCGGGCCAGCAGGCTGCCCGCGAAGCAGTCGCCCGCGCCGGTGGCATCGACCGCCTCGACCTTGCATGGCGCCACGGCGTGGCGGCGGCCGTCGTGGTCCAGCATCACGCCGTCGCGGCCGCGCTTGAGCACCACCACGGCGCGGGGATTGACCGCGCGCGTCCAGTCCAGCACCGCTTGCGGCGCCTGCAGGCCGGTCAGCTGCTGCATGTCGTCCATGCCGGGCAGGAACACGTCGGCCTGGGCGATGGCCTCGCGCAGGATGGCGCGGGCGCGCGCCAGCGGCCACAGCTTCAGGCGCAGGTTGGCGTCCAGGCAGACCCGGGTGCCGGCCTGGCGGGCCCGCTCCATGGCGGCGAAGACGGTATCGCAGGCGCTCTGGCTCAGCCCCAGGCTGATGCCCGAGACGTGCAGAAAGCGCGACCGCTCGATCAGGCCGCTGTCCAGGTCGGCCGGCTGCATGCGCGAGGCGGCCGAATGCCGGCGCACGTAGCTGAACCGGTGGCCCTGCTCGTCGTGCTCGATGAAGTACAGGCCGTTGTTGGCTTCGGGATCCTGGACCATGCCCGAGGCGTCCACGCCTTCGCTGCGCCAGGCCTCGCGCAGCAGGCGGCCGAAGTCGTCGGCCCCGCCGATGCGCCCGATATAGCTGGTGCGCGCGCCCTGGCGCGCCGCCGCCACCACGGCGTTGAAGGTATCGCCGCCGATGCCCTGGCGAAAGCCGGGCTGGCCGCGCTCGATCTGGTTGAACTCGATCAGGGGCTCGCCCAGCCCGAGGACGTCGAAGTCACGCATGGGCCGCCTCCAGGATGGCGCGCGCGCCAGCCACCACCGCGGCGGTGTCGCGCGCGGCAAAGGCCTGCTTGTCGAACAGGCTGGAGCCGATGCCCACGAACGTGGCGCCCGCCTTGAAATAGTCGGCCATGTTGCCGCGCGCGATGCCTCCTGTCGGGCAGAAGGCCGCCTCGGGAAACACGGCGCGCAGGGCGGCCAGGTGGGCCGGCCCGCCGGAGTCGGCCGGGAATATCTTGACCACGTCGGCGCCGGCGCGCAGGGCGGCCAGCACTTCGGTCGGCGTGAACGCGCCCAGTAGGCACAGGGCGCCGGCCTGGCGCGCGGGCGCGACGATCTCGGTGGCCACGGCCGGCGAAACCAGGAAGTCGGCGCCGGCGGCCAGCACGGCCTCGGCCTGCGCGGCATCGGTCAGGGTGCCCACGCCCAGCAGCAGCCTGTCTCCATGCTGCTGGCGCAGCGCGGCCAGCACCTGCGCCACGCCGGGAATGGTCCAGGTCAGCTCGAGGCTGGCAAAGCCGGCTTGCGCGGCCGCCTCGGCCGCGTAGAACGCCGTGTCGGCGTCGGCATAGCGCAGCACCGGGACCACGCGCGCCTGGGTCAATCGGGACAATCGGGAAGTCATGAAGCGGCCTTCTGTGCGGTGGGCGGGACGGCGCGCATGCGTCGATGAAGGCGCCGGCCCGCGGCGGGCGATGAAAAAAGGTGCAGGAAAAAAAAAGTATATCTGCGTGCCGGGTGCCGGCTACAGGCTGACGGTCAGCCCTCCATCGACAAAGATGACCTGCCCGTTCACGAAGGAGGACGCCTCGGCGGCCAGGAACACCGCGGCGCCGACCAGCTCGCGCACCTCGCCCCAGCGCCCGGCCGGCGTGCGCCGGCACAGCCACTCGGAGAATTGCGCGTCGTCGGCCAGCGCCTGGTTCAGCGGCGTGCGGAAGTAGCCCGGCGCGATCGCGTTGACCTGCAGCCCGCGCCCGGCCCATTCGGTGGCCATGCCGCGCGTCAGGTTGCGCACCGCGCCCTTGGTCGCCATGTACGGCGTGATGCCGGGCCGGCCCAGCTCGCTTTGCACCGAGGCGATATGGATGATCTTGCCCCGCCCGCGCGCCAGCATGTGGCGCGCGGCCGCCTGGCTGGCATGGAACAGGCTGGAGACGTTGGTGCGCAGCAAGCGGTCCCATTGCTCGGCGGGAAAATCCTCCAGCGGCGCGCGGTGCTGCACGCCGGCGTTGTTGACCAGCACGTCCAGCGGCCCGTGTTCGCGCTCGGCCCGGTCGATGCCGGCGCGCACGGCTTGCGGATCGGTAACGTCGAAGGCCAGCGCCGCGGCATCCAGGCCGTCCCGGCGCAGCGCGGCCACGGCCTGCCCGAGCCGCGCGCCGTCGCGGCCGTTGAGCAGCACCGCCGCGCCGTGCTCGGCCAGCCCGCGCGCCAGCGCCAGGCCGATGCCCTGGCTCGATCCGGTGACCAGGACGCGGCGCCCCCGCAGGTCGAACAGCGGGCTGGCCTGCATCAGTTGACCCATCCGCCGTCGATGACGTGCACCTGCCCGGTGGTATAGCGGGCGCCGGCCAGGTAGACCGCCAGGTCGGCGATCTCCTCGGGCTGGCCCAGCCGGCCCATGGGCTGGCGCGCGATGAAGGCGGCGCGCGCCTGCTCGTAGTCGCCCTGGGCGCGCATGCGCTGCTCCAGCGAGGGGCTTTGCACCGTGCCCGGGCAGATGGCGTTGCAGCGTATGCCGCGCGCCACGTAGTCGGCGGCCACCGCCTTGGTCAGGCCCACCACCGCCGCCTTGGTCACGCCGTAGGCGCAGCGGTTGGGCACGCCCTTGACCGAGCCGGCCACCGAGGCCATGTTGATGATGCTGCCCTCGCCGCGCGCCAGCATGCCCGGCAGGACCGCGCGGATGGTGCGCACCATGGCCCGCACGTTCAGGTCGAAGGCAAAATCCAGCTCCTGGTCGCGCATCTGCAGGATGTCGCCGGCATGCACCACGCCGGCGCAGTTGAACAGCACGTCGATGGCGCCGGCCGCCTCGACCGTCTCGCGCACCGCGGCCTCGTCCAGCACGTCCAGGCGCCGCGTGCTTACGCCCGGCACGCCTTGCAGCGCGGCCAGCTGGTCCTGGTCGATATCGGTGGCCAGCACCTGCGCGCCGGCGCGCGCGAAGGCCAGGGCCGAAGCCCGGCCTATGCCCTGCGCCGCGGCGGTGACCAGCACGGTCTTGCCTGCCAAGGTGTCGTTCACTTTCCTGTGTCTCCTTCGGGGGATTGCCGGCCGCGGGCGCGGCTGGTGGCCGCGCCCGCCAGCCGCGTCAGCCGGCGTTCTTGGCGCGCAGGTCGGCCAGGATCTTCTGCACCCGCTCGACCACGTCCGCGCCGATGGTGGCCTTGTGCTTCTCGTAGACCGGCGCCACCTTCTCGCGCATGCGCTCCTGCTCCTGCGGCGAGATCTCGTTGACCTGCAGGCCGGCAGCCTTGATCTTGGCCAGCGAGTCGTCCGAAACCGAGCGGATCACGCGGCGCTGCTCGTCGCGCCCGACCACCGCGCATTCGCGCAGCGCGGCCTTTTCGGCGTCGCTGTAGCGGTTCCAGATGGGCTTGGAGAACAGCACCAGGAAGGGCGTATAGGCGTGCTTGGTCACCGAGATGTATTTCTGCACCTCGTAGAACTTGGAGGTGTCGATGGTGACGAAGGGGTTTTCCTGGCCGTCGATGGCCCGCGTCTCCAGCGCCGAGAAGATCTCGCCGAAGGCCATGGGCGTGGCGTTGGCGCCCAGCGTGCGGAAGGTGTCCAGGAAGATGTTGTTCTGCATGACGCGCAGCTTCATGCCGTTGAAGTCTTCCCACTTGTTGACCGGCGCGCGCGAGTTGCTCAGGTTGCGAAAGCCGTTCTCCCAGTAGGCCAGGTTGATCAGGCCCGCCGCGTCCAGCTTTTCGTTGATGAACTGGCCGAACTCGCCGTCCACCACCGCATCGGCCTCCTTCTCGTCGGCGAACAGGAAAGGCAGGTCGAACACGCCCAGCGCCGGCACCAGCCCCACCAGCGGCGAGGACGAGGTGATCACGGCCTCCTGGGTGCCCGAGCGCAGCGCCTGCGTGGCCTGCAAATCGTCGCCCAGCGAGCTGCTCCAGTAGGCGGTGATTTTCATCTGGCCGCCGGATTTGTCCTGCAGGCATTGGTTGAACGCCTTGACGCCATCGGCCACCGGGTGATCCTGCGCCAGGCCGTTGGACAGGCGGATGTTGCGCGACTTGTAGTCGCCCTCTGCGGCGGTCCCAGGCAGGGCGAATGCGGCGCTCAGGGCAGCGGCCAGGCCGGCCAGCACGATCTTCTTCATGACTTTCTCCTCCGCGTTCGACGAACGCATGTTTTCCAGTGCAAACACCGGCCGGGGTGTCCGGCCGGCCGAAACGCGCCGGCTAGGTCAGCCAGCGCATGGGGACGGTGATCAACTCGGGGAAGATCACGAACAGCAGAAGCAAAGCGATATAGGTAAACAGGAAGGGCATGACCCCGCCGATGACCTTGCCCAGCGGCACCTTGGCCACGCCGCTGACCACGTTCAGCACCACGCCCACCGGCGGGGTCAGCAGCCCGATGCAGGTGTTCATCACGAACATCACGCCGAAGTACACCGGGTCGATGCCGGCCATCTTGATGATGGGCATGAGCACCGGGGTCAGGATCAGGATGGTGGGGGTCAGGTCCAGCGCCGTGCCCACCACGATGACCAGCAGCATGATGACCAGCATCAGCAGCTTGGGCCGGTCGATCAGCGGCTCGATCAGGCCGCCCAGTTCCGCCGGGATGTTGGCGGCCGTGATCAGGTGCGCCGACACCAGCGCCGCCGCGACCAGGAACATCACCACCGCGGTGGTCTTGGCCGCGCGCAGCACCACGCCGTACAGGTCGGCGGGCCGCAGTTCGCGGTAGATGAAGGTGCCCACGAACCAGGCATAGACGGCGGCCACGACGGCCGCTTCGGTGGGCGTGACCACGCCCATGCGGATGCCGCCCAGGATGATCACCGGCATGCCCAGCGCCCACAAGGCCCGGCCCGTGGCCCGCAGGCGCTGCGAGGCGCTTTGCCGGGGCAGCGGCTGGATATCGGACTTGCGCACCATGAACAGCCATACCGCGACCAGCGACAGGCCCATCATGATGCCGGGCGCGATGCCGGCCATGAACAGGCGGCTGATGGATACGTTGGCCGCCACGCCGAAGACGATGTAGGCCAGCGAAGGCGGGATCACCGGGGCGATGACGCCGCCTGCGGCCATCAGGCCGGCCGAGCGCGGCACGTTGTAGCCGGCCTGGCGCATCATCGGAATGAGGATGGCGGCCAGCGCGGCGGTATCGGCCGCGGCCGAGCCCGACAGGCTGGCCATGATCACCGCGGCCAGGATGGCCACGATGCCCAGCCCGCCCTTGATGTGGCCCACGCAGGCCAGCGCGAAGTCGATGATGCGCTTGGACAGGCCGCCGGCGTTCATCAGCTCGCCGGCCAGCAGGAAGAAGGGGATGGCCAGCAGCGTGAAGGTGTCGGCGCCGGTGACCATGTTCTGCGCGACGATCTGCGCGTTGAACATGTCCATCTGCCACATCATCATGGCGGCGCAGAAGATCAGCGCGAAGGCGACCGGCACGCCGATGGCCATGGCGCCCAGCAGCGAGCCCAGGAAAACGAGCAGCGTCATGTCAGGCCCCTTCCGACACGGCGTGGTGCTCGCCGACGAAGCGGGCGATCTCTACGTCGCTGACCCGGCCCAGCAGCACGCCGGCCAGGCGCACCGCCGCGATCAGGAAGACCCCCGCGCCGGTGAACAGGCCCACGCCGTACACCCAGGCCAGCGACAGGCCGGTGACCGGCGCGAACATGGTGGCGTTGATCTCGAACTGCATGTACGCGCCCGAGAAGAACAGCGCCGCGCAGCCCATGACGATCAGGTTGCTCAGCGCCATGCACACCAGGCGTCCCCGGCGCGACAGGCGCTGCACCAGCGTCTCGATGCCCAGGTGGCTGTGTTCGCGAAACACCAGCACCGCCCCGAGGAAGGTGAGCCAGACGAAGCAAAAACGCGAGAGCTCCTCGGACACGAGGATGCCGGAGTTAAAGCCGTAGCGCAGCACGACGTTGCCGAACACCATGAGGACCATGCCGGTCAGCAGCACGACCAGGATGGCGCCCAGCACGCGGTAGAACATATCGATGGCAGCTTGCATGCCTGCTCCTTTGGATGGACCGGGCTCTTGGCCCGGGCGTTCTTCTTTGCGGACGGGCGCCGCGGTAGTGCGCCCGCCCCGCGCTATCGGGCGCTAGCGGGCCAGCAGGCCGCGCCGCGCCAGGTTGTCTATCAATGCCCGCACGCCAAAGGTCCAGGGGCTGCACGCATCGGCGCGCTCGACCCAGTTGACCAGCCGGCCCAGCTCGGGCGCGGCGATCTGCACCCGGTCGCCGACCTCGTGGGTGAAGCCCTGCCCGGGGCCGCGCCGGTCCTGCGTGGGCGCGAACAGCGTGCCCAGGAACAGCACCGCGCCGTCCGGATACTGGTGGCAGCGGTTCAGCAGCTGCCCGGCCAGGTCTTGCGGCGTGCGGCTGATGGCGGCCATGGGGCTGACCGCGCGCAGGGCAAAGCCGTCCGGGCCCTGCACGTCCAGCGTCACCTCGACGCGGGCCAGCGCCCGCAGGTCGAAGCGTTCGTCGAACAGGCGGATGAACGGCCCGATCGCGCACGAGGCGTTGTTGTCCTTGGCCTTGCCCAGCAGCAGGGCCGAGCGGCCCTCGAAATCGCGCAGGTTGACGTCGTTGCCCAGCGTGGCGCCGACGATGCGCCCGTCCGAGGCAATGGCTAGCACCACCTCGGGCTCGGGATTGTTCCAATCCGAACCCGGATGGATGCCGATGCGCGCGCCGCAACCGACCGACGACATGGGCTGGGCCTTGGTGAAGATCTCGGCGTCGGGTCCGATGCCCACTTCCAGGTATTGCGACCACAGGCCCATTTCCTGCAGCAGCCGCTTGACCTCGCGGGCCTGGGGCGAGCCGGCCACGATGCCGCGCAGGTTCTCGCCCAGCACGGGCGCCAGACGTTCGCGCACGGCCTGCGCCTGCGCCGGATCGCCCTTGGCCCGTTCCTCGATCACGCGCTCGAGCATGCTGTCGGCAAAGGTGACGCCGGCGGCCTTGACGGCCTGCAGGTCCAGCGGCGCCAGCAGCCGTCCGGCGCGCCCGGACAGGAAATCGTCCAGCGTACCCAGCTCGGGATAAGGCCGCACGTCGTCGAAGCAGCGCGGCAGCTCGGCCTGCTCCAGCAGTTCGGACAAGGTGGGCGCGCGGCCCGACAGATCGTGCACGCGCCCCTCGTGGACCAGCACGGGGCAAGGCCCGCCGGCCGCGTCCGACCAGACGCGCCCCACCAGCCGGGCCTGCGCGGCGTCGCCGGGCAGGATATCGGCGGCCGCCAGCGCGGCGGCCTCGGGGGGAAATTGCGCGTCGATGTCGCCGCGTGGATCTTGCTCTGTCGCCGGCATGGATTGTCTCCTTTGTTCGATGTCTGTGCCTGCCCGCCGCGCCCGCTTCAGCGCGGGTCCGGCGGCCCCCCGGCCGGGGCGGCCCGGCCTGTCGCGGCGCGCCCGGCCGGCACCGCGTCCAGGTCCAGGCTCAGGCGCGAGGCCGCGCCGTGGATGTGGGCCAGCATGGCCCGGCGCGCGCCGACCATGTCGCGCGCCGCCACCGCATCGCGCACGGCCTGGTGCTCGGCGATGGTGACCTGCACGATCTCGTCGAGCACCGCGCGCTGGCGCGCCACGTTGATGGTCGAGCCCACCTTCTCGGCGATGAAGCCCACGAACAGGGTGAAGTATTCGTTCTGCGTGCCCAGCGCCAGGGCGCGATGGAAAGCCACGTCGGCGGCGATGGTCTCGGCTGTCCAGGAGGCGTCCATTTCGCGCATGGCCTGCAGCGTCTGGTCCATGCGTTCGAGATCCTCGGCCGTATGGTGCAGCGCCGCCAGGCCCGCGGCCTCGACTTCCAGCGGCACGCGCAGTTGAAAGAGGCTGCGAAAGCTCTCGGGGTTGGTCAGGTCGTTGCTCTCGATGCGGATGACCTGGCGCCGGCCCGGATCCAGCACGAAGGCGCCCACGCCCTGGCGGGTATCGACCACGCCCTCGTGGCGCAGCTGTGCGATGGCCTCGCGCACCACCGAGCGGCTGACGCCGAAGCTTTTGGCCAGCGTCTGCTCGGTCGGCAGCTTTTCGCCGGGCTTGATGTTGCCCGCGGCGATCTGCTGCCCGATGCTGGCGGCGATCTGGGCGGGCAGGTGTTCCAGGCGTTGGAGTTGTTCGAAGTTCGGCATGATGGGTTCCATAGGCTCGGCGCCGGCAGGCGCGGCAGGCGCTATTCGACCATGATCTGGCAACCGGGATTCATGCGTCCCTGCGGGTCCACGGCGCGCTTGAGCGCCTGCAGCAGCCCCAGCCGCACCGGCCCGGCGCGCCGCTCGAAGTCGGGCCGCTTGAGCCGGCCGATGCCGTGCTCGGCGCTGATGCTGCCGCCGAAGGCGTCGATGGCGGCGTTGATGATCTCCTTGGCGTCGTGGATGATGTCCATGCGCTGCGCGGTCGAGGCCGCGGCCGGCGGCAGCACGTTCACGTGCACGTTGCCGTCGCCCACATGGCCGTAGGACACCGTCAGGCAATCCGGATGCGCCTGCGCCAGCCGCGCCTGGACCTGGTCGACGAAATCGGCCAGGCGCGACAGCGGCACCGACACGTCGGTGCGCAGGTGCAGGCCCCGGCGGGCCTGGCCTTCGTTCATGGCTTCGCGAAACAGCCACAGGCCGCGGGCCTGCGCATGCGAGGCGGCCACCACGCCGTCGCGCACCGCGCCGGCCTCCAGGGCCTTTTCCAGGAAAGCCTGCATGAGCGCGCCCACGTCGACCAGGCCCGAGCCGGATATTTCCATCAGCACGTAGCCGGGATGCTCCTGGGCCAGGGGCAGCGGCAGGTCGGGCATGGCCTCGCGCGCCAGCATGAAGGCCGCCGGCGGCATGTATTCGAACGCGCTCATGAGGTCGCAGCAATCGCGCCGGGCCTGGCGATACAGCGCCAGCGCGGCGTGCAGCGAATCGACGGCCAGCAGCGCGGTCTCGACCTGTTCGGGCGCCGGCGAGAGCTTGAGCGAGACGGCCGTGACGATGCCCAGCGTGCCCTCGGCGCCGATGAACAGCTGCTTCAGGTCGATGCCGCGGTTGTCCTTGCGCAGCGTGCTTAGCCCGTCGAAGACCGAGCCGTCGGGCAGCACGGCTTCCAGCCCCAGCACCTGCTCGCGCGCCATGCCGTAGCGCAGCACGTTGATGCCGCCGGCATTGGTGCTGACGTTGCCGCCCACCTGGCAGCTGCCTTCGGCGCCCAGCGACAGGCCCAGGAACAGGCCTTGCTCGCGCACCGCCTGCTGGACCTGCTGCAGCACGCAGCCGGCCTCGACCACGGTCGAGAAATCGTCCGGGTCGATGCGGCGGATGCGGTTCATGCGCTCGAGCGTGAGCACCACCTGGCGGCCCGGCGCGTCGGGCGTGCCGCCCAGGACCAGCCCGGTGTTGCCGCCTTGCGGGATGATGGACAGGCCCAGCTCGCCGCAGGCGCGCACGGCCTGCGCCACCGCCTCGGTGCTGTCCGGACGCAGCACGGCCACCGCGCCGGTCTGCACGTCGCCGTGCCAGTCGCGGCAATAGCGCGCGTGCTCGGCCGGGTCGGCCAGCACGGCCGCCGCCCCCAGGCGCTGCACCAGCTTTTCGCGCAGACTGGCCAGATCGGCCACGGCCTCCGGGTTCATGCGGCAATGCTCCTCGCTGTGATGGATTTGTTGTTCGGCCGGCTTGTCGTAAGGTTGTCCGGCAACCGTATAATAGGTCATCGGACCAACCGCCACGGCTAGGGAATGCCCTTAGAACGCGGGGTCCGGCAATAGAAACGCCCCGGCGGTAAAAAGAAAGCGGCGCACCGCGCCGGCAAACGGAGACAAAGCAATGCACATCGCCATCATCGGCGCGGCCGGGATGATCGGCCGCAAGCTCGGCCAGGCGCTGGCCGCGGCCGGCCAGCTGGGCGGCAGGCCGATCGAACGCTTTACCCTGGCGGACGTGCTCGCGCCCGCCGCCCCGCCCGGCGCCGAAGCGGCCAGCACGCTGCTGGCCGCCGACCTGTCCGCGCCGGGCCAGGCCGAACGGCTGGTGGCGCAGCGCCCCGACGTGATCTTCCATCTGGCCGCCATCGTGTCCGGCGAGGCCGAGGACGACTTCGAGAAGGGCTATCGCATCAACCTGGACGGCACGCGCCTGCTGTTCGAGGCCATCCGCGCCGAATCCGGGCGCTCGGGCTACCGGCCCCGCGTGGTCTTTACCTCGTCCATCGCGGTGTACGGCGCGCCGCTGCCCATGCCCATCCCCGACGACTTCCTGCACACGCCCTTGACCAGCTACGGCACGCAGAAGGCGATCTGCGAGCTGCTGCTGTCGGACTATTCGCGCCGCGGGTTTTTCGACGGCATCGGCATCCGCCTGCCCACCATCTGCGTGCGGCCGGGCAAACCCAACAAGGCGGCCTCGGGCTTTTTCTCCAGCATCGTGCGCGAGCCGCTGATCGGCCAGGAAGCGGTGCTGCCGGTGCCCGAGGACGTGCGCCACTGGCACGCCTCGCCACGCTCGGCGGTCGGCTTCCTGCTGCACGCGGCCACCCTGGACCTGGCCCGCGTGGGCCCGCGCCGCAACCTGTCCATGCCCGGCGTGAGCGCCACCGTGGGCGAACAGATCCAGGCGCTGCGCCGCCACGCCGGCGAGCAGGCGGTGCGGCTGATCCGCCGCGAACCCGACCCGCGCATCACCGAGATCGTGCGCAGCTGGGCGCCCGGCTTTGCCGCCACCCGCGCGCGCGAGCTGGGCTTCGTGGCCGAGCAGGATTTCGACGAGATCATCCGCGTGCACGTGCAGGACGAGCTGGGCGGATCGCTGTAACCCGAACGGAGAAAAAACATGCAGAACAAGGCCCAGGGACGCCGCCTGCGCTCGCAGGACTGGTTCGACAATCCCGAGCACATCGACATGACGGCGCTCTATCTCGAGCGTTTCATGAACTACGGCATCACGCCCGAAGAGCTGCGCGCCGGCAAGCCCATCATCGGCATCGCGCAAAGCGGCAGCGACCTGAACCCCTGCAACCGCGTGCACGTGGAGCTGGCCCGGCGCGTGCGCGACGGCATCCGCGACGCGGGCGGCATCCCCATCGAGTTCCCGACCCATCCGCTGTTCGAGAACTGCAAGCGGCCCACCGCGGCGCTGGACCGCAACCTGGCCTACCTGGGCCTGGTCGAGATCCTGTACGGTTACCCGCTGGACGGCGTGGTGCTGACCACCGGCTGCGACAAGACCACGCCCTCGGCGCTGATGGCCGCGGCCACCGTGGATATCCCGGCCATCGTGCTCTCGGGCGGCCCCATGCTGGACGGCTGGCACGACAACGAACTGGTGGGATCGGGCACGGTCATCTGGCGCTCGCGCCGCAAGCTGGCGGCCGGCGAGATCGACGCCGAAGCGTTCATGCAGGCCGCCCTGGACTCGGCGCCCTCGGTGGGCCACTGCAATACCATGGGCACGGCCTCGACCATGAACGCCATGGCCGAGGCCCTGGGCATGTCGCTGACCGGCTGCGCGGCCATCCCCGCGGCCTACCGCGAGCGCGGCCAGATGGCCTATCGCACCGGCCGGCGCGCGGTCGAACTGGTACTCGAGGACATCAAGCCCTCCGACATCCTGACGCGCGAGGCCTTCCTGAACGCCATCCGCGTCAATTCGGCGCTGGGCGGCTCGACCAACGCCCAGCCGCACCTGATGGCGATGGCCCGCCACGCGGGCGTGGAGCTGCCCCTGCAGGACTGGCAGACCTACGGCTACGACATCCCGCTGCTGGCCAACGTGCAGCCCGCCGGCAAGTACCTGGGCGAGCGCTTCCACCGCGCCGGCGGCGTGCCGGCCATCATGTGGGAGCTGCAGCAGCAGGGCCTGCTGTTCGAGGACTGCCTGACCGTCACCGGCAAGACGATCGGCCAGAACCTGGCGGCACGCCAGGCCACCGACCGCGAGGTGATCTATCCCTTCGAGGCGCCGCTCAAGCCGCGCGCCGGCTTCGTGGTGCTGCGCGGCAACCTGTTCGACTTCGCCATCATGAAGACCAGCGTGATCTCGGAGGAATTCAGCGACCGCTACCTGCGCGAGCCCGGCCGCGAGGGCATCTTCGAATGCCGCGCGGTGGTCTTCGACGGCTCGGAGGACTACCACCGGCGCATCAACGATCCTTCGCTGCAGATCGACGAACGCACCCTGCTGGTCATCCGCGGCGCCGGTCCGGTGGGCTGGCCCGGCGCGGCCGAAGTGGTCAACATGCAGCCGCCCGACGCCCTGCTGCAGCGCGGGGTGCGCAGCCTGCCCACGCTGGGCGACGGCCGGCAGTCCGGCACGGCCGACAGCCCCTCCATCCTGCACGCCTGTCCCGAAAGCGCGGTGGGCGGCGGGCTGAGCTGGCTGCGCACCGGCGATATCGTGCGCATCGACCTGAACCAGGGCCGCTGCGACGCGCTGGTGGACCAGGCCGAGATCGCGCGCCGGCGCGAGCACGAGCAGATCCCCGCGCCGCCGCCTGCGGCCACGCCCTGGCAGATGCTGTACCGCGAGAACGTGGGCCACCTGTCCGAGGGCGCGGTGTTCGAGCGCACGCTGCGCTTCCAGCGCGTGGCGCGCCAGCCGCCGCGGCACAATCACTGAAGGGGCGGCGGGATCCAGCCCAAGACTGAAACGTACAGTCTAAGTTGGTATGATTCCAATGATTGACTTACGGGAAGGAGCGGCCATGCGACCCTCCGTGGTGCTCGACATGAAGCGAACCGCCGTGCGCGATGCGACTAGGCGCTTCCGCGTCGCCAACCCGCGCGTGTTCGGCTCGGTATTGCACGGCACCGACCAGGACGGCAGCGACCTGGACCTGTTGGTGGACGCATTGCCTGGCGCAACGCTCTTTGACCTTGGGGGCCTGCAAGACGAACTGGAGTCATTGCTGGGTGTGCAGGTGGATCTGTTGACGCCGGCGGACCTGCCTGCAAAGATTCGGGCAAAAGTCCTGGCAGAAGCGCGGCCTATATGACCGACAGCCGTTTGCCCGATTATCTCGATCATTTGCGACAAGCTGCGACAGACGCATGCAGCTTTGTTCAAGGACAAGGCAAGGAAGATTTCCTTGCGGATAAGCGTACGCAACAAGCTGTCATCATGAACCTCGTCATAATCGGCGAGGCAGCCACCAGGGTGATGGACGATCATCCTGATTTTGCTCGGGCGCATCCGGACATCCCTTGGCGCAGCATGCGCGGCATGCGCAACCGGATTGCCCATGGCTACTTCGACATCAATCTGGATGTCGTCTGGGATACCGTCCAGGCAGCATTGCCGGCATTATTGGAACAGTTGCTCACTATCGGCCAGAACGCCGAAAAATCCACCGGATGACTTGCCAGCCTGGCAGGCGCTGCGTCTACGATGGTATATTTGGCGCCAAGCGGGCCGCCCCCCTTGGCCGCCTGCCTGTTTCGACAAAGCCAGATCACGATGCATCCCGCAGCCCTCGAACCCGTTTTTGCCGGCGCCTGGTGGCGCTGGTGGCGTTCGTCCAACGGGTGAGGCGATTTCCCTGGCCCGGTCGATGCAAGGCGCGCCCGACGCATCCCCCGGCCCCGCAGTTTTCCCATACATAGAAATCCCCGCCCGGACCCAGACCACTGGCCGGGCTTTTTTGCATCGGCCGGCCCGAAACCCCGAACCGAGACTCTCATGACCGAACTGGAATTCAAGGCCCTGGCCTCGCAAGGCTACAACCGCATACCCCTGGTGGCCGAAACCTACGCCGACCTGGACACGCCCCTGGCCATCTACCTGAAGCTGGCGCACGCCGGGCCGGAAGGCGGGCGCATGAGCTGCCTGATGGAGTCGGTGGTCGGCGGCGAGCGCTTCGGGCGCTATTCCTTCATCGGCCTGCCCTCGCGCACGGTGATCCGCGCCAGCGGCCGCCTGACCGAGGTGCTGCGCGACGGCCAGGTGGTCGAGTCGCACGAAGGCGATCCGCTGGCCTTCATCGAGCAATACCAGCAGCGTTTCAAGGTGGCGCTGCGCCCGGGCATGCCGCGCTTTGCCGGCGGGCTGGCCGGCTACTTCGGCTATGACACGGTGCGCCACATCGAGCCGCGCCTGGGTCCGGCGGTCAAGCCCTTCCCGGCCGGCATGGACGAGGGCACGCCCGACATCATGCTGCTGCACGTGGACGAGCTGGTGATCGTGGACAACCTGGCCGCGCGCATCTACCTGATGGTGTATGCCGACCCGGCGCAGCCCGAGGCCTACGCCCAGGCCCAGCAGCGGCTGAAGTCGCTGCGCGCGCGACTGCGCAAGCCGGTGGACATCCCCTACAGCCACGCCACCGTGCAGACCGAGGCGCGCCGCGACTTCCGCAAGCAGGACTACCTGGCGGCGGTGCTGCGCGCCAAGGAATACATCGCCGCCGGCGACCTGATGCAGGTGCAGGTGGGCCAGGTGATCGCCAAGCCCTACCGCGACTCGCCGCTGTCGCTGTACCGTGCGCTGCGCTCGCTCAACCCCTCGCCCTATATGTACTTCTGGAACTTCGGCGACTTCCAGGTGGTGGGCGCCTCGCCCGAGATCCTGGTGCGCCAGGAAACGCTGGCCGCGCCCACCGGCAAGGTGGGCGAGACGCCCAGCCGCATCACCATCCGCCCCTTGGCCGGCACGCGCAAGCGCGGCGGCACGCCCGAGGAAGACGCGGCCCTGGCCGAGGAACTGCTGGCCGACCCCAAGGAGCGGGCCGAGCACGTGATGCTGATCGACTTGGCCCGCAACGACGTGGGCCGCGTGGCCGTGACCGGTACGGTCGAGGTCACCGACACCATGGTGATCGAGCGCTATTCGCACGTGATGCACCTGGTGTCCAACGTGCACGGCACGCTGCTGCCGGGCATGAGCAGCATGGACGTGCTGCGCGCCACCTTCCCGGCCGGCACGCTGACCGGCGCGCCCAAGGTCCGTGCGATGGAGCTGATCGACGAACTGGAGCCGGTGCGCCGCGGCATCTACGGCGGCGCGGCCGGCTACCTGAGCTATGGCGGCGAGATGGACGTGGCCATCGCCATCCGCACCGGCGTCATCAAGGACGGCATGCTGTACGTGCAGGCGGCCGCGGGTATCGTGGCCGATTCGGACCCCGAGAAGGAATGGCAGGAAACCGAGGCCAAGGCGCGCGCGGTGCTGCGCGCGGCCGAGCAGGTGCAAAGCGGGTTGGACGAGCCCTTCTGAGCGCCCGGGCGGCCCCGCCGAAGGCCGCCGCCCGCCAGGCGCGGGCCAGCGTCAGCCGCCCGGCTTGCCGCTCAGGCCCAGTTTCTCCATCGCTTCGCTGGCCTCCACCACCATCGCCGCCACCTCCGCCACGCTGACGCGCAGCTGCGTCGCCCGCCCGCGCATGTGCTCGTAGGCCTGGCGCTCGTCCAGGCGGTGGTGCTCGCCGAGCAGGCGGATGGCCTTCTCGATGAGGCGGCGCGACTTGATCGTACTTTCGAGTTTATCGATCTTGTTCTGCTGGCGGACCTGGAACAGCTTGGCCGAACGGGCCAACACCAGCGTGCTCAGGATGCCGGCCGAGCGAAATGGCCGGGTCAGCACGCCGTGCGCGTGCGTCTTGAGCAACAACTTGAGCGTGGTGGGCGTTTCGTATTCCGACAGGGCGATCAGCGTGGCGTCGACCTCGCTGGCGCACCAGGCCGAGCTGCCCTGCAGCAGCTGCGAGACCTGGAAAAACACCACATCGGCGTTGGCTGGCGGGTTTTCAGGAAAAGGCCAGCACAGGTGGATTCGGCAACCGATCCGCTTGAGCTGCTCGACCAGCAGGTCGCGGTCTTCGCCGGGCGGATAGACCACGGCCACCGCCACGCTGCGCAGGTCTTCGTAAAGTCGGCGGACGCTGGCGTCCATGGCTACCTCAGCCAGAATTCGTCGAGCCCGAAGGTGCTCAGGTAGGGATCGGGCTTGACCGGTTCGCTGCCCTGCCAGACCACGTCGAAACTGCCGTCGGCCCGGCACACGCCGATACGCGGGGTCAGCACGCAGTGGTTGTTCTCGGCCAGGATGGACAGCGGGCCTTCCGGCGCCATGAACCGTACCCCGTGCACGGCCTGCACCAGCTTGCGGGTATCCAGGCTACCAGTGCGCTGCAAGGCGCGAGCGAACAGGTGCACCTGATTGTAAGAAGCCTGGGCGTAGACGCTGGCCGGGCGCTCGCCGAAGCGGGCGCGCCAGGCGGACAGGAAGGCGGCGTTCTGCGGCGTGTCCAGGCTGTTGAAATACGTGGCCGCGGTGATGTGGCCAGCACAGACTTGCGCGCCGATCTCGTGCACCTCCGATTCCGTCACGGTCAGGCTGGCGATGGGAATACCCTGCCCATGCAGCCCGGCCTCGTGAAAGCGCCGGTAGAAACGCAGGGCGTCGCTGCCGATCTGCGTGGAGAACACCACGTCCGGCTCGATCCGTCCGATGTCGCCGATCACCTCGTCGATGTCCGCATCGGCGCAGCCCAGCGGCAGGTAGATCTCGTCCAGGATCTCGCCGCCGTGGTCCTCGACCGCATCGCGCATGATGCGATTGGTTTCCCGCGGGTAGATGTAGTCCGCGCCGACCAGGAAAATGCGCTTGCCGCAATGCTGCATCAGGTAGGCCGCCAGCTGCATGCTGCTCTGGTTGGGCGCCGCGCCGGTATAGATGACGTTGGGCGAGTATTCGAAACCCTCGTAGACAGAGGCATACCAGAGCAGTGCATTGGTGCGCTCGACCACCGGCAGCATGGCTTTGCGGCAATGCGAGGTGCAGGCGCCGAAAACCACGTCGATTTCATCCTCGAGCAGCAGCCGGGCGGCCAGGCGCCGGTATTCCTCGGCGTCGCTGCGCGGATCGTAGGCCACCGGGTCCAGGGGCCGGCCCAGCACGCCGCCCAGGGCGTTGATCTCCTCGACGGCCAGCACCGTGCCGAAGAAATGCTGGCTTTCGGTAATGCCCGAGACGCCGGTACGCGAATACAGGATGCCGATGCGCCAGCCAGGCCGGCCGGCGAAGGATGGATGCGTTTTGGCCATGATCATAGAGGAACGAAGGGCGGCGGCCGCCAGCCAGGCGGCGGCGCGAAGCCGCCGCATCCAGCATACCGCGCCAGCGGCTCAAACCGTCAGGTGGCCGAAGATGCGCCGCGCCGCGTCGGGAGCCTGCATGGCGCCTGCATCCACGATGGCGCCCTGCTTGAGCACCAGGTAGCGGTCGGCCACCTCGCGGGCAAAGGCCACGTTCTGCTCCACGATCAGCATGGCGGTGCCGTGCTCGCTGCGCTCCCAGCGCAGCGCCCGCGCCAGCCGGTCGATCACCGAAGGCTGCAGGCCCTCGGTGATCTCGTCCAGCAACAGCAGGCGGGGCCGGGCCATCAGCGCGCGCGCCACCAGCAGCATCTTCTGCTCGCCGCCCGAGAGCGTGCCGGCAGGCTGGCGCAGCCGGGTGCCGAAAACGGGAAAAAGCTCCGCCACCGGCGCAAAGCGCGCATCGAACAAGGCGTCGCCGGGCAAGGCCAGGCGCAGGTTGTCGCGCACGCTCAAGTCTTGGAACAACGGCTGCTCCTGCGCCGCATAGGCCACGCCGCGTTGCGCCACCCGGTAGGGCGCCAGCCTGGTGACGTCCTGGCCGGCCAGGCGCACATGGCCGGCTGCCTTGGGCAGATAGCCCATCACGGTCTTGAGCAGCGTGCTCTTGCCCATGCCGTTCTTGCCCAGCAGCGCCACCGCCTCGCCCATGCTCACGGACAGGCTTACGCCCTTGAGCACGATGGACGACTTGTAGCCGCTTTGCACGTCCTGCAGGTCCAGCATCGTTTCGCTTGCTTGCATCTCAGGCCTCCCGGGGCGGGGCATCGCCGACAACCTGCGCCGTGCCGGCATAAATGGTGCGCACCAGCTCGGAAGCCACCACTTCCTGAAAGCTGCCCTGCATGACGATGCGGCCTTGGTGCAACACCACGATGCGTGTGGCGATCTCCTGTACGAAGTCCAGGTCGTGCTCGACCAACAGGCAGCACAGGCCATGCGTGCGAGCCAGCGCGGACAGCACCTGGCCGATTTGGCTGCGTTCGGTCTTGGTCAGGCCCGCGGTAGGTTCGTCCAGCAGCACCACGCTGGGCTCGAGCGCCAGCACCATGGACAGCTCCAGCGCCTGCTGCTCGCCATGCGAGAGATCCCGCGTGACCACGTCCAGCTTGCGATCCAAAGCAGTGGTGCGCAACACCTGCAAGGCATAGCCGGGCAATGCCAGCTCGGGCGCGCGGCGCAGCCATGAGGGTGGCCTGCGCAGCGTACCGGCCACGCGCAGGCTTTCGGCCACGGTCAGCGTCTCGAACACGTTGGCGTTCTGGAACTTGCGTCCCAGCCCCAGGCGCACGCAGCGGTCCGGCCCCTGGCGGCCGATATCCTGGCCGCCCAGCCGTACCGTGCCGCCCGAGCGCTCGGCGCCGTCGCTGATGCAACGCATCAGCGTGGTCTTGCCCGCGCCGTTCGGGCCGATCAGGCCCAGCAATTCGCCGCCGGCGGCCTGCAGGTCGATGCCCTCCAGCACCTTGAGGCTGCCGAAATGCTTGGCCACGCCCTGCATGGCCAGCGCAGGGCCGTGCGCCTCGGCGCGGGCAGCGGCCGGACGCGGCACCAGCCGGGGCACCGGCGCGGACGCCGCGCGTCGGCGCAGCGGCGCCAGCAGAAGAGGCAACAGGCCCCGGGGCAACAGCAGGATCACCACGATAAAGGCTAGGCCCAGCAAGAGCTGCCAGACGAACGGCATGCTGCCGCTCAGGTAGGCCGCCGCCACGTTGATGGCGATGGCGCCGACCACCGGCCCCCATACCGTGCCGCGCCCGCCCAGGGCGACCCAGATGATCAGCTCGGTGCCGAATACGAAGCCCGCCAGTTCGGGCGCGACCACGCCGCTGAATGCGCCATAGCCGAAGCCCGCCGCGCTGGCCACCATGCCGCAGACCACCAGCAGCATGATGCGCAGCCTCGGGGTGTTCAGGCCCAGGTAGGCGCAACGCGGCTCGTTGTCGCGCAGGGCCACCAGCAAGCGGCCGCCGTCGCTGCGCACCACCACCCAGGCCAGCAAAGCCACCGCCGACAGGAACCCGGCGGCGACCATATACCAGGCCTGCAACGACCAGTCGAAGGTTTCGAAGCCGGTCAGGCCCGAGGAGGAACCGGTGAAGGTGCCGCCCGAGAGCGCCAGCTGGGTCAGCACGATGGGCAGCACCAGCGAAATCACCGTGGCGAAGAAAGGAGAAGCGCCGCGGTAAAAGGAGAGCCAGCCGGTCAGCCCCGCAACCAGGGCGGCCGCCAGCAGTGCGATTAGCAAAGCCAGCGCAGCCAGCATCGGCGAGAAGCCCAGGTGGGTGAACACAAGGCCCGCGGCATAAGCGCCCACACCAAAGAAGGCCGACTGGCCGAAGGTCAGGTAACCCGTGTAGCCCCACAACAGGTCTACGGTGACCGCGGCCGCCGCAAAAAACAGCGCCTTGATCAGGATGTTGAGCAGATAGGTGTCGAACACCCAGGGCCCGATGACGGTCAAGGCCAGGCACAGCGCGGCCAGCAGGCCAAGCTCGCCAGCGCGCCGCGCGCGCCGCTGGGCAGCCGCGCCGGACGGGGCAAGAGCGGAAGGTTCAGTCATGGGCGAATCCTCGCGGCCGGATACGAAGGGTGAGCGCGGCCAGCACGGCGATGGTGACGCCGCCGGCCACGGGGCTGACGTATAGGCTGACCAGCACCTGACAGGCGCCGAAGACGGCGCAGGTCAGCAGCAGGCTGGCCATGGAATGGCCCGAGACCATGACCAGCATGAAGGCGCTGACCAGCCAGGGCAGGCCCATATTGGGGTCGACGCTCGAGAGTGGCGTAACCAGCGCGCCGGCCAGCGCGCCCAGTCCGGCGCCCAGGCTGAAGGTGGCGAAACGGATGCGTTCGGAATGAATGCCCAGCCCCTTGGCCAGGTCCTCGTTCATGATCACCGCGCGGGTCTTGACCCCGAAGCGCGTGCCGTTGAGCAGCGCCGTCATCGCCGCGCACAGCAGCAAGGCGATGGGAACGAGCAAAAGACGATAGGCCGAATAGTCGGTGCCCAGCAGCGACACCGCGCCTTGCACCGGGGAATCGACGAACTGCACTTCGCGTCCGAACGCTAGGGTGATCAGTTGCCCGATCACGATGCCCAGGCCCCAGGTAGCCAGGATGGCGTCCAGCGGACGCTTGTAAAGGGGCCGCACGATCAGGCGCTCGACCAGCATGCCCACGGCCACGCCCACGGCCAGGGCGAACGGCAAGCCCAGCCAGGGATCCAGGCCCAGCC
Source organism: Orrella sp. JC864 (assembly GCF_037026685.1). Classification (NCBI taxonomy): domain Bacteria; kingdom Pseudomonadati; phylum Pseudomonadota; class Betaproteobacteria; order Burkholderiales; family Alcaligenaceae; genus Orrella; species Orrella sp. JC864. The sequence continues at coordinate 128,866 of NZ_JBANET010000005.1, read as the reverse complement.
GCGAGATGACGAAGCTTGCATAGCTGCCCAGCGTGATGATGGCGCCATGGGCGAAATTGACGATCTTCATGACGCCGAAGATCATCATCAGCCCGGCCGTGACGATGTACAGCATCGCCGCCGTGCTCAGGATATCCAGCAACAGGCTCATGGTGCTCTCCTTTTGCGGCGGCGCTCGCGCGCGCCGCCGCATGCCGCGCGGTTTACTTCAGATCCGGGCATTGCTCGCCCGGATCGACCGCATCGAAGGTCTGCAAGATCTTGATCGAGCCGTCGGCCTGGACCTGGCCCAGCCGCATCGACAGCGCCGCGTGACGCTGCCGGTCCATGCGCACCTCGCCGCGCGGACCGTCGAAGGACACCTGGCCAAGCGCCTGCACCACTTTCTGGGCATCGGTGCTGCCTGCCTGCTCGACCGCCGCCTTGTACAGGTAGAACGCCTCGTACTGCGGCTCGGACAACTCGTTGGCCGTCTTGGCCTGGGCGCCGAACTTGGCCTGCAGGCCTTGCAGGAATTTCCGGTTGGCCTCGTTGTCGATGCTGGTCAGGTACGAAGCCGACATATACATGCCCTGGGCCGTCTCGCCCATGGTGCGGGCCGTGCCCTCGTCGATCGCCAGGTTGCCGTAGGGCATGGACAGGCCGGCCGCCTTGATCTGCTTGGCCAGGCTGACGTTGGGGCTGCCGCCGGCGGTCGAGCTGATCAGCGCGTCGGGGCGCGCCGACCGGATCCGGGAAATGATGGCGGTCCAGTCGGTGCCGTCCATGGGCAGGTACTCTTCGCCGACCACCTGGCCGCCTTGCGCCGCGATGTACTCGCGAGTGAACTTGAGCATGCCGCGGCCGAAGGCGTAGTCGCTGCCCACCAGGAAGAAGGTCTTGGCGTTCTCTGCCTTCATGAAATGATCGACGATGGGCGCGACCTGCTGCTCGGGCACCCAGCCGTTCACGTACATCCAGCGGCTGCACGAGCGCCCTTCGTAGAAGGATGTGTAGATCAGGGGCACGCGCCCGCGGTTCACGATGGGCAGCGCGGCATTGCGAGCCGCGCTGGTTTCCATGGCGATGATGGCGTCCACCTTCTTCTGGAACACCAGCGTGTCGTACGCCTTCTGGGCGCCGACCGCGCCCGAGCCGTCGTCGGCGATTTCCAGCACCACCTTGCGGCCCAGGATGCCGCCCGCGGCGTTGATTTCGTCGACCGCCAGTTGCGAGGACTGGACCACGGCCGGCGCGACCACGCTGTTGGCGCCGGACAGGCCGACGGCCACGCCGATGCGGATGGGCTCCTGGGCAAGCGCCGCGCTGCACAGGGCCGCGGCAGCCGCGGCCAGGCCCAGGCGCAAGAGGGAAGAGGGATTTTTCATGGTTTTCTCCTTGGGGGCCGGTCTTGGCCGGCGGTCAACGGGCTTGTGGCGCGATGCCAGCGCCCAGTGCGGGGTCGTACACATCGCTGCGCCGGTCGCGCAACACGTGGTTGAACACGTTGAGCTGGCGGCCATGGCGCGCCTGCTTCAGGTTGAACGGAGCGATCAGGATCTCTTCACGGTCATGGCTGGCCGGGCCGGCCGCCAGCCAGCCCTGCGAGCCGACGATGATGCTGCGCCCGACGAAAGGCTGGCCGCGTTCGCGCCCGACCCGGTCGGCGCACACCAGGACAAGACCATTGCTGTGCGCCGCGCTCATCGCCAGGGCATGCGCCATGGCCGGCCCTTCGGGCGTCTGGCCGGGCATGGGCACCCAGTTGGTCGGCACAGCCACGATGTCCGCGCCCTGCATGGCCTGCAGGCGAAAGACCTCGGGAAACCAGCCGTCATAGCAGATCGCCACGGCCAGGCGGCCGAACGGCGTATCGAAGACCGGCAGGCCCAGGTTGCCCGGCTCGAAGTACAGGTTCTCGTCGCCCCACAGATGCAGCTTGCGGTAGGTTCCCAGGTAGCCTTGCGGACCGGCCACCAACGCGGCGTTGTACAGCTTCTCTCCCTCGCGCTCGGCGATGCCCGCCACCAGGTAGATCCCCAGGCGCTGCGCCAGGGCGATCCACGCCTGCGAGCTGGGGCCGCCTGGCACGGGCTCGGCCAGCGCCAAGGCTTCTTCGCGGCTGGCGAAAACATAGCCCGTGTTGGCCAGCTCGGGCAGCACCACCAGCCGGGCGCCGCGGCCGGCCGCCTGCTCGACCAGCGCCGCCGCGCGCGCGAGGTTGGCGGCCACCTCGCCCATCACGGGCTCGGTCTGCACGCACGCCAGCAAGGCGTCGGGAAACGGCGGCAGCCCCTGGCCCTTGTCGTGTGAAGCTTCCATGAGATCTCCAAGCAGGAATGCAAAAACAAAAAAGCCCTCGACCACGCATGCATGCGTGAAAGTCGAGGGCTTCCATAGCCAACGGTAGGTCGGTGGTGCGGCAATCATTGCCGCGGCACTGTCTTGGACTGCGCGGCCCGGGCGCATCGTTGCAGGCGGGCCATGCGGGGCATTCTAGGGACCGCCGCCCGCGCGGTCAATAGGCACGCGCGCTACACTGCCGAGCTTTCCCCCGAGAGCGCCATGTCCTTCGTCCCCGCCGAGATCACGCCCGTCTTTGCCGCCGTCCTGGTGGCCACCAGTTTCCTCACCTCGGCCCTGACGGCCGCCATGGGACTGGGCGGGGGCGTGGCCATGCTGGCGGTGATGGGCCTGGGCATGCCGGTGACCAGCGTGCTGCCGGTGCATGGCGTGGTGCAGCTGGGTTCGAACGGCGGGCGCGTGATCATCCAGCGCCGCCACCTGGTGCGTCCGCTGCTCTTGTGGTTCACGCTGGGCAGCGTGGCCGGCATCGCGCTGGGCGCCTCGGTGGTCGTCAGCATCCCCGATGCGCTGGCCAAGTGGGCGCTGGCCCTGTTCATCCTTTGGTCGGTCTATCGCAAGAAGCCCAGCGCCACCGCACAGCGCCACGGCAAACCGTATTTCGTGCTGGGCGGGGCGATATCGAGCTTCTGCACCATGCTGGTGGGCGCCACCGGTCCGCTGGTGGCGGCGCTGCTGGCCGGCACGGGCCTGGTCAAGCAGCCGCTGGTGGCCACGCACGCGGCCTGCATGGTGATCCAGCATGGCCTGAAGATCCTGGCCTTCGGCACGCTGGGCTTTGCCTATGCGCAGTGGGGGCCGCTGATCGCGGCCATGATCGCCAGCGGCGTGGTGGGCACCTGGGTCGGCACCCGCACGCTGGACAACCTGCCCGAGGCGACCTTCCGGCTGGGCTTCAAGATCGTGATGACGGTGATCAGCCTGCACATGATCTGGCAGACCTTCTGAACGCACGGCCCCGCTCCTGCGCCGCAGGCGGCCCATCGCCAACCCGGGCAGCGCAAGGCCGGCCTCAGCGGCTTAGGAATTTCTCTTCGTAAAGGCTGCGGGCGCGCCCCATGTGGGCCACGGACAACGCATCGAGCGCGGCGCGGTTGCCCGCGCGCACGGCCTGGACCATGGCCTGGTGTTCGTCGCAGGCCTGCTCCAGGGCCTGCGCATCGGCCACCCCGTAGGCGCGCACCGGAAAGCTCAGCCAGTCGTGCAGGCGGATGGATTCGGCCAGGTAGGGGTTGTCGCAAAGCCCGTACAGCTCGCGGTGAAAAGCCATGTTGGTGCGGTGGATGGCGATGAGCTCGCCCGATGCCGCCGCCTGCGCATGCGCCTGGCAGGCTGCCTCGACCGCGGCCAGGCGTTCGGGCGGCACCGGGAACTCGATCATCTCGATGGCGGCGTGGTGCAGCACCCGGCGCATGTGATAGAGGTCTTCCAGGCCTTGCCGGTCGAAGCGGCGCAGCTGCGCGCCCAGGTGCGGCGGCTTGACCACCACGCCCAGGCGCTGCAACTCGGCCAGCGCGGCGCGCACCACGTGGCGCTTGGCCGCGTAGTCTTCCATGAGGTGGTCTTCGATCAGGCGGGTGCGCGGCAGGATGCGGCTGCGGATGATGTCGGTCTCGATCGCGGCCATGACGGCGGCCACCTGCTCAGGCAGCTGCGTGTCGGCGAAAAGAAGCGATGAAAAACTGCTTTGGGTCATGAGGCGGCAGGCGGTTTGCGCCGCCGGCAGCGACGCGTCTATTGATAATTTTATTACTAGGAATAACGACAACGCGCTTGTTGTTTTCGGGCGGTCCAGTGCCTAGACTTTTTTGCCGCAAACAACCCGCAAGGCCCCAAGGACAAGCATGAACGCCTCATCCACACCAGAGATCATCAGCATCGACCCGGCCAACGGCCAGGAGGTCGCACGCGTGCGGGCCACCACCCTGCCCGAATTGGACGCGGCCGTCGAGCGCGCCTGGAAGGCCTTTGGCGAATCGGGCTGGAAATCGCTGCTGCCGCATCGCCGCGCGCTGGTGCTCAACGCCATCGCCGACGGCCTGCAGGCCGAAAAGGAACGGCTGGCCCAGCTGCAGATGCGCGATAACGGCAAGCCGATCGCCGAGTGCCGGGGCATGGTGGAGTCTGCCATCGGCACCTTCCGCTACTACGCCGGCGTATGCGAGACGCTGCAGACCGACGTGACGCCCCCGCGCGGGGACTACGTGTCCTTCACCGTGCTCGAACCCTACGGCGTGGTGGCGGCCATCACGCCCTGGAATTCGCCCATCATGAACGACGCCACCAAGGTGGCGCCGGCGCTGGCCGCGGGCAATGCGGTGCTACTCAAGCCCTCGGAGGATTCGCCCTTGCTCGCGCCGGAACTGGCCCGCATCGCGCGCGAGGCCGGCCTGCCCGAGAACCTGCTGCAGGTGGTGCAGGGGCGCGGGCCCGACATCGGCGCGGCGCTGGTGGCGCACCCGGGCGTGCGCATGATCTCGTTCACCGGCGGCACCGTCGCGGGCTCGATGATCGGCAAGGTGGCCGGCGAGCGGCTGGTGCCCGTGGCGCTGGAACTGGGCGGCAAGTCGCCGCACGTGGTATTTGCCGATGCGGACCGCGAGCACGCCGTGGCCGCGGTGGTGGCGGGCATCTTCGGCTCTTCGGGGCAATCCTGCGTGGCCGGCTCGCGCCTGTTCGTGCAGGCCTGCATCTACGACGAGGTGGTGCAGGCCGTGGTCGAGCGCGCCAGGTCGCTGAAGGTGGACCTGCCCGATGCGCCGGGCGTGGAGGTCGGACCGCTGGCGTCCTTCCATCACCGCGAGCGCGTGGCCCGCTTCGTCGAACGTGCCCGCGCCGAGGGCGGCCGCGTCCTGTGCGGCGGCCAGGCTCCCAGCGGCGGGCACTACGACCATGGCGCCTTCTACCTGCCGACGGTCATCGATGGGCTGGGCCCGGACGCGGCCAGCTGCCAGGAAGAAGCCTTCGGGCCGGTGCTGGTCTGCCTGCCTTTCCAGGACGAGGCCGACCTGATCGCGCAGGCCAACGGCACGGCCTTCGGCCTGGCCTGCGGCATCTGGACGGAAAGCTTCAAGCGGGCCTGGCGCATCGGCCGGGCGCTGGAGGCCGGCTCGGTCTGGGTCAACACCTACAAGCAATCGGTGACCAGCACGCCTTTTGGCGGCTTCAAGCAAAGCGGCATCGGCCGGGAAAAGGGCATCGACGGCATGAAGCTGTACGCCCAGGTCAAGAGCATGTACTTTGGCCTGCACGCCAACCCCCTGCCGGTGGCCAAATAGCGCCGGCGCCTGGCGGGCGCGGGCCTGCGCGCCCGCCGCCGACAACGACAATCACCTGGAGACAAAGCATGCAAGAACCGGCCTGGGAAGTCTACGCGCTGCGCTATGGCTGGCAGGACCGTCTGGCGCAGGACAACTTCGTGCACGCGCCCGATCCGCACGACACGCCCATGCCGCTGGACTACTTCGTCTGGCTGCTGCGCAGCGGCGAGCGCGAGATCCTGGTCGATACGGGTTTTGGCCAGGCGGTGCTGGACAAGCGCGCCCACCCCAAGGACCGGCGCACCCGCCACATCACTCGGCCGGTGGACCAGGCGCTGCGCGGCATGGGCAGCGAGCCCGGCCGCATCCGCGACGTGATCCTGACGCACCTGCACTACGACCATGCCGGCAACCTGGGGCTGTTTCCCAACGCACGTTTTCACCTGCAGGAGCGCGAGATGCAGTTCGCCACCGGCCGCCACATGTGCGTGGCCTGCATGCGCGGCGCCTTCGAGGTCGAGGACGTGGTGCAGATGGTGCGCGCGGTGTATGCCGAGCGCGTGGTCTTTCATGACGGCGACGCGCACATCGCCCCGGGCGTGACCGTGCACCGGGTCGGCGGCCATACCGACGGGCTGCAGATGGTGCGCGTGAGCACGGCGCGCGGGCCGGTGGTGCTGGCCAGCGACGCATCCCACTACTACGCCAACATGGCGCGCCGCGAACCCTTTCCCATCGTGTTCAACCTGGGCGACATGACCCAGGGCTGGGCACGCGCGCGCAGCCTGGCCGAAGGCGACGAGACCCGCATCGTGCCGGGCCACGACCCGCTGGTGCGCAGCCTGTACCCGGCGCTGCCGGGCTCGGACGGCGAGATCGTCATGCTGCACGAAGCGCCCGCGGCCTGAGCCGCCGGCCCCGGCCCCTGAACCATTCCTGTATCGGCGCGCCACGCGCGCCCGTCCTGCTTTATCCGTTGGAGTCTCATCAATGAACATTTCGAAAGTGGCCGTCTATGGCCTGGGCAACATGGGCTACCTGGTGGCCGAGCGCGTGGCCGCGCGCTTTGCCACCAAGGTCTCGGACCTGGACCGCGCGCAGGTCCGGCGCGCCTGCGACAGCTTCAAGGCCGAGCCCATCGAGGGGCCGCAGGACGTGGGCGACGTGGACGTGGTGGTGCTTTCGTTGCCCAGCCCGGCCATCTCGCTGGCCATCCTGGAACAGATCGCCCCGGTCCTGCCCAGGCATGCCGTGGTGCTGGAGACCAGCACGGTCAATCCCAAGGACATGCATGCCTGCAAGAGACTGCTGGACCGGTTCGGCCTGCGCATCGTGGACGCCTCGGTGGCCGCCGGCGTCAGCCAGATGAAGGCGGGCACCGCCACGCTGCTGCTGGGCGGGCCGCAACCGGCCATCGACGACAGCCGCCCGGTGCTGGACGCCATCGCCGAAAAGCAGATCTATTTCGGCGACACCGGCGCGGGCGCGGCAGCCAAGGTGATCAACAACGCCGTGGCGCATGCGGTGATGGTGGTGGTGGCCGAGGCCGGCTCGCTGGCCACCGCGGCCGGCGTCAGCCGCGAGAAGCTGGTCGAGCTGCTGGCCGACAAGCAGATGGGCCTGCACCGGCCGCTGACGCATCGCTATGCCGAGCGCATCATGCAAGGCAACTACGAAGGCGGCATGCCGCTGGACGCGGCGCGCAAGGATTCGGTCCTGGCGCTGGAACTGGCCCAGAACCTGGGCGTGCCGCTGTTCGCCATCCAGGGCTCGCACACCATCTACGAAATCGCCGCCGCGGCCGGCTACGGCCGCGACGACTACGCGGCCATCGCCAAGGTGTGGGCCGACTGGGGCAAGCCTGCTGTGTAGGGGTTCCCCCCCGAAGCGCTGACGCGCTTCCCCCCCGGGGGGGCGGCGCTGGCGGACCGGCAAAGCCGGCTCCGCGGCGCCCTCGGTCGCTGAGCTTCTTAAGTAATTGAAGTGCGACGCGCGTTAGGCCAGGTTTTTGCGGCCACGCTGGCTCACTGGTTGGTGCTGGCTGCAAGCTTTATGTATCAATCCAGCCACTTTTGCCGCGCCCACATGGCGCGGAACTGCTGGTCGGCCTCTTGCAGGCGCGCCTGCCACTTGTCGCCGGGCAGGTAGTCCATCTCGGTGAACTGCTTGAGCATCTGCTGCTGGAATCCGGGATCGTTGGCAATGGCTTCCAACGCCCTGGCCAACTTCTGTTCGACCTCGGCGGGAATGCCCTTGGGGGCAACCACGCCGCGCTCGGAAGCGAACACCAGGTCCACTCCCTGCTCCTTGAAGGTCGGCACGTCCGGCGCCAGCGGCGAGCGCTTTTCGCTGGCCTGCGCCAGGATGCGCAGCGCGCTGCCGCTATAGGGCATGGCTTCGCCCAGGTTCATGCCGCCCACATCCGCGTGGCCGCCGAGCACGGCGTTGCGCAAGGGCCCGGCGCCGTTGAAGGGCACATGGTTCAGGTCGGTGCCGGTGGCGGCCTCGAACAGCACCATCGCCAGGTGATCGTCGGTGCCCACGCCCGTGGAGCCGTAGCTAACCTGGCCGGGCTTGGCCCTGGCGGCCTCGATGAGCTGTGCCAGCGACTGATGGGGCGACTCGGTGCGCACGCTGAAGGCGCTGGGGTCTCGCACCAGCGTGGCCAGGTAGGTGAAGTCCTGGGCGGTGAAGCCCGCGTCGCGCTCGATGGGCAGGGTTAGCAAGCCCGGCATGTTGGTCATGCCCAGCGTATAGCCGTCCGGCCTGGCCCGCGCCACCATGCCCAGGGCCAACGCGCCCGAGGCGCCGGGCTTGTTGACCACGACCACCGGGCCGCCCAGCTCCTTTTCCAGGAAGGTGGCCAGGGTGCGCGCCGTCAGGTCGGTGCCGCCGCCGGCGGCAAAGCCCACCAGCAGTTCGACGGGCCGTTCGGGCCATTGCGCCGCCGCCGGCGCGGCGGCCAGCACCATCGCGCCCGCGGCGATGCCGGCGAGCCAGGTTTTCATGGCAAACATGGGAAGCGTCTCCTGGGCCGCGGCGGCCCTGCATCGTTGTCATGACGAGGCCGCGCGGCGCGCCGCCCCACCGTGGCCGCCGCGCTGCGGGGCGGCCCGGTCGCCATATTGCCGGGCTCGATTCATAGCCACAAATAGAAAATGACCGAGGACTATTAGCCGTGGTCTATTTGACGACGGCGGCCGAGGCCGGCAGCGGCGGCAGCGCGCGCTCGATTTCGGCCGCGGCCTGCTGCAGCCGGCCGACCAGCGCCTGCGCCGCCGGGGACAGCAGGCGATCGTGCCGGTGCAGCACGCCGATGGTGCGCTGGGCGCTGGCGTCCTCGATGGGCCGGCTATGCAGCGCGCCCAGCCCCAGCGCCGGCAGCGCCAGCCGCGGCAGCACCGCCACGCCCAGCCCCTGGCCCACCAGGCGCACGGCGGTGGTCATGTGGGTGACGTCGTAGCGCAGCCCGGCGGCCACCTTGTCGGCCACCACCGCACGGTCGAACTGGTGCCGCGCGCTGGAACCCTGCGAGAGCAGCACCAGGTCCAGGGGAATGAGGTCGGCCCAATGCAGGGACGGCAGCTTGCCGGCCTCGTGGCGCGACGGATAGACCGCGAAAAAGGAATCGGCGATCAGCGGCGTGAACTTCAGGTCCGGCGCCTCGGTTAGCAAGGTGGCCAGCGCGAACTCGATCTGGTTGGTGCGCAGCATGCCGATCAGCTCGTCGTTGTGCGCCTCGACCACGCGGATCTGCAATTGCGGATGCAGGCGCCGCAAGGCGCCCAGCGCGGGCGGCACCAGCGTCAGCGAGGTCGAGGGCAGCGCCCCGATCACCACGGCGCCGCGCCGCACCGCCGCCAAATCGAGCATGCTGCGGTACGCTTCTTCCAGGTCGGCCACCGGCCGCTCGATACGGTCGCGAAACTCCACGCCCGCCGCCGTCAAGGCGATGTTGCGCGTGGTGCGCTCGAACAACTTGACCTCGAGCACCGCTTCCAGGTCGGCGATGAGCGCGGTGAACGAAGGCTGCGTCACGCCCAGCCGCGCCGCGGCATGGGTGAACGACTTGGTCTGCACCGCCAGCAGGAAAGCCTTGAGCGGCCGGTATTTGATGTTCAGCGCCATGGCGCGATCTTAGCGCGGCGCGGCGGCGGGCCGGCATGCCGCCGCGTCCGGCGCTCAGGAAAGCGCGCCCGCGCCCGCCGGTTCGGCCTGCGCCAGCCGCCGGGCCAGCGCCTTGCGGTCCACCTTGCCCACGGCGTTCTCCGGCAGGCTATCGACCCATAGCACGTCCTCGGGGACGTAGATGCGTCCGAGCTTCTCGCGCACCGCCTCGCGCAGCGCCTGCGCGTCAGGCGCCGGCCCCCCGGCGGCCGGCACCACGAAGGCCACCGGCACTTCGCCCAGGTCCGCATGGGCGCGGCCCACGACACAGCAGGCGGCCACGCCCGGCTCGCCGCTGAGCAGGTTCTCGACCAGGGCCGGCGATATGTTCTCGCCGCCGCGGATGATGACTTCCTTGATGCGGCCCGTGATGCTCAGGTAGCCGTCGGCATCGAAGCGGCCCAGGTCGCCGGTGCGCAACCAGCCGTCGCGGATGGGCGATTCGCCTTCGTGGCCCAGGTAGCCCGCCATCAGGGCGGGCCCGCCGATGCATATCTCGCCCTCGGCGCCGGCGGGCACCGCGGCGCCCTGCCGGTCCAGCAGCACGACCTGCTGGCCGGCCAGCACGGTGCCCACGGTGCCGATGCGGCGCGCGCCCGGCGGGTTCATGGTCGAGGTGCAGGTCGCCTCGGACAGGCCGTAGGACACCACCAGCTCGCAGCCCAGGAAAGCCTCGATCTCGCGATGCAGGGCCGGCGTGATGGGCGCCGAACCGCAGCGCGCAAAGCGCAGCCGCGCCAGCGACTGGCGCGAGAAGCGCTGCTGCAGCATGCGCGAATAGATGGTGGGCACGCCGGTGATCAGCGTGGGGCGAAAGCGCTCCATCAGCGTAGGCATGTCCTCGGCGCGAAAGCGCGGGGCCAGCGCGATGCACGCGCCGCTGGCCAGCGGTGCGAAGACCTGGTTGTTCAGCGCGTTGGTATGGTGCAGCGGCATCACGTGCAGCAGCACGTCGTCCGGGCGCAGCCCGGTATGGACGCGCACGCCCAGCGTATTGGCCAGCAGCCCCCGGTGGCTGAGCAGCACGCCCTTGGGCTTGCCGGTGCTGCCCGAGGTGAACAGCAGCAGCCCGGGATCGCCGGGCCCGCACGCCTGGCTCCAGTACGGCGGGCCTGCGCGCAGGGCGTCAAGCGCCAGCAGGCGCCCGGCCGGCAGCCCCGCGGCCCGCGCCGTGGCGGCGTGCGCATCGTCGTGAATCATCCAGCGCAGTCCCACGGCCGCCACGCGCCGGCGCGTCTCCTCGTCGGCCAGGCGCGGCTCCAGCGGGCAGGGACAGGCCCCCGCGGCCATCGCCGCCAGCAAGGCCAGCACCTGGCCGGGGCCGCGTTCGAGGGCCAGCGCGACGTAGTCCCCGCGCGCCACGCCGGCCTGGCGCAGCGCGCCGGCCATGGCCTGCACGCGCTCGTCCAGCTGCGCGTAGCTGTAGTCGTGCTCCAGCGTCTGCAAGGCCGGCCGCGCGCGCTGCGCGGCATCGCTCCAGGCCGTCCGCCAAAGATCGAGCAAGGTGGCGTTCTCGTTCATGGCGCTTCCTTTTTCAGCGCAGGGACACGGCGGCGTCGCGCTCGAAGCGGCCGTCCGGATCGAGCTGGCGCAGGGCGCGCAGCTCGGCCTCGGTGGGCAGCGGCGTGGGGCCGGCGCCGGCATGGTCGAACTCGAAACCGGTGCGGGCCTGCACTTCCTCCAGGCTGGACTGCGGATGCCAGGATTGCAGCGCCAGCCGGCCCTGGCGCTTGACGAAGATGGCGATGGGCGTGGCCACGCCGTGAAAGCCGCCCCAGGCGGTGCGAAAGTCCAGCTTGGGCACGAAGGTGCGGCGCGAATGCTCGGTGCGCCACGTGCAGGCGCGCCGGGCGGTGGGCAGCATGACGGCCCCGCCCCCGCCGCCGGGCAGCCGCACCTTGGGATGGTGCCAGTCGCCGATGCATGAATTGTTGGCCGAGCCCTCGCCGTCGATCTGCGCGGCGCCCAGGAAAGTCAGGTCCATGCGCCCGCGCGTGCACAGGTCGTAGAAATCCTCGTTCGAGAAGATCGAGGCGGTGTGGGCGGCCAGCGCCGGGTCGGAACTGGAGATGGGGATATGGCCCGGGCGCGGGTCCACGCCGCCGGCCACGTTGATGTAGACGAAATCGAACTCGTAGGCCTGCTTGGCCAGCAGGCAGGCCAGCATGGGAATGGTCGAATTGACGCCGCTGAAGGTGATCTCGTCGGGCCGGATGAAGCGCGCCAGGCCGATGACGATGTGCGAGAACGCCGACCACGAGCCGGCGGCGGCGCCGGACACGGGCGCTTGGGACAGGGTCTCAGGCATGGGCGGGCTCCTGCAGTTCGGGCGCCTCGGCCATGTGCTGGGCCAGCGTGCGCGTCGTGTCCATATAGCGTTCCACCGCGGGATAGTCGATTTCGTAGAAAGGCGTGCACGAGCCCGGCCAGGCGCTGCCCGGCAGCACGGTAAAGGCCTGCACCATGAAGTAGGGCACCAGCGTGGCCTCGGGCTGGGCCTCGAAGACAGCGGTATCGACCAGCCGCTCGGCCACCACGAGCACGCTGCCGGCCGCGCGCGACATGATGCGGTCCCAGTGCGCCGTGCCATAGACGCGCGCATTGCCCTGCCGGTCCACCTCGGAGACCTGCAGCACGGCAAAATCAGGGCGGATGGCCGGCACCAGGTAGGCGCTCTGGCCGCTGCCGTAGGGGTCGGGCAGGCAGGTCCAGCCGTTCAGGGCCGGCAGGTCGCTGCCGTGCAGGCCGCCGCAGGGCTGGAAGGGCACGCCGAAGGCGGCCGCGCGCAGGCCGGCGGTCAGGCTGGCGCAGGCATGCTCCTCGAGCTGCATGCTGCCCTGCTCGACCGCCTTGCGGTACCAGGGCGCCAGGCCGAAGTTGCCTTCCATCGCCACGATGCCCGCGCGCGCCTTGCGCACCGCGCCGGCACGGCACAGGATGTCGATGTCGTAGCCGGGCGATTGCTTGACGATCTCCAGGTCGCGCCGTCCCTGGCGGATCAGCTCGCGCACGAAGGCGAAAGGCCCGCGGTGCAGGAAGCTGCCCCCCAGCGCCACGCTGGCCCCGTCGGGCACCAGCGCGGCCAGCTCGTGCAGCGCGCGTTGCTTGTTCTTGCCATTGAAACCGGAACTCATGTCGTCCTCCTTGAGCGTTCGGCTATTTCTGCAGATAGGCCGCGATCCGCTGCTTGATGCCCGGCTCGGCGGCCGAGCGCGCCAGCGCGGCCATGTCGGCGTCGGCATCGGCCGGCGCCAGCACGCCGTGCAGCATGGCGCGCGCCTGCGGCGCCAGCTCGCGCGCGCTGGCCTGTGCGGCGGCGATGCATTCGTCCCACTGCGCCGGCTCGGCGATGCGCGTCACGAAACCCATGTCCGCCGCCTCTTGCGCGCCGAAGCTGCGGGTATGCATCAGCACGTCGTGCGCGACCTGGGCACCCACCTGGGCGGCGAAGCGCCGCGTGCCCAGCACCAGGCCGAACTTCAGGCCCGGCATGCGGAAGGTGGCCTGCCCGGCGGCCACGCGCAGCCTGCAGGCGCCGAACAGGTCCACGCCGGCGCCGAAGTTCTTGCCGTGCGCCAGCGCCAGGGTCAGCGCGGGCGAGGCGGCGATCTTTTGCAACAGCGTCTCGATACGCACGAACCGCAGCAGCAGGTCGCCTTCGCTTTGCGCCTGGTAGCCGCTAAAGTCGAAGCCGGCGCTGAAGTTGCGCCCCTCGCCGCGAAATACGATGAGCTCGCAGCCGGCCCGGTGCGCCTCGTCCACAGCCTGGATCAGCTGCTCGACCAGTTCGGCCGACAGCGCGTTCATCTTGTCCGGCCGGTTCAGCGTGATCACGGCAGCCTGCTGCCGCAGCGCCAGGTGCACCAGCGCCGCTTGCGCGTCCATTGGGCTGCCTTCGCGCTGCGCACCGCGGCATTGGCCCTCGGGGCGGTCCGGCGCGCTCATGCGGACACCTGCCCGAGCCGGCGGCGCAGCGCACCGAGCACTTCCTCGTTGTGCTGGCCCAGCGCCGGGGGTGCGCTGCGGATGGCCGAGGTCGCGCCGCCGAAACGCACCGGCGGACCGAAGGTGCGGGTGACCGCGCCGTTGGGCAGGGTCAGCGGCTGCACCCAGTCCATGTGCTCGACCTGCGGATCGCGCAGCACCTGCGAATAACTGTTGATGGGCGCGCACGGCACGCCGCAGGCGCGAAAGCGCGCCAGCCAGGTTTCGGCGTCTTCCTTCAGGAACTCGGCTTCGAGCAGCTCGCGCAGCGCGTCCTGGTTGCGCGCCCGCAGGCTGGTGCTGGCAAAGCGTTCGTCCTCGAACAACCCGGGCTTGCCGACCGTCTCGCACACGGATTTCCACAGGGCGTTGTTGCCCGCCGCCATGCCGAAATAGCCGTCGCGGCAGCGAAAAGCCTGGTAGGGCGCGTTGCGCGGGTGCGCCGAGCCCAGCTTGACCGGATCCTTGCCGCTGCCGAAGAACTCGGAGGTCTGCAAGGCGGCGATGCCCAGCGTGGCGCCAAGCATGGGCACGTCGATGTGCGTGCCCTGGCCGCTGGCCTGGGCCACGCGCAGGGCCGCGGCGATGGAATAGGCCGCATACAGGCCGGCGGAGAAATCGGCCAGCGGCACGCCGCACTTGACCGGCGCGCCCCCGGCCTCGCCGGTCACGCTCATGATGCCGCTCATGGCCTGGATGGTCAGGTCAAAGCCGCCTTCCTGCGCGCGCGGGCCGCTCTGGCCGTAGGCCGAGATCGAGCAGTAGATCAGCCGGGGGTTGCGCTGGGCCAGCGCCTCGTAGCCCAGGCCCAGGCGCGCCATCACGCCGGGCCGGTTGTTTTCGATCAGCACGTCGGCCTCGGCGGCCAGCTCGCGCGCGAGCGCCGCGTCGTCGGGATCCTTGAGATTGAGCGTGACCGAGCGCTTGTTGCGGTTGAGCGACGCGAAGTTCTCGCTGTAGCCGTCGGTCAGCGGCGGCCAGGCGCGCAGGGTGTCGCCGCCTTCGGGGTGTTCGATCTTGATGACCTCGGCGCCCATGTCTGCCAGCAGCATGCCGCAGAAAGGGCCGGCGGCCACGTTGCAGATTTCGATGACGGTCACGCCGGACAAGGCGGAGCTAGGAGTCATGGTGGTCCTGGATGCAAGCAATGAGTTAATGCCAAATCGGTATGTCGCCCCGCCGGCAAGGCGGGCTACGCTGCCGGGCGCGGTTCCCAAATGGTGGCTGCGGGTTCCCGCAAGCCGGCGCTGCGCGACACAGTGCTTGACCAGCATAGCATCGTATGAAATCCTACGTAAACCAAATATTGGTATATGACTCCTATATTTTGGGACTACAAAGATAGCGAAAGGCGCCTGCGACGGCATGCCCGGCCAGCGCCCGCCACACGCAACGAAAAAACGGAGACCGACGATGATTGCCCCTCGCTACCAAGCCCTGCTGCTGGGCGCCGCCCTGGCCCTGGGCGCCGCCGCCCACGCTGCCCACGCCGCCGACTGGCCCGACCGGCCCGTGCGCATGGTCGTGCCCTTCCCGCCCGGCGGCGCCACCGATGCCGCGGCCCGGCTGTATGCCCAGCACATGGGCGAGATCCTCAAGCAGCCCATCGTGGTCGAGAACAAGGCCGGCGCCGGCGGCGAGGTGGGCGCCGAGCACGTGGCGCGCGCCGCCGCGGACGGCTATACGGTGCTGATGGGCGCGCTGGGCAGCCTGTCCATCAACGCGGCGCTGCTGGACAAGCAGAACTACAGCTTCGCCAAGGATTTCAAGGGCGTGTCGGTGGCCACCACCATGCCGATGGCCGTGGCCGTCAACGAGAAGGTCCCGGCCACCAACGTGCAGGAGCTGATCGCGCTGGCCAAGGCCTCGCCCGGCAAGATGACCTTCGGCTCGGCAGGCACCGGCAGTTCGCAGCACATGGCCGGCGAGCTGTTCAAGATCACCACCGGCACCGACATCATGCACGTGCCGTATCGCGGCAGCGGCCCGGCCGTGACGGACCTGCTGGGCGGGCAGATCGACATGGTGATCGAGACCTTGCCGGCGCTGCTGCCGCAACTGGCCAGCGGCAAGATCCGCATCCTGGGCGTGACCACGCCCGAGCGCGCCCCGGCGCTGCCGGACGTGCCCACGCTGGCCGAACAGGGCGTGAAGGACTATTCGGTGGCCACTACCTATGCGCTGCTGGCGCCCACCGGCACGCCCGCGCAGGCCATCGAGAAACTGTCGGCGGCCATGCGGCACGCCGGCAGCCTGCCCGCTGTCCAGGAAGGCGCGGCCAAGCTGGGCGCCCAGGCCACACCCACGTCGCCGGCCGACACCGACAAGGCCATCCAGGCGGAAATCGAAAAGTGGGGCCAGGTCGTGCGCCTGTCCACCGGCAAATGAGCGCGCGCCCCTCGTCACACCCGGCGCGCCGGGGACCGGCCGGCGCGCCGCTGGCTACGGTCGATCTGGCCATCGTCGGTGGCGGCTCGGTCGCCGTGTCCTTCCTGCACCAGTTCCTTCACGCGCTGGCCCGCCCGGCGCCGGGCCTGTCGATCGCGCTGTTCGAGCCGCAACCGGTCGTCGGTCCGGGCACGGCCTACCAGCACGACCTGTGCAGCAACCTGCTCAACATCCCGGCCGGGCGCATGTCGGCCCTGGCGCGTGAGCGCGACGATTTCGTACAATGGCTGCACGGGCAGGACGGCCCGTGGCTGCGCCGGATGGGCGTGCAGGAAATTTCCGCTTCGGCCTTCCTGCCCCGCCCGGTGTTCGGCTGTTACTTGCAGGACGTGCATCGGCGGGCGCTGGCACGCGCCCAGGCAATGGGCGTAGCGGTGCGCGTGATCGGGCAGGCTGCCGTGGCGGTGCGTCCGGCTCCGCAGGGCGCCACCGTCGCCACGGCTGGCGGCGAGCCGGTGCATGCCCGGCGCGTGGTGCTGTGCAACGGCAACCTGCCTTCGGTGGCCTTTGCCGAACTGGCGCACCTGCCGGGCTACTTCAACAGCCCGTATCCGGTGCAGGCGCTGACCGCAGCAGTGGGGCGCGACGATCCGGTGTGCATTCTGGGCACCAGCCTGAGCGCGGTCGATGCCATCGTGGCCCTGCACGCCAGCGGCCATCGCGGCTCCATCCATTGCGTCTCGCGCAACGGCCGGCTGCCGTCGGTACGCAGCCCGCACAACCCCTCGGTCTGCCTACCGCAGTGGCCGCCGGCCCAGGCGCAGGGCGAACCGACGCTGGACGGCCTGCTGCAAAGCCTGCGGCAGGCGCTGCGCCAGGCCGGCGGCATCGAGGAACCCGACGACGTGCTGGGCAAGGCAGGCCCGGCGCGCGAAGCGCTGGACGACGAGATCGCCCGCTCGCAAGCCGGACCGCGCCTGTGGCAGGCCGTGGCGGCCGCCACCAACGACCGGATCGAAATCATCTGGCGGGCCCTGCCGCGCCATGAGAAGGAACGTTTCCATCGCGACTGGCGCTCGCTGTGGATGGCGCGCCGCGCCACCTTCCCGATGCAAAATGCCCTGGTCCTGCAAAAGCTGCTGCACCAGGGGCGCTTGCAGGTGCGAGGCGGCTTGCGCGCGGTGCGGCACGAGCCTGCCAGCGGACGCTTCGTGCTCCGGACCGCCAGCGGCGATGCCGCCGCGGCGCCCTGGCTGGTCAACGCCACCAGCTTCTCGACCGACGTGCGCGCCACGCGCGATGCGCTGGTGCGCCAGCTGCTGGACGAGCGCTACGCGGCGGCCGATGAACTGGGCGGCTTCGCGCTGGACTTCGACACCGGCTGCCTGCTGGCGCCCGACGGCGATCGCCAGGCCGCCGTCTCGGTGCTGGGCAGCCTGGCGGCGGGCACGTATTTCTGGACTACATCCATGGACGTGAACGCCCGGCTGGCGCTGGGCCAGGCCGAACGCCTGGCCGCCGAACTGGCTCCCCACGCGGCGGCGCGGCAAACGCCTTCGGCCTTGCAGGCGCCGGCCTGAGGGCCTGAGGGTCTGGACACCCGAGGCGCCCGGGCCCTTGCCGCAGCCAAGCTGCCACCGCCGGTCAGCCCGGCAACAGGCCGGCGCGGTAGCCCAGGCTGGCCGACACCGCCTGGGCACCCTCGCGAACCAGCGGCACCAATTCCTTCATCCGCTTGACGCTCAAGCGCTCCAGCGGACCGGAAATGCCCAGGGCGGCGATGGGCTGGTCCAGGCTGTTGAACACGGCCACGGCCACCCCGCCCACGCCGTCGCGCCACTCGCCGCGGTTTACGGCATAGCCGGCGCGGGCGATCTTGCGCAGCTCGTCCTTGAGCAGGCCCAGCGACACGATGGTGTTGGGCGTATGGCGGGCCAGCGCATCGCCATAGCGGTCCAGGTAGCCCTCGCCCTGGCAGGCCAGCAGCGCCTTGCCGGTGGCCACGGCATACGCCGGGGCGCGTCCGCCCACCATGGAATAGGCGCGGATGGGCTGCGGGCTGTCGATCTTGTCGACGTAGACCACGTCCAGCCCATCGAGCACCGACAGGTGCACGGTCTCGCCGGTGCCGTCGGCCAGCCGCCGCATGGCAGGCGTGGCGACCTTGCGCACGTCCAGCTGCCCGAGCTGGCGCGCGGCCAGCTCGAACAGCCGGATCGCGCCGCGATAGCCGCCCGCCTCGTCGTCCTTGACGACGTAGCCGGCATGGATGAGCGTTTGCAGCGTGCGATGGGTATTGCTGCGGGTCAGGCCGACGCGGGCCGCCAGCTCTTCTATGGTGCGGGGACGGTTGTCCGGATCGGTGACCGCCTCCAGCACCATCAGCCCCTTGAGCAGGGTTTTGTCCATCGGTTTTGATTTCCCGGAATTTGGGAAACCAAAGATAGCACGGGCGCCGCGTGGCGGCGACGGGCTGCCGGATACTCGGCTAGTCGGCGAAGACCTCGTCCAGGCTGGAAGCGTCCAGCAGGCGCTGGCCCCATACGGTCAACTGGCTGGCAGGGCCCTGGGCGAGGCGCTGCTCGGCCCACTGCGGCAAGGGGCCGAAGCGCCGCGACAACTGCGTACGCAGCAATTCGGCCTGGCCCTGCTGCCGACCCTGCTCCAGGCCGCGTTCGAGCCCTCGGCGCTCGCCTACGCGTTCAGCGGTCAATACGAAAGGCATGTCGTGCTCCTTCTCCAGCGCGGCGCTGGCTTGGATGAAAGCGACTTCCTGGTCCGGCGGCAAGGCGATCATCCAGTCGATCAGGCGGTACAGCTCCAGGACGTCCTGCCGGCCATAGCCGCGCTGCAGCAGCAGACGCGTCAGCCCGATCTTGCCGGCCAGGCGATCCTGGCGCCCAGCCAGCAACTGCGCCATTACCACCACCGCAAAGGGATTGCTGGCCGTGGCCGCTTCCAGTTCCTGCCAGCGGCCCAGCCAGTGGACCAAATTTACCACCGGAAAGCGGAATTCCAGCGAGCATGACAGGGCCGCTTCGCGGTAAACCAGGCGGTCGGCGCGAGCATCGCGCCGCGTGAGCACCGCCATCGATTCCACCAACGCATCCTGATAGGCATCGCGCACGCGATAGTAGTAGCGGTGCATGCGCCGCAGGAAATCGCGATCGGCGCAGTCCTGTATTTCGACATGGATCAGAACCAGGCGCTGGCCATGCCGGTGGCTGCAGACCTGGACCAGCTTGTCGGCGTAGCGCCGGCCGCTGTCGGCGTCGCGCACGACTTTTTGCAATTCCTTATCCAGAAAGCCCACGGGCTGGCGCCAGTCGATCCATTGATGCAGGGCCGGCCACAGCAAGGCCGTGAACGGGCGGAAGTAGCGTTCGATCGCTTCCTTCCATGGGCTGTCGTGGTCAGCAAATGCGGACATAGGCGCAGCCTATCGTGTGCCGGTCCGGCTGTAACCAGGGCTGGGACAGGATTGTCCAGGTCCTGCGGCGCCGTCCGCGGCAGCCTCGCAACGCGATGCCCGACGCGGCAATCCGCCCGCCCGCTATCCGATGGCTATAGTAGGAACTTTGCGCCGCGGCATCGCCGCGCGCGCCACCAGGCAAAGGAGCCAGTCATGAAGATCGCCGTCATGGGCGCGGGTGCGGTGGGTTGCTACTACGGCGGCATGCTGCGCCGCGCCGGCCACGAAGTGGTGCTGATCGCGCGCCCGCAGCACGTGGCGGCCATCGAGCGCCAGGGACTGCGCATGCAGATGCGCGACTTCGACGGCTACGTGGACGTGGCCGCCAGCACGCAGCCCGAGGCGGTGCAAGGCGCCAGCCTGGTGCTGTTCAGCGTCAAGTCCTACGATACCGAGGCGGCCGGGCGCCAGATCGCCCCGCACCTGGCGCCCGGGGCGCTGGTGCTGAGCCTGCAGAACGGCGTGGACAATGCCGACCGCCTGCGCGCGGTGATCGGCCATGACGTGCTGGCCACCGTCGTCTACGTGGCCTGCGGCATGGCCGGGCCGGGCCACGTGCAGCACCACGGCCGCGGCGAACTGGTGCTCGAACAGGGCCCGTGCGCCGAGCAGGCCGCGGCCCTGCTGCGCCAGGCGCAGGTGCCCGTGCAGGTCTCGGACAATGTGCGCGGCGCGCTATGGGCCAAGCTCATCGTCAATTGCGCCTATAACGCGCTGTCGGCCATCGGCCAGGTTCCTTACGGCGCCCTGGTGCGGGTGCCCGGCGTCGAAGCGGTGATGCAAGCCCTGCTGGCCGAATGCCGGGCGGTAGCCGGGGCCGAGGGCGTGGCGCTGCCCGAGGGGCTGGACGAGGCGGTGCAGGCCATCGCCCGGACCATGCCCACCCAATACTCCTCGACCGCCCAGGACCTGGCGCGCGGCAAGGCCAGCGAGATCGACCACCTGAACGGCCTGATCGTGCGCAAGGCCCAGGCCCGCGGCGTGCCCGTGCCGGTCAACCTGACCTTGCACACGCTGGTCAAGGTGATCGAAGCGCGCCAGGCCAGCCAGGCGCAGCCCGCCTGAGGCGGCCCGGGCGCGGCGGCGCGCGCCTTGCCTGCAAGGCCCTGCAGGCCCGCTATGCCTGCCGGACCTGCGCGCCCTGCGCCGCGTCGTAGGCCAGGCTGGCCGCGGCCAGGTCCTCCAGCGCCGTGCCCACCGACTTGAACAGGGTGATCTGCGCCTGGTCCTTGCGGCCGGCATGCTCGCGGCGGCACAGCTGCTCCAGCGTGGCGGCGGTCGCGGCCGGATCGAAGGCACCCTCGCGCACGGCCTCCAGGATATCGCCCGACTTGGCCAGCGCCTCGGGCGTATCGACGAACACGGTGGCGCGTGCAAAGCATTGCGCATCGCTCTCGCGCATGGCCGGCGCGAAGCTGCCGATCAGGTCCAGGTGCGCGCCGGGCTGCAGCCATTCGCCCCGCACCAGCGGCGCATTGGCCAGCGTGGCGCAGCTGACGATGTCGGCCTGGCGCACCGAGGCCTGCAGGTCTTGCGACACCTGTGCCTCGAATCCGTCGGCGCGCAGGCGCTCGACCAGCGCCTGCGCCCGCTGCGCATTGGGATTCCAGACCTCGACCTGGGCGATGTCGCGCACGGCCCGGTAGGCGTAGGGCAGCAGCGCGCCGACCCGGCCGGCGCCCAGCACCAGCAGCTTGCGCGCGTCGGCGCGCGCAAGCCAGGAAGCGGCCAGGGCCGAGGCGGCCGCGGTGCGCCGCGAGGTGATGGCATCGCCGTCGAGCATGGCCAGCGGCTTGCCGCTGGCCGCGTCGGACAGCACGTAGGTCGAATGCAGGCCCGGCAGCCCCCTGGCCTGGTTGCCCGGGAAGATGCATACCGTTTTTACGCCCAGGCGCCCGCCGGCCTGCCAGGCCGGCATGATGAGCAAGGTGCCGCTGGCGCCCGGGCCGCCGTCGATGGCGTGCGTGTGGCGCAGCGGCACCTGGCAGCCTTGCACGAACATGTCCCGCAGGGCGGGAATCAGCCGTTCGAAGGGCAGGTGCCGGGTGGTTTGTTCGCTGTCTAGAATCTGCATGGATCTGCCTTGTGTCGTGATGCGTCGGTCTTGCGCATTCTAGGCGAGGCTGGCATCGCGGGCGGCTTTCCGCTAGCATCCCCTCCGACATGAACGCACCAAGCAAGCCGCGCAAACGCGGCCGCAACCTGACGGACGAAGTCGTGGCTTCGCTGTCGCGCCAGATCGAATCGGGCGCATTCCCGGCCGGCACCAAGCTGCCGTCCGAGAACATGATCGTGCAGCAGGAAGGCGTCAGCCGTACCGTGGTGCGCGAGGCCATCTCGCGCCTGCAGGCCGCGCAGCTGGTGCAGACCCGCCACGGCATCGGCACCTTCGTGCTCGAGCGCCCGGCCAGCCGTTCGCTGAGCATCGACCCCGACCTGGTGCTCACGCTGCTGGACGTGATGGCCGTGCTGGAGTTTCGCACCTGCGTCGAGTCCGAGGCCGCGGCCATGGCCGCCTCGCGCCGCACCGAGCAGCACCTGGCCGGCATGCGGGCGGCGCTGGCGGCCTTCGAGAAGCAGATGCAGCATGGCCCGGGCGACAGCGTCGAGGCCGACATCGAATTCCACCTGCAGATCGGCCAGGCCTCGGGCAACCATTATTTCCTGGACATCCTGCGCCAGCTGGGCACCACCATCATCCCGCGCAACCGCTTGGACCTGCGCAAGCTGGCCATCGGCAACGATCCCTCCTACCCCCAGCGCGTGCACGAAGAGCACCTGTACATCTTCCGGGCGATCGAGCGCAAGGAGCCCGAGGCCGCGCGCGCGGCCATGCGCACCCACCTCACCAACAGCCGCGAGCGGCTGCGCAAGGCCCACGAGGACGCCGCGGCCGGCAAGTAGCCCGCTGCGCGCCGGCCGTTCCCTAGCGGTTTCCCGTAGGGGCGGCATTTACCCTGGTCACGGGCGCCCGCTATCTTGTATGATGACATACATCATTAACCCATCCGTCTAGCGAGCACAGCGATCGTGATCACTCCCCAGGAACTCAAGCACATCATTTCGGACGGCCTGCTGTCCTTTCCCGTGACCGACTTCGACGAACAAGGCAACTTCCGCGCCAAGACCTATGCCGAACGCCTGGAGTGGCTGGCGCCCTATGGCGCCAGCGCCTTGTTCGCCGCCGGCGGCACGGGCGAGCTGTTCTCGCTGTCCGGCGAGGAATACAGCCAGGTCATCCGCACCGCCGTGGCCGGCGCGGCCGGCAAGGTGCCCATCCTGGCCGGCGCGGGCGGCCCCACCCGCACCGCCATTGCGCAGGCGCAGGAAGCCGAGCGCCAGGGCGCCCACGGCCTGCTGCTGCTGCCGCACTACCTGACCGAGGCCAACCAGGAAGGCATCGCCCGGCACGTGGCGGCGGTGTGCCAGTCGGTGAAGATCGGCGTGGTGTTCTACAACCGCGCCAACTCGCGCCTGTCGGCCGAGTGGCTGGCCAGGCTGGCCGATGCCCATCCCAACCTGATCGGCTTCAAGGACGGCGTGGGCGAGATCGAGCCGATGGTGCGCATCCGCCGCAAGCTGGGCGAGCGCTTCGCCTACCTGGGCGGGCTGCCCACCGCCGAGGTCTACGCCGAGGCCTACCGCGCGCTGGGCGTGCCGGTCTATTCCTCGGCCGTGTTCAACTTCATCCCCAAGACGGCCATGGCCTTCTACAAGGCGGTGGCCAGCGGCGATACCGCCACCACGGGCAAGCTGCTGGACGAGTTCTTCCTGCCCTACCTGGACATCCGCAACCGCCAGCCCGGCTACGCGGTCAGCATCATCAAGGCCGGCGCACGCCTGGTCGGCCGCGACGCCGGGCCGGTGCGCGCGCCGCTGACCGACCTGACCGAGGAAGAAACCGAGGCCCTGCGCGCGCTGGTCGACAAGCTCGGCCCGCAGTAACCCCCCCCCGAAGAGGACAGGAGACACCATGAACCGCACGCTGTTGCAATCCCTGCTTCGCCTGATCGGCGGCGCCGTCGCCGCCCTGGCCGCCGGCACCGCGCTGGCCTGGCCCGACAAGCCCATCACGCTGGTCGTGCCCTTCCCGGCCGGCGGCTCGACCGACACCATCGCCCGTTCGGTGGGCAACCACCTGAGCAACCAGTTCAAGCAGACCGTGGTGGTGGAGAACAAGGCCGGGGCCACCGGCACCATCGGCGCCGGCCAGGTAGCCCGCGCGCCCGCCGACGGCCACACCGTGCTGGTGTCCTCGCTGGGCCCGCTGGTGGTCGCGCCGCACCTGATGAAGAACCTGCCCTACGACCCGACCCGCGACTTCGACTACCTGGCCGTGGCGGTGCAAACGCCCAACGTGCTGGTGGTCAATCCCAAGCTGGCCGGCGAGCTCGACAGCGTGCAGGACGTGCTCAAGCTGCTCAAGGAGCGGCCCGGGCAGGTCAGCTTCGCCACATCGGGGGCCGGCTCGTCCGACCACCTGACCGCCGAACTGTTCTGGCAAAAGACCGGCACGCAGGGCCTGCACGTGCCCTACAAGGGCGGGGCGCCCGCCACCGCCGACCTGCTGGGCGGCCAGGTCGACATGTCCTTCCAGAACGTCAACACCGTGTTCACCCATATCCGTTCGGGCAAGCTCAAGGCCATCGCCGTCACCGGCCGCGAGCGCTCGCCGGTGCTGCCCGACGTCCCGACGCTGGCCGAGCAGGGCATCGATGGCGTGGTGGTCTACGCCTGGCAGGCCTTTGCCGCGCCCAAGGGCCTGCCCGCCGAGGTCAAGGCGCGGCTGCACGAGGGCATCGTCGCCGCGCTCAAGGACCCGGCCGTCAGCAAGCCCATGACGGACGTGGGCCTGGAGATCGTGGCCAATTCGCCCGAGGACTTCACGCAATTCCAGGCCCAGGAATACGCGCGCTGGGGCCAGGTCATCCAGGAAGGCGGCATATCGGCCCAGTAGCCGCGCAACCGCCACCGCAACCTTTTTCCTTAGCTGACGACGCCATGCCGCAAGACCGCCCTGCCGATTCCGTTTCCGATACGCCCGTGGTGCGCCGCCTGCAGGTGGTGCCGGTGGCCGGCCACGACTCCATGCTGCTGAACCTGAGCGGCGCGCACGGCCCCTACTTCACGCGCAACCTGCTGATCCTGACCGACAGCGCGGGCCGCACCGGCGTGGGCGAAGTACCGGGCGGCCAGGCCATCGCCCAGACGCTGGAGGACGCCCGCCCGCTGGTCGAGGGCCGCGCCATCGGCCAGTACCACGCGGTGCTCAATGCGCTGCGCGCGCGCTTTGGCGAACGCGACCGCGGCGGGCGGGGCAACCAGACCTTCGACCTGCGCGTGGCCATCCATGCCGTGACCGCCGTGGAATCGGCATTGCTCGACCTGCTGGGCCAGCACCTGCAGGTGCCGGTGGCCGCGCTGCTGGGAGACGGCGTGCAGCGCACGTCGGTGCAGATGCTCGGCTATCTCTTCTATGTGGGCGATGCCGGCAAGACCGGCCTGCCCTATCTGCGCGAACCGCAGGCCGACAACGCGTGGTTCGGCCTGCGGCGCGAGCCGGCCATGACGCCCGAGGCCATCGTCGCGCTGGCGCGCGCGGCGCAGGACCGCTATGGCTTTCAGGACTTCAAACTCAAGGGCGGGGTGCTGCGCGGCCAGGAGGAAGTGCAGGCGGTACGCGCCCTGCACGAAGCCTTTCCGCAGGCGCGCATCACGCTGGATCCGAACGGCGGCTGGCTGCTCAAGGACGCCATCGCCCTGTGCCGCGATCTGCATGGCGTGCTGGCCTATGCCGAGGATCCTTGCGGCGCCGAGGACGGCTATTCGGGCCGCGAGGTCATGGCCGAGTTCCGCCGCGCCACCGGCCTGCCCACGGCCACCAACATGGTGGCCACCGACTGGCGCCAGCTGGCCCATGCGCTGTCGCTGCAATCGGTGGACATCCCCCTGGCCGATCCGCATTTCTGGACGCTGGCCGGCTCGGTGCGCGTCGCGCAGCTGTGCCAGGCCTTCGGCTTGACCTGGGGCTCGCATTCGAACAACCACTTCGACGTCTCGCTGGCCATGTTCACCCACGCGGGCGCCGCCGCGCCCGGGCGGGTAACGGCATTGGACACGCACTGGATCTGGCAGGACGGCCAATGCCTGACGCGCGAGCCGCTGCGCATCGAGCAAGGCTGCATCGCCCTGCCCGAGCGTCCGGGCCTGGGCATCGAACTGGACATGGAAGCGGTCGAGCGCGCCCATCGGCTGTACCGCCAGCATGGATTGGGCGCGCGCGACGATGCGGCCGCCATGCAACACCTGATTCCCGGCTGGACCTTCGATCCCAAGCGCCCCTGCATGGTGCGCTGACAGCCCTCGGGGGCCCGGGCCGCCGCGCCCGCCGCCCCGCTCCTCGCTTCGTTCGGCCTGATTCATAGTCTCAGGCAAACAATCATAGACAAATTTCAATTTGTGTCTATGAATCCCTGGTCCCACCATGCATGACCACGCCAGCCGGCGCGGTCCGGCCTGGCGCGAGCGGCCGGCCCATGCCGGCCATGCGACAAAAGACCAACGAGGAGACTTCATGAACCGCCTGTTCCGCAAGCTGGCGCTGCTGTGTGCGGCCGTCGTGCCCCTTGCCGCCGCCGCCCAGTCCGCCGCCGACCGCTACCCCGACAAACCGGTGACCATCGTCGTGCCGTTTCCGGCCGGCGGCGCCACCGACGTGATCGCGCGCATGGTGGCCGAGAAGCTTTCCGCGCGCTGGAAGCAGCCGGTGGTGATCCGCAACCAGCCCGGCGCGGGCACCACGCTGGCGGCCGAGCAGATCTCGCGCACCGCCGCCGACGGCTACACGCTGTACATGACCACGGCCTCGCACACCATCGGCGCCAGCCTGTACAGCAAGCTGAACTACGACCCGGTCAAGGACTTCGATCCCATCTCGCTGAGCGCCACCATCCCGCTGGTGCTGGTGGCCACGCCCGCCCTGCCGGTCAAGGACCTGGACAGCTTCATCGCCTACGGCAAGCAATCGCGCGACGGCCTGACCATGGCCTCCAGCGGCAACGGCACGCCCGGCCACCTGACCGGCGCGATGTTCACCGAGCGCACCGGGGTGAAGCTGGTGCACATTCCCTATCGCGGCGATGCGCCCATGCTCACCGACCTGGTCGGCGGCCAGGTGCAGGTGGCCTTCGTGACGCTGTCGGCCGCCCTGCCGCACATCCAGTCCGGCCGCCTGCGCGCCATCGCGCTGGCCCATCCCAGCCGCGTGGCAGCCATCCAGGACGTGCCCACCATGGCCCAGGCCGGCCTGCCGGACTTTCATTTCGCCACCTGGTTCGGCCTGTTCAGCCCGGCCGGCCTGGACGAGGGTATCAAGCAGAAGATCTACCAGGCCGTGCACGAGGCGGTGGCCGATCCCGAACTGAGCAAGCGCCTGACCGACATGGGCGCCGAGGTCAACAACAGCTCGCCGCAGGCCTTCGAGGCCTTCATCGCCCAGGAGCTGAAGAACTGGAACGAAGGCGTGCGGCTCTCGGGCGCGCGCGTCGATTAAGGAGCCCATCCATGCAAGCACTCTCTCCCGAACTGCTGGCGCGCTGCGCCGGCATCGCCAGCAGCACCTGGTCCGACGCGCTGGATACGCTGGACATCCCCGGCGTGGTGCAGGGCATCGCCCTGCGCGCCGGCCAGGGCCGCATCGCCGGCGAGGCGGTCACCGCACGCCACGTTTGCGGACAGCTGGGCGACTTCGACCGGGCCGACTTCGCGGTCGGCCGCCTGGTGGCGGCCACCGGCCCGGGCAAGGTGCTGGTGGTGGACGTCGGCGGCGAGCCGGTCTCCACCTTCGGCGGCATCGCCTCGACGGCCGCCGCCTTGCGCGGGGCCACCGCCGTGATCATCGACGGCGCCTGCCGCGACGTGGACGAGATCCGCGAGACCGGCCTGTGGCTGGCCAGCCGGCACGTCACGCCGCTGACGGGCAAGAAGCGGCTGCGCCTGCAGGAAATGGGCGGCACGGTCACGCTGGGCGGCATCACGGTGCGCCAGGGCGACCTGATCGTGGGCGACGATACGGGCATCGTGGTGGTGCCGCGCGCCCGCATCGAAGAGACGCTGGCCGCGGCCGAGGCGGCCCTGGCGGTGGACGAGCGCGTCGAGAAGGCGGTGCGCGCGGGCACGCCTTTCGCTGAAGCCGCCTCGGCGGCCGGCTACATCCCTGCCGGGCCGGGCAAGGGCTGAAGGCATGAGCGGCAAGAAATACCAGATCGTGCAATTGGCCTCGATGGGCCAGGAGATCGACGCGGCGCTGGCCGAACGCTACCGCGTGCTGTTCCTGGACGGGCACGAGGACGTGCAGGGCCAGCTGGCGGCCGCGCCCCATGCGAGCGTGGCCATCACTTCGGTGCGCAAGGGCATCACGCGCCAGACCATGGCGGCGCTGCCGGGCCTGCGCGCGGTCTGCAGCTGGGGCGTGGGCTACGAGACGCTGGATATGCAATGGGCGCGCGAGCATGGCATCGTGGCCAGCAACACGCCGCGCGTGCTGGACGACTGCGTGGCCGACCTGGCCTGGGCGCTGCTGCTGACCGCCGCGCGGCGCACCCATGTGGGCGACCGCTACGTGAAAGGCGGCCAGTGGCGCAGCATCGGCGCCTTCCCGCTGTCCACGCGCGTGTGGGGCAAGCGGCTGGGCATCGTCGGGCTGGGCCGCATCGGCCTGGCCATTGCCGAACGGGGCCGCGGCTTCGGCATGCAAGTGCGCTATCACAACCGGCGCCCGCGCCCGCAGACCGACTACGGCTTCGAGCCCTCGCTGGCGGCGCTGGCCGAATGGGCGGACTTCCTGGTGCTGGCCTGCCCGGGCGGGCCGCAGACCCGCCACCTGGTCGATGCCCAGGTGCTGCGCGCCCTGGGGCCGCAAGGCATCCTCGTGAACATCGCGCGCGGCTCGGTGGTGGACGAAGCCGCGCTGGTGCAGGCGCTCGAGCGCGGCGAACTGGGCGGCGCCGGCCTGGACGTGCTGGCCAACGAACCCTCGGTGCCCGCGCCCCTGATGCAGATGGACCGCGTGGCCCTGATGCCCCACGTGGGCAGCGCCACCCACGAAACGCGCGCCGACATGTCGCGGCTGGTGCACGACAACGCGGTCTCCTTCCTGGAGACGGGCCGGCTGCTCACGCCCATCGGGGACGATTGAATGCAGCCCTTCCTGCGCGAACTGGCCGACCTGCTGGGCCGGGAGCATGTATTGACCGGGGACCGGGCCGAGCCCTACCTGACCGACTGGCGCCGCCGGCGCACCGGCCGTGCGCTGGCCGTGGCGCGGCCGGGCGATCGCGAGCAGGTGGCCGCCGTGGTGCGCCTGTGCGCCGCCCATGGCGTGCCCATCGTGCCGCAAGGCGGCAACACCGGCCAGGTGGCCGCCGCCACGCCGGACGACTCGGGCCGCGCGCTGGTGCTGAGCCTGGCCCGGCTGAACCGCATCCGCGCGATCGACCCCGAGGGCGACACCATGACCGTGGAGGCCGGCTGCATCCTAGAGACCGTGCAGCAGGCCGCGCACGCGGCCGGCCGGCTGTTTCCGCTGTCGCTGGGGGCGCAAGGCAGCTGCACGGTGGGCGGCAACCTGGCCACCAATGCCGGCGGCACCCAGGTGCTGCGCTACGGCAACGCCCGCGAACTGACGCTGGGCCTGGAAGTGATCACGGCCGAAGGCGAGATCTGGGACGGCCTGCGCGCACTGCGCAAGGACAACGCGGGCTACGACCTGCGCGACCTGTACATCGGCAGCGAAGGCACGCTGGGCATCATCACCGCCGCGACGCTGCGGCTGCATCCGCTGCCGCGCGCCCGGCACACCGCCCTGCTGGCGCTGGAAAGCCTGGCGCAGGCGGTGCGCCTGCTGGCCCACGCGCGCGCGGAACTGGACGCCACCCTGACGGCCTTCGAGGTCATGGGGCGCGAATGCCTGGAAATGGTGGTGCAGGCTTTTGCGCAGCAACGCCTGCCCTTTGCCGCGGCGGACCCGGCCACGCGCTGGTACGTGCTGCTCGAATGCAGCGACCCGCGCGGCGGCCCAGGCTCGGCGGCCGACTTCGAGGCGACGCTGGCGCGCGCCTGGGAAGGCGGGCTGGCGCACGATGCCGCGATCGCCGCCTCGGCGGCGCAACAGGCCGATTTCTGGCGCCTGCGCGAGCACATCACGCTGGCGCTGGCCGAGCAGCCCTATTGCATCAAGCACGACATCTCGCTGCCCATCGCGGCGATCCCGGACTTCGTGCAGGCCACCGACGCGCTGCTGCAGCGCCACCATCCCGGCACGCGAATGCGCGTGTTCGGCCACCTGGGCGACGGCAACCTGCACTACAACCTGCTGGGCCCGGCCGGGTCCACGCGCCAGGACTGGATGGCCGCCGAACCGCAGGTGCAGGCGCTGGTGCACGACCAGGTGGCCGCGCTGGGCGGCTCGATCAGCGCCGAGCAGGGCATCGGCAGCCTGCGCGTGGCCGACCTGCGGCGCTACAAGCCGCCGCTGGAAGTGGCGCTGATGCGCCGCATCAAGCAGGCGCTGGACCCGCAAGGCCTGCTCAATCCCGGCAAGGTGCTGGACTGACCGGCCCGCCCGCGTGCGGCGCGCGCCGCCCGGGACAGCCACCACGACGAATACACAACATTGCGCGGCCATGCCGCGCACCACAATGGAGATCGCAGCATGAAACTACCGAGCTTGCCCAAACTGGCCATGGGCCTGCTGCTGGGCCTGGCCGTGCCGGCCGCCGCCTGGGCGGCCGACGACTATCCCAGCCGCCCCATCCGGCTGGTCGTGCCCTTCCCGGCCGGCAGCACCACCGACGTCATGGCCCGCTTCCTGGGCGAGCGCGTGGGGCGCACGCTGGGACAGACCTTCATCGTCGAAAACAAGGCCGGCGCGCAAGGCAGCATCGCCGCGGCCGACGTCAGCCGCGCGGCGCCGGACGGCTATACGCTGCTGGTGGGCACCAACAGCACGCAGTCGGCCAACGTGCACCTGTTCAAGTCGCTGCCCTACGACCCGACGCGCGACTTCGCCGCCATCACGCAATTCACCACCAACCCCCTGGTGCTGGTGATCCGGCCCGACCTGCCGCCCAAGGACCTGCCGGGCTTTCTGGACTACGTGCGCCAGCGGCCCGGCGAGCTGAACTACGGCACGGGCAATTCGGGCAGCCTGGCGGCCGTGCAGATGCTCAAGGAGCAGGCCGGCATCGACGCCCTGGACGTGCCCTACGCCGGCACCCCGCAGGCCATGAACGACCTGCTGGCCGGCCGCCTGGATTTCATGATCACCGACATTTCGGTCACGCGCCCGCACATCGAGGCCGGCAAGCTGCGCCCGCTGGGCGTGACGCCGCCCGAGCCGTCGCCGGCCCTGCCCGGCGTGCCGCCGCTGGCGCAGGCCGGGCTGCCGGGCTACGATTTCGTGGCCTGGGGCGGGCTGTTCGCCCCGGCCGGCACCGATGCGGCCATCATCGACAAGCTGAACCAGGCCTTCGTGCAGGCGCTGCGCAGCGACGAGGCCGCGGCCTTCTTCGACAAGCAGGGCCTGCAGCCCACGCCGCGCACCCCGCAAGACTTCTCGCGCTACGTGGCCGAGCAGACCGAACTGTGGGGCCGCCTGCTTTCGGCCGCCGGCCAGGCCAAGCAATGACGCAACGCCCGCCGACTTCTGCCGCCATGTCCGAAGCCCCCGCCCCGTCCGAACGCCCCGCCCTGCCGGCCGCTTCCCCGCCCGCGCCGGGCCGGCGCCTGCGCGAACGGGCGCAGCGCGCCGCGTCCATCGAGGACCTGCGCCGCCAGGCGGCCCGCATGCTGCCGCGAGCCGTCTTCGACTTCTACGACGGCGGCGCCGAAACCGAAAGCACGCTGCGCGCCAATCGCGCGGCCTTCGAAGCGGTCCAGCTGCTGCCGCGCTACCTGGTGGACGTCTCGCGCATCGAGACCGGCACCCGGCTGCTGGGCCAGCCGGCCGCGCTGCCCCTGGCGGTCGCGCCCACCGGCGCGATCGGCTACGGCTGGCCGTTCGGCGACGTGGCCATCGCGCGCGCCGCGGGCGAGGCTGGCGTGCCCTATGCGCTGCCCACTTCCGCGACCTCCTCGATCGAACGGGTGGCGCGCGAGGCCCCGCACACGCAGCTGTGGTTCCAGTCCTACATGCTGCGCAAGCGCGACTTCACCTTCGGGCTGATCGAGCGGGCCCGCCAGGCAGGCTACCAGGCGCTGATCATCACCATCGACATGCCCACCGGCGGCAAGCGCGAGCGCGACCTGCGCAACGACTTCGGCCTGCCCTTTCGCTACACGCCGCGCAACGTGCTGGACTTCGCCAGCCGGCCCGGCTGGGTGGCGCGGCAGTTGCGCCACGGCCTGCCGGCGCTGGAGAACATGGCCGGCTTCGTGCCCGACGCGGTGGACGCCTCGACCATCGCCTCCTCGGTGGGCAAGAACTACGACCCGGCCTTCGTCTGGGAAGACCTGCGGCGCATCCGCGACCGCTGGCCGGGCCCGCTGCTGATCAAGGGCGTGCTGCATCCCGAGGACGCCCGGCGCGCGGCCGAACTGGGGGCCGACGCGGTGATCGTCTCCAACCATGGCGGCCGCCAGCTGGACGGCGCCGCCGCCGCGCTGCAGGCGCTGCCGGCCGTGGCCCAGGCCGTGGGCGACAGGCTGCAGGTGCTGGTCGACGGCGGCGTGCGCCGCGGCGCCGATATCGTCAAGGCGCTGGCGCTGGGCGCCGACGCGGTCATGGTGGGCCGGCCCATGCTGTACGGCGTAAGCGCGGCCGGCCAGGCCGGGGCCGAGCGCGCCCTGTTCCTGCTGCGCGAGGAGCTGGTCCGGGCGCTGCGCCTGACCGGCGTGGCCGACGTGAGCCGCATCGACGGCAGCGTGCTATTTCGCGGGCCGGGCGCCGCCGCGCAGGCTTGCGGGATCCATGACGCTATTTCTGCCGCAGGCTCCATAAAGCCTGCAGCATAGGAACGGCGGCCGGCGCCGCCAGCTCCCGGCGATATGCCACGCCCAGCCGGCGCCACAGGGCCGGGCGCAGCGGCCGCATAGCGATACGCTCGCCCGGGGCGGGCGCGCCGTCCTCGTGCGGCAGCAGCGTCCCGCCGTAGCCCGCCGCCACCAGGCTCTTGATCGCATCGTTGTAGTCCAGCGCGATGCGCGGCGCGGGGCGCAGGCCCGCATCGGCGAACCAGTTGCCCGTCAAGCGCGACAGGTGGGTGCCCGGGCCGTTGAGGATCAAGGGCTGCGCCGCCATCCAATGGGGCGTGACCTGCGCCGGCGCAGGCCAGGCCGCCGGCAGGAAGGCCAGCACCGGATCGCGCCGCCAGGGGCGGATGTCCAGGCCCGCGACCCTGGCCTGGGGCAGCGCAACGATGCCGATGTCCAGCGAGCCGGCCACCAGCCGCTCCAGCGTCTGGTGCGAGGTCGACACCGCGATCTGGACGTCGATACCGGGATGCGAACGGGCAAGCGTCTCGAGCGCGCGCGGCAGCAGGTGGGCGATCACGCCGGTGGACGCGCCCAGGCGGACCCGCCCGGCCATGCCCTGCGCCTGGCGCGCCACGTCCTGCATCGCATGCGAGACGTCGGCCAGCAGCCGCCTCGCATGATCGACCAGGCTTTCGCCGATGGCGGTGGGACGCACGCGCCCCCGCGTGCGGGAAAGCACCTGCGCGCCGATACGGCCCTCGAGCGCGCTGATGTGCAGGCTTACCGTGGGTGGCGCCAAGTGCAGCAGCCGGGCCGCTTCGGCGAAGGAGCCATGGTCGGCGATGGTCACCAGCGTGCGCAGCTGGTCCAGGCTGATTTCCCGCATCGCGGATGACCCTCAGGAAAACTGAATTTCGAGATCATGAAATTCGACTTTCCCTATTCTAAGGCGGCAGGCACGATGACGCATCGGCATCTCCATCCGGATACGCACCATGAGCATCCCACGCATCTTCATCGACGGCGACCAAGGCACCACGGGCCTGCAAATCCACGCGCGCCTGCAGGCACGCCACGACCTGGAGCTGGTCACGCTGGCGCCGGACCGCCGCAAGGACGAGCGCCTGCGCGCCCAGGCCCTGAACGACTGCGACATCGCCATCCTGTGCCTGCCCGACGAGGCCGCGCGGCAGGCCCTGTCCCTGCTGCGCAACCCGGACGTGCGCATCATCGATGCCAGCTCGGCGCACAGGACGCACCCGGGCTGGGCCTACGGCTTTCCCGAAATGAGCGCCGACCAGCCCCGCCTCATCGCGCAAGCCAGCCGCGTGACCAATCCCGGCTGCTATCCCACCGGCGCCATCGCGCTGCTGCACCCCCTGGTGGGCGCCGGGCTGATGCCGGCGGACTATCCGCTCGACATCCACGCCATGTCCGGTTATTCGGGGGGCGGCCGCGCCGCGGTCCAGGCACATGAGGCAGAGCCCGCCGCGCGGCCTCCCGCGTTCCAGGTCTACGGGCTGGGGCTGGCGCACAAGCACGTGCCCGAAATACAGCGTTATGCGGGCCTGTCGCTGCCGCCGGTCTTCGTGCCGGCCTATGGCAGCTACCGCCAGGGCATCGTGCTGACCATCGCGCTGCACCAGCGCCTGCTGCCGCCAGCCGCCGATGCGCAAGCCTTGCACGCGTGCCTGGCTCGGCACTATGCCGGCGCGGCCCACGTGCGGGTGCTGCCGCTGGCCGAATCGTCCGCGCTCGAACGCCTCGATCCGCAACGGCTCAACGGCACCAACGACATGGAGCTGGCGGTCTTTGCCAATCCGTCGCGGGGCCAGGTCCTGCTTACGGCAGTGTTCGACAACCTGGGCAAGGGCGCGGCCGGGGCGGCGGTGCAAAACCTGGCGCTGATGCTGGGCAGGCGCTGATGCGCGTACCTACGGGGGGCATAGACGCCCGCACGCGCGCCATGCTAAAGTCGGGAAGGCGTCAGCGCCCCCCAGGCTACGCCTGATTTTGCCTGCGCCTTTTGATAACCCATTTCGGTCTGCCATGACCCGTACCGCTACGACCCACATTGCTCAGTGGTGGCGCTTCCAATAGGAAGCGGCACGTCGTTGCGGCCTCGAACCGCAGCCTGCCGTCGTACCGGCAGGGCGGATTCGGTAAATGGCTCCTCGGCACGGCGGCTCCCAGAAAACAGGAGATTGCCCGATGCCCGTAGATCTTTCCCCGGATACTGACACGTTCGCCGCGCCCGCGCGCGGCGCAGCCGTGCCCGGCGTGCGCCCGGCCCTGGCGATGCGGCATCGATGGCGCCTGTTCCCCCTGCCTTGCAAGCGCGCCATCAACACCTGCCCCCATCAACCAAGGTATCGCCATGTCTAGCCTCCTGATGATCGACAACTACGACTCGTTCACCTACAACCTGGTGCAATACTTCGGCGAACTGGGCCAGGACGTGCGCGTGCATCGCAACGACCAGATTACCCTGGACCAGGTGCAGGCCCTGAACCCGGACCGCATCTGCATCTCGCCCGGGCCCTGCTCGCCGGCCGAGGCGGGCATCTCGGTGCCGCTGATCCGGCACTACGCCGGCAAGGTGCCCATCCTGGGCGTGTGCCTGGGCCACCAGGCCATCGGCGCGGCCTTCGGCGGCAGGATCGTGCGCGCGCGCGAGATCATGCACGGCAAGACGTCCACCATCACGCACGGCGACAGCGACGTCTTCAAGGGCCTGCCCTCGCCCTACACGGTGATCCGCTATCACTCGCTGGCCATCGAGCGCGCCTCGCTACCCGATTGCCTGGCCGTCACGGCCCAGACCGAGGACGGCGAGATCATGGGCGTGCGCCACAAGAGCCTGCCGGTCTACGGCGTGCAGTTCCATCCCGAGTCCATCCTGAGCGAGCACGGCCACGCCCTGCTGCGCAACTTCCTGGCCCTGTCCTGATCCGCTAGCCATGACCATCACATTCAACGAAGCGCTGGTGCGCTGCATCGAGCACCGCGAGATCTTCCACGACGAAATGCTCACGCTGATGCGCAGCCTGATGCGCGGCGAAGTCTCGCCGCAGCTGGCCAGCGCGCTGCTGATGGGATTGCGCGTCAAGAAGGAAACCATCGGCGAGATCACCGCCGCCGC
This sequence comes from Orrella sp. JC864, assembly GCF_037026685.1. Lineage (NCBI taxonomy): Bacteria > Pseudomonadati > Pseudomonadota > Betaproteobacteria > Burkholderiales > Alcaligenaceae > Orrella > Orrella sp. JC864. The sequence goes on along the minus strand of NZ_JBANET010000005.1, from coordinate 93,138 downwards.
GCAAGTCATGCGCGAGTTCGCCACGCCCGTGGTCACGCCCGATCCGGGCAGCCTGCTGGACATGTGCGGCACGGGCGGGGACGGCAGCCATACCTTCAACATCTCGACCACCGCCATGTTCGTGGCCGCGGCCGCGGGCGTGCCCATCGCCAAGCATGGCGGGCGCAGCGCCTCGTCGTCCTCGGGCAGCGCCGACGTACTGGAAGCCCTGGGCGCCAACCTGGCGCTCACGCCCGAGCAGGTGGCCGAATGCATCCAGGCCACCGGCATCGGCTTCATGTTCGCGCCCGCGCACCACAGCGCCATGAAGAACGTCGCGGCCATCCGCAAGGAACTGGGCGTGCGCACGCTGTTCAACATCCTCGGCCCCCTGACCAACCCGGCCGGCGCCGCCAACCAGCTGATGGGCGTGTTCCACCCCGACCTGGTGGGCATCCAGGTGCGCGTGCTGCAGCGCCTGGGCTCGCGGCACGTGCTGATCGTGCACGGGCGCGACGGCATGGACGAGGCCTCGCTGGGCGCGGCCACCATGGTGGGCGAGCTCAAGGACGGCGAGATCCGCGAGTACGACATCCATCCCGAGGACTACGGGCTTTCCATGGTGTCCAACCGCTCGATCCGGGTGGACAATCGCGAGCAATCGCGCGAGATGGTGCTCGAAGCATTGGATAATGTGCCCGGCACGGCGCGCGACATCGTCGCCTTCAATGCCGGCCTGGCCATCTATGCCGGCAACCGCGCCGATTCCATCGAACAAGGCCTGGCGCAGGCCTTCGAGCTGATCGCCAGCGGCGCCGCCCGCGACAAGCTCGAAGCCTTCTGCGCCCATACCCGGAAATACAAGCAATGAATACCCCCACGCGCGACGCCGGCAACGACATCCTGGCGCGCATCCTGGCCGTGAAGGCCGACGAAGTGGTCGCCGCGCGCCAGATCCGCAGCGAGGCCGAACTGCTGCGCGAGGCCCAGGCCCGCAAGGACGTGCGCGGCTTTGCCCAGGCCATCGAGGACAAGATCGCCGCCGGACGCCCCGGCGTGATCGCCGAGATCAAGAAGGCCTCGCCTTCGCGCGGCGTGCTGCGCGAGCATTTCGTGCCCGCCGAGATCGCCGCCTCCTATGCCGCGCACGGCGCGGCCTGCCTGTCGGTGCTGACCGACGTGCAGTTCTTCCAGGGCTCGCACGACCACCTGCGCCAGGCGCGCGCCGCCTGCCCGCTGCCGGTGCTGCGCAAGGACTTCATCATCGATCCCTACCAGGTCATTTCGGCGCGTGCGCTGGGCGCGGACTGCGTGCTGCTGATCGCGGCCGCGCTCGATGCCTCGCAGCTGCGGGACCTGGAAGACGTGGCCATGGACCTGGGCATGGACGTGCTGGTGGAGGTACACGACGCGCAGGAGCTGGAAGTGGCGCTCACCCTGAAGACGCCGCTGCTGGGCATCAACAACCGCAACCTGCGCACCTTCGAGACTTCGCTGCAGACCACGCTGGACCTGCTGCCGCATATTCCCGCGGGCAAGCGGGTGGTCACCGAAAGCGGCATCCTGGCCCCTGGGGACGTGCAATTCATGCGGGCCCAGGGCGTGCATGCCTTCCTGGTGGGCGAGGCCTTCATGCGGGCCGAGGAGCCGGGCGCCGAACTGGCTCGGCTGATCGCATAGGTTTGCAAGCCGGCGCAAGACGCCGGCATGCCAGCAGAGGAGCGCCCGATGTTCACAGAAGCCGAGTCCGACCCGGTCCTGGACGCCGACACCGCCAAGGAACTGGAAACCCCGCTGCGCACCGCCTTGCTCAAGGCGCAGTACGCGCGCCTGCTCGATCCGCGCCGCGCCTTGCTGATCGTGGCCGCCGGGCTGGACGGCGCGGGCAAGGGCGCCACCATCAACCTGCTCAACGAGTGGATGGACCCGCGCCACATCCGCACGCTGGCCTTCGGCGAGCCCGGCCCGGACGAGGCCAAGCGCCCGCCGCTGTGGCGCTATTGGAACGCGCTGCCGCCGGCCGGGCGCATCGGCATCGTGTTCGGCTCGTGGTACATGCCGCTGATGCGGGAGGCCGCCCGCAAGCAGCCGCGCACGGCCCGGATGGCCCGCCACATCGAGGACGTCCGGCGCCTGGAAGCCACGCTGGCCGCCAACGGCGTGCAGGTGCTCAAGCTATGGTTCCATCTTTCCAAGGACGCGCAGCGCACGCGCACCCGGCGCCTGCTGGCCGACCCCGACACCGCCTGGCAGGTGGCGCCGCAGGACCGCAAGGTGCACAAGCGCTTCGATCGCCTGCGCAGCGCCGGACAGGAAATCATCGCCGCCACCGATCTGCCGCATGCGCCCTGGGTCGTGATCCCCAGCGCCGACGAGCGCCTGCGCGCCGTGCGCACCGGCCAAGCTGTGCTGCGCGCGCTGTCGCCGCGCCATGCGCCGCGCGTGGCCAGCGGCGCGGCGGGCTCGCCCGCGGCGGTGCGCATCGCCGACCGCCTGGGCAGGCTGGACTACGCGGCTCACCTGGACAAGGACCAGTACGAGCAAGAGCTGCTGCAGTGGCAGGCGCGGCTGGCGCGCGCCGTGCGCGGCCAGGCGTTCTCGCGCCGCTGCCTGGTGCTGGCCTTCGAGGGCCAGGACGCCGCGGGCAAGGGCGGCGCGATCCGGCGCGTCACGCACGCGCTGGATGCGCGCCGCTACACCATCACGCCGATCTCGGCGCCCAGCAGCGAAGAGCTGGCCCATCCCTATCTATGGCGCTTCTGGCGGCGCGTGCCGGCCCACGGCGGCATCGCCATCTTCGACCGCTCCTGGTATGGCCGCGTGCTGGCCGAGCGGGTCGAAAAAATCACGCCGCCGGCCCACTGGCGGCGCGCCTACGAAGAAATCAACGACTTCGAAAGCCAGCTGGCCGAGGCCGGCGCGGTGCTGGTCAAGTTCTGGCTGGCGGTCAGCAAGGACGAGCAGCTCAGGCGCTTTCACGAACGCGAGAAGTCGCCCTTCAAGCAATTCAAGATCACCCCCGAAGACTGGCGCAACCGCGAAAAATGGGATGCCTACCGCCAGGCCGCCAACGAAATGTTCGCGCGCACCGACACCCGGCATGCGCCCTGGCACGTCATCCCGGCCGACGACAAGCGGCACGCGCGCGTCGAGGTGCTCAAGACCATCGTGCAGGCGCTGGAAGCCGCGCTGCAAAAGGAGAAGACATGAGTACGGACCCGGCGGCGGCCGGCTGCCCGCTGTGCCGCGGCGACGGCGGCCAGGTACTGTGGCGCGATGCGCAGCTGCGCGTGGTCGATGCCGGCGAGCCGGACTATCCCGGCTTCACGCGGGTGATCTGGCAGGACCATGCCGCCGAGATGAGCGACCTGGACGAGGCCGCGCGCCAGCGGCTGATGCGGGCGGTCCTTGCGGTGGAGCAGGCGCAGCGCCGCACGCTTGCGCCGGACAAGATCAACCTGGCCTCGCTGGGCAACATGGTGCCGCATGTGCATTGGCACGTGATCCCGCGCTGGCGCGACGACCGGCATTTTCCCGACGCGGTGTGGGCGGCCCCGCGGCGCGACCCTGGGCCTTCGCCCCAGGCGCCGGACGCGGCCGCGCTGGCGCGCTATCGCCAGGCGCTGGCGCAGGCCCTGCAGGAACCTTGACATGCCAGCCGCCTCTGAGGCGCCGCGCGCCGGCCCGATGACTGCAATCCACGCTCCCAACCAACTGCTGACGCCCCTGGCCGGGCAGCTTGCGGCGCTGCCCGCGGCCTGGCGCGACTGCCTGGCCCAGCCCCAGCCGGCGCAGGCCTTGCAGCGGCTCGAAGCCTTCCTGGCCGAGCGCCGCGAACAAGGCGCGACCATCTATCCGGACCGCCCCTTCCGCGCCCTGGAGCTGGTCGCGCCCGAGGCGGTGCGGGTGGTCATCCTGGGGCAGGATCCCTATCACGGGCCGGGCCAGGCCCAGGGACTGGCCTTCTCCGTGCCCGACGGCGTCCGCCGCCCGCCCAGCCTGCGCAACATTTTCCTGGAGGTGGCCGCCGAGCAAGGCCACCCCGAGCCGCAAACGCCCCAGGATGCGCCGGTGCAGGGCAGCCTGGCGCTCGAGCCCGGCGGAGCGGGCGCCCTCACGCGCATGGCCGAGGCCACCGAAGTGCTGCAAACCCGCGCGGCCACGGCGCACAACGACCTGACGCGCTGGGCCCGCCAGGGCGTACTGCTGCTGAACACCTGCCTGACGGTCGAGGACGGCCAGGCCGGCGCGCACGCCAAGCGCGGCTGGGAAGCGGTCACCGATGCCCTCATCGCCCACGTCGCCAGCCTGCCCGAGCCCAAGGTCTTCATGCTGTGGGGCGCCCATGCGCAGGCCAAGCAGGCCCTGCTGCCCCCGGGACAAGGCCATCGCCTGGTGCTGGCCGCCAACCACCCCTCGCCCCTGTCGGCCCGCCGCCCGCCCGTCCCCTTCCTGGGCTGCGGCCATTTCCGGCTGGCCAACGCCTGGCTGCGCGAGCAGGGCGTGCCGCCCATAGATTGGCAGTAAAGAGGATGGGCCAAGGCGTCCAGGCGCGCCGCGCCGCCTGGCGCCGCTGTCGCCGGCCAGCAACAGCGCCGCGCCTGGACGCCATGTACGTTTTAGGGGTTTTCCCGTAAAAAACACTGGCCTTGCCGCGCCGGACCGGCTATGATGTGGGCACTGCACAATTTCGCTTGAGCATCGTCGCGCGCACTTTTCCCCTTTATTGCGCCCAGCAGTCGCCCGGCTCCCGCCGGCATCGATGCCCATAGCCATCGCTACCTGACCTCCTTTCCCTACGCTGGCGTCCTCTTCATGGACGCCGTCCAGCGCGCGGTTGATCCGGTCGGCACGATGCTTTCGATCAACCGTAGCCGGCACACTCCCTCTGCATCGCAAAGGGCCCTGCCGTGCTCAGCGCTGCGCAAGCGGCAAGGAAAGTCATGTCTTTCGAAAACCTGGGGCTCGCCCCCGCCCTGCTGTCGGCACTTCAATCGGCCGGCTTCGACACCCCCACCCCCGTGCAGGCCAGCGCCATCCCGCAGGCCCTGCAAGGCCACGACCTGATGGTCTCCTCGCAGACGGGCAGCGGCAAGACCGCCGCCTTCATGCTGCCGGCCCTGCACCGCATCGCCGGCAAGCCCGCCAACAAGGGCCGCGGCGTGCAGGTGCTGGTGCTCACCCCCACCCGCGAACTGGCCTTGCAGGTCGACGCCGCGACCCGCCAGTACGGCAAGGACCTGGCCGACCTGCGCACCACCACCGTGGTGGGTGGCATGCCCTACGGCGCCCAGCTGCGTGCGCTGTCGCGCCGCGTGGACGTGCTGGTGGCCACCCCGGGCCGCCTGATCGACCACCTGAACGCGCGCCGCGTGGACCTGTCCACCGTGCACACCCTGGTGCTGGACGAAGCCGACCGCATGCTGGACATGGGCTTCATCGAGGACATCGAGGCCATCGTTTCGCGCACGCCCGCCGCCCGCCAGACCCTGCTGTTCTCGGCCACCCTGGACGGCACGGTGGCGCGCCTGGCCGAAGGCATGATGCGCGAGCCGCGCCGCATCGAGATGGCCGGCCAGCGCGACAAGCACGCCAACATCACGCAGGCGCTGCTGTACGCCGACGACCCGGCCCACAAGATGCGCCTGCTGGACCACCTGCTGCGCGACGCCTCGCTGGACCAGGCCATCGTCTTTACCTCGACCAAGCGCGGCGCCGACGACCTGGCCGACCGCCTGACCGACCAGGGCTTCCCGGCGGCGGCCCTGCACGGCGACATGAACCAGCGCCAGCGCACCCGCACGCTGTCCCAGCTGCAACGCGGCCAGCTGCGCATCCTGGTGGCCACCGACGTGGCCGCGCGCGGCATCGACGTGCAAGGCATCAGCCATGCGGTCAACTTCGACCTGCCCATGCAGGCCGAGGATTACGTGCACCGCATCGGCCGCACCGGCCGCGCCGGCCGCAGCGGCCTGGCCTTCACGCTGGTCACCCATGCCGAGCGCCACAAGGTGCGCCGCATCGAGCAATACATCGGCCAGCCGATCCCGCCCCAGGTGATCGCGGGCCTGGAGCCCACGCGCATCGTGCGCTCGGGCCCGCCCTCCAAGGGCGGGCGCCGTCCGGGCTTCGGCAAGCCGTCATTCGGCAAGCCGGGCTACGGCAAGCCCGGCGGCTACGGCCGTCCGGAAGGCGAATCCGGCTCGCGCGGCGGCTACGGCAAGCCGGCTGGCGAGTTCGGCCAGCGCAGCCACTACGCCAAGCCCGAGGGCGACTTTGCCCCGCGGCCTCACTATGGCAAGCCCGGCGGCGAATTCGGCCACGGCGCCCCGCGCCAGGGCCGCGACGGCGAGGGCCGGCCCGCCGGCGCCGCCCCGCGCCGCCCGGGCGACCCCAAGCCCAGCTATGGCAAACCGGGCTACGGCAAGTCGCGCAAGCCCGAATTCGCCGGGCAAGGCCGTCCGGCCGAAGGCCGCGGCCCCCGTCCGGCGGGCGACCGTCCGCACGCCCCGCGCAGCGGCGGCAAGCCGGCGCGCCGCGACTACGCCTGAGCAGCATATCGGCGCACGCGCTCTCCTGATCGGCTCAATATCGGCTCATGCATGAGCCGATAACGAGCCGGTCACGCCGTTCGCGATGGCCGCACGGCCGCCGAAGCGGTAGCCTTGCTGGGATTGCACGGAAGCGATGCGCAAGTTTTCCGGCCGATGCTGGCCCAGGAGCTGCGCATCAGAGGCTCATGGCAAGCCCGGGACCATAGCCCCGCCGCCAGCTGCATCTCATGCTCCAGGCACTCTCGCCTGAGCCAGCCCCAGCGACTCCAGCCGCGCGCTGGCCGCCAGGCACAGGTCGTCGCGCCACGGCGCGGCGATCAGCTGCACGCCGATGGGCAGGCCCTGCCCGGCCTCGGGCCACATCGGCACCGACACCACCGGCAGGCCCACGCAGGAGATGGGCTGGGCCAGCAGGCCCAGGCTGGCCCGGGCCGGCAGGTCCTGACCGCCCAGCGTAAAGCTGGGTGCGCCGATGGGCGGCGCGGGCACGGGCGTGGCCGGGGCCAGCAGCAGGTCGTACTGCTCGAACAGCTTGAGCGCCTGTTCGTAGGCCCGCCGGCGCACCTGCTGCGCGGTGACCAGCCAGGCGGCCGGCAGCAGCGAGCCGGCCAGCAGGCGGTCGCGCGAGTGCGGCTCGAACTCGTCGTAGCGGGTGCGCAGCCGCTCGCGATGCAAGGCCCCGCCTTCGCAGCCGGTGAGCACGAAGGCGGCCGAACGGGCCGCCTCGGCCAGTTCGAACACCACCGTGCCGCGCGCCTGCAACGCCTGGGCCGCCGCCTGCACGGCCTGTTGCGCGGCCTGGCCCGCATATTGCGCAAACCATCCGCCCAGCACGCCCACGCGCAAGCCTTCGGGCAGTGGCGTCGGCCAGACCAGGCCGCCGCTATCGACACAGGCCGGGTCGCGGCCGTCGGCCCCCTGCATGGCCTGGCAGGCCAGCACCAGGTCGCTGGTGCTGGCGGCCAGCGTGCCTACGTGATCCAGGCTGAACACGAAGGGATAGACCCCGCCGCGCGGCAGCCGCCCATAGGTGGGCTTGTGGCCGAACACGCCGCACAGCGAGGCCGGCACGCGCACCGAGCCGTTGGTGTCCGAGCCCAGCGCCAGCGGCACCAGGCCGGCGCCCACGGCCGCGCCCGAGCCGCCGGAGGAGCCGCCCGCCACGCGCGTGCCGTCGTGCGGGTTGCGCGTGGCGCCATAGTGCGTGTTCTCGGTGGTAAAGCCGTAGGCGTGCTCGTCCATGTTGAGCATGCCCACCAGCACCGCCCCGGCCTCGCGCAGGCGCGCCACCACCGTGGCGTCCTGCCGCGCCGGCGGATCGCCGGCATTGACCTTGCCGCCGCACAGCGTGGTTTCCCCCTGCACGTCGAACAGGTTCTTCACCGCATAGGGCACGCCGGCCAGCGGCGGCAGGGTTTCGCCGCGCGCGCGGCGCGCATCGATGGCCTGCGCCTCGCGCCGCGCGCGCTCGCGCGTGAGCGCGGTAAAGGCGTTGATCGCCGGATTGCCGGCTTCGATGCGGGCCAGGCATTGGTCCAGCAACTGGACCGCCGTGACCTCGCCTTCGCGCACGCGGCGCGCCAGCTCGGTGGCCGAGGCGATCGCCGGGGCTTGCTGCACGCCATTTTCCTGCGGGCCGCAGGACCGTCCCGGGCCGCTCATCGTCCGCCCTCCTTCGGGGCATCGGGCCGGAACACGGGCAGCGGCCCCTGCTCGCGGTCGCCCGCGTGCCCGGCCAGCGACAGGGCCATGGCCTGGAAGCGGGCGAACTCGGCGGCCACGCGCGCCTGGCGGTCCGGGTCGCCGGCAAAGCCGGCCAGCGCCAGCATGGCCCCGACGGCTTGCTCGAGCGCCGGGTCGGTGGGTGGCAATGCGAACTGGGGGGTTGCAGTCATGATCGTCCTGGTTGAAACGGTAAAGGCGCGGCAGCCGCTCAATCCACCTGCGCGCCGACCTCGCCGACCACCTTGGCATAGCGGCCGATGTCCTGCCTGAGCTGCTCGCCGAAGGCCTGCGGGGTCACCGCGAGCGTGGAGGCGCCCAGGCTCTGGTAGGTCTGCTTGAGCTTATCGCTGTTCACCGCCTTCGCGAAAGCCTGGTTGAGCTTTTGCACCACGTCTTCGGGCATGCCGGCCGGTCCCATCACCCCGTTGTAGAGCACGACCTCGGCCGCCGGCACGCCGGCCTGGGCAATGGTGGGCACCTCGGGCAGCACCGGCACCCGCTCGGGGGTGGAGACCGCCAGGGCGCGCAGGCGGCCCGAACTGACCTGCGAGACGGCCGGCGGCATGCTGCTGAAGGCATATTCGATCTCGCCGCTCATCACCGCCTGCACCAGGGCGGCGCTGCCCTTGTAGGGAATGTGCACGGCCTTGACCCCGGCGGCGCGGTTCATCATCTCGCTGGCCAGGTGGATGATGGTGCCGTTGCCCGAGGAGCCGTAGGAATACAGGTCGGGCTTGGCCTTGGCGCGCTCGATCAGCTCGGCCAGCGTGCGCACGGGCGAATCGGCGTTGACCACCAGCATCAGCGGCGAGGAGGACACCAGCGCCACCGGCGTGAAGTCCTTCTCGGTGTCGTAGGGCAGCTTCTTGTACAGGCTGGCGTTGATGGCGTGCGTGGTCACGTCCTGGAACAGCAGCGTGTAACCGTCGGGCGCGGCGCGCGCCACGTTGTCCGAGGCGATGGTGGTGCCGGCGCCCGGCCGGTTCTCCACCACGATGCTCTGGCCCAGCACCGCGCCGGCCTCGCTGGCGATGGCGCGGGCCAGCACGTCGGAAATGCCGCCGGGCGGAAAGCCCACCACCATCCGGATGGAGCGGTTCGGAAAATCGGATTGCGCCTGGACGGCGGATGCGCCGGACACGGCCAGCGCGCAGGAAAACAGCAGGAAACGACGACGGAACATGGCAATACCCCTTGTTTGTTATGCACTGCAAAAAAGAAAAAAAAGCCCCTCCCCGCTACCCGGCAAGCCGGATGAAGGCGCGCCACAAGCCCTCGATGTCGTCCCGGGTCAGCTTGCGCGCGATGAAGACCAGCGACGAGCGGGCGGGCGCCGGAGCGCCCGCCGGCAGCGCCACGGGCTTGTCGAAGACGTGGCACACGCCCTGGATGAGCACGGCCTGCGGCTCGCCTTCGAAATGCAGGATGCCCTTGGTGCGCAGCAGGTCGGGGCCGCGCAGGCTGGTCAGCACATCCAGGAAGAGTTGGAACACCGGACGCGGCACGGGCGCCTCGAACACCAGCGTGAAGCTGGACACGCCGTGCGGATGCAGCGGCGCGCGCCGGCCCAGGTAGCTGCCGCCCTGCGTGGACGCCGGCTCGCCGCCCAGCCGGCCGAAGGGGGTGACCGCGGTCAGCAGGGCGATGTCCAGCCGGCCCATCACAGCGGTCTCGCAGCGAGCCTGGGCGTTGATGGCCTGCGCCCATTGCCGGGCCTGCTCGAGTTGCGCGGGCGCGGCGCGGTCGGACTTGGTCAGCAGGATCAGGTCGGCCGCGGCCACCTGCCGCTCGGCCATGCGCGGGGCGGCCTGGCGCGCCTGCGGATGGGCCGCGTCCACCAGCGTGACCACGTGGGCCAGGCGATACTGCCGGGCCAGCGGCGCGTCGCCATACAGCGTCTGCGCGATGGGCCCCGGATCGGCCAGCCCGCTGGTCTCGATGATGATGCGCTCGAAGCTGGGAATCTCGCCGCGCTTGCGCCGCATGCCCAGGTCCACCAGCAGCGTCTGCAAGTCGCTGCGCAGCTGGCAGCACATGCAGCCGTTGTCCAGCAGCACCGTCTCCTCGTCCGAGCGTTCGAGCAGGTGGTGGTCGATGCCGATCTCGCCGATCTCGTTGACGATCAGCATCGATCCGGCCAGCTCGGGCGTATCCAGTACGCGGCGCAGCAGCGTAGTCTTGCCGCTGCCCAGAAAGCCCGAGACCACGATCACCGGCATGCGCGGGTCGACCCCGGCGCCGGCGGCGAAGTCGGGCGGCACGGGCACGGACGAAGGTACGCCTTCTGGCGGCCGGGTAGCGCTCATAGATTCAGTTCGAGCGCATACAGCCCGCCCGTGTGGCGATCGACGGTAAAGACGACGCCCCGGTCGTCGACGAACACGTCATTGAACTGGATGGAGCCCGCCGGCGAGCCGGCCGGCGCCTCGGGCACGAAATAGGCCGCTTCCACCGGCGCATAGGGATCCCGGATGTCGTAGACCCGCAGCCCGCCGTTAAAGAAGGTGCACACGATGTAGTCCTCGGACTGCCAGGCGCCCGGAACCGGCGTGTTCTCGTGGATGTTGTGCGCGCCGTAGCGCCCGCCGCGCTGCTTGTGGACTTCGACCGGCGGCATCGGCAGCGTCGAGATCGACACCAGGTTGGACTCCTCGCTCATGTCCACCAGCCACACCAGCTTGGGCCAATCGGCCGCGTCGTCCTGCACCGTCTCGTCGCTGACCACCAGCAGCTCGCGCCCGAACAGCGGCAGGGCGGTGTGCGTGAAGCCCTTGAACGGCGGCGAATGCACGAAGCGCGAGATCGGCCTGGGGTTGGACAGGTCCGAGATGTCCATCACGATCGCGCCGGCATCCAGGTAGCCCAGGTAGCAGCGGTCGGGCCGCTGGGGAAAAACGTTGGTGTTGTGGGCGCGAAAGCCCGAATCGAACTCGGGCGCCAGGCGCCGGGGCGGCTCGGCCTGGTCGCCTTCCATGGTGCCGGGCAGGTGCCAGCTGGCGATGGCGCGCGGCGCGGTCGGCGAGCTGACATCCACGATGCGGTAGACCTGGTCGTCCTTGGGGTTGCGCGGCTTGCGCTCGGGATCGCCGCAGGCCATGTGCACCGTCTGCCCGTCCACGAACCACAGGCAATGCGCGCCGCGCGAGTGCGGCGCCGAGGCGTCGAAATGCGACAGCAGGCGCGGGCGCTCGGGCTCGCTGATGTCGAACAGGTCGAAGCCCGCCGGGGCCAGCCCTGGGCGGCTGACCTGATAGGCCACCGCCATCAGGTTGCCCGAGACCTCCAGCGAGTTCGAGCGCACCGAGGCATGCGGCAGGTCGGTCTGCACGAGCACGCGCGGCTTGCGCGGATCGGACACGTCCACGCCGGTGAAGTTCTTGGGCGCGCTTTCGTGCGCCAGCCATAGGATGCGCCGGCCGTCGGGAGCCAGCTGCAGGGCGATGCCTTCGCCCACGCCGCCAAAGCCGCCCAGCGTGTCCTGCGAAAGCAGGCGCATGTTCGATTGCTGCGGATACCGTGCCTTGATCATATTCATTCCCCCCGCGCCGGCGCGGCCTGCTCGTACCAGGCCAGGATCTGCTCGCCGGTCATGAACTGCACGCCCTCGTGGCCCAGCATGTATTCGAAGGCCTGCTCGAAATACTTGATGCGGTGCGGCACCCCGCTCAGGAAGGGATGCACCGCGATGCCCATCACGCGCACCTGCTCGCCGCCTTCCTGGTACAGGCGGTCGAAGCTGTCGGTGACCCGCTGCAGGAACTCCCCCGCGCTATGGTGCTGCACCGCCATCATGGGAATGTCGTTCAGTTCGACCGAATAAGGCATGGCCACCATCTGGCCCTGCCCGGCGCGCAGCCGGCACGGCTGGTCGTCCAGCACCCAGTCGCCGATGTAGCGGATGCCCGCCTCGTGCAGCAGGTCCACGGTATCGAGCTTTTGCGTCAGGCCAGGCCCCAGCCAGCCCAGCGGCTTGCGGCCGGTGAAGGCGGCAATCTCCTGGACGGTGCGGGCGATCATCTCGCGCGGGTCCTCGACCTGGTGCATGGGCATCTGGATGTAGCCGTGCCCCATGAATTCCCAGCCCGCCTCGTGCGCGGCCCCGGCGATGCGCGGGTAGCTCAGGCACACGCGGCCGTTGATCGACAGCGTGGGGCGGATGCCCCAGCGGTCGAAAGCCTGCTTGAGCCGCCAGAACCCCACTCGCATGCCGTATTCGTGCCAGGCCCAGTTGGGCACGTCGGGCGTGACGGCCATGCCGGTGGGCGCAGGCAGCACCTGGCGCGGCATGGCGCGCGAGATGTCCCAGTCCTCGACGTTGACGATGGGCCACACGATCAGCCGCGCGCCTTGCGGCGCGGGCAGGGGATCGCGGTCGACGATGGCCGAATAGGGCAGCCGTTCGCGGGGGGTCCTGATATCCATATAGTGAAATTTCCTTGTACCTCGGGGACCGCTCCGGCTAGCATTCCGTGCGGCTGGCGTCCAATCTATGTATGTGGATAGGCGGCGTCAACGAACAAGGAGACAACTTCCACTATATGGATATTTCATTTCCCAATCGCCGGCAGCCGCCGGTAGGCGGCACCCAGGGCATACGCAGGGTGGCGCAGGTGCTCAAGCTGCTGGCCGACCACCAGCAGGCCGGCTTGCGCTTCGTGGACGTGGCCCGCCTGGCTGGCTTCGAGCCCCCCACCGCCCATCGGCTGCTCAAGGCGCTCGAACGCGAAGGCATGGTGGCGCGCGATGCGGGCACGCGGCGCTACCGGCTCGGTCCGCTCATCTTCGAGCTGGGCATCGCCGCCGCACCGCAGTTCAACCTGGTCGAGGTCTGCCGGCCTTCGCTGCAGCGGCTGGCCGAGGCCACGGGCGATACCGCCTTCGTCTTCATCCGGCGCGGCAACGATGCGGTCTGCATCGACCGCGTGCAAGGCCACTACCCCATCCAGACGCCGGTCGTGCCCATCGGCAGCCGCCAGCCGCTGGGCGTGAACGCCGGCGGCCTGGCCATGCTGATGGTGCTTCCGGACCAGGACGTGGCGGACATCGTCGACACCGTCACCCCCCGCCTGGGCGCCTACGGCGAACTGGACGCCATGGACCTGATGCAGGTGGTGGCGCACTCGCGCCAGCAGGGCTATGCGTCCATCGGGGAGAAGGCCGTGCCGGGCGTGACCGCCATCGGCCTGGCGGTGCGCAACACCTTCGGCGCGCCGGCCGCCGCGCTGACCATCGCGGCCACTTCCAACCGGATGACGCCGCAACGCCAGCAGGAGATACTGCCCTGGCTGCGCCAGGAGGTGGCCAGCGTGGAAAAGCTGCTGTACCGGCAGCTGTAGGCCGGCGCGGCCCTGCGGGCGGGCCCGTTCTTGCGCGGGGACCAGGCGCCCGCCTGCCTGTCCGGCTCGCGGCGCGGCGAACCGGGGACCACGCGCCCCGCCGGCTCGCCGCGCCGCGCGTCCTGGAGAATTGCGGCAGAATGCTGCCTTCAGGCCCAGAACCGTTCACCGCCACGCCATGGCCCAGTCCCCTTCCGACTACAACCGGACCGCGCAGGCGCGCGGCCTGCCCGCCTTGCATCCCGACGCGCTGGCCCACAGCGGGCGCGTGGCCGCCCACCTGCGCGCGGCGGTGCGGGCGGCCGGCGGCTGGCTGCCTTTCGACGAATTCATGCGGCTGGCGCTGTATGCGCCCGGCCTGGGCTATTACACCGCCGGCAGCGCCAAGCTCGATCCGGGCGACGCGCGCACGCCGGCCGGGGACTTCACCACCGCGCCGGAACTGACGCCGTTGTTCGGCCAGGCCCTGGCCCGGCAGGTGGCCCAGGTGCTGGCGGCCACCGGCACCGATACCGTGCTGGAATTCGGCGCCGGTTCGGGCGCGCTGGCCGAATCGGTCCTCGCCGCGCTGGCCGCGCGGGGCATGGCCGTGCGCTACCAGATCCTGGAAGTGTCGGCCGACCTGCGCCAGCGCCAGCAAGCGCGGCTGGCGCCTTTCGACGGGCAGGTCGCCTGGCTCGATAGCCAGCCAGCGGCCTTCGAAGGCTGCGTGCTGGCCAACGAAGTGCTGGACGCCATGCCGGTGCGGCTGTTCGCCTGGCATGCGCCCGACCGGTTGTGCGAGCGCGGCGTGGTGCTCGATGCCCAGGAGGATTTCGCCTGGGAAGAGCGGCCGGCCGACGACACCCTGGCCGACGCGGTGGCCGCGCGCATGCCCGCCCTGCCCGGCTACGCCTCCGAGGTCAACCTGCAGGCCGAGGCCTGGATGCGCGAACTGGGCGGCTGGCTGGTGCGCGGCGCGGCCCTGCTGATCGACTACGGCTTTCCGCAGCGCGAGTACTACCATCCGCAGCGCGCCGGCGGCACCCTGATGTGCCACCTGCGCCACCACGCCCATGCCGATCCCTTCGTGGCGCCGGGCCTGCAGGACATCACCGCGCACGTGGACTTCACGGCCATGGCCGATGCCGCGCTGGCCGGCGGCCTGGACGTGCTGGGCTATACCTCGCAGGCGCGCCTGCTCAGCAACGCCGGGCTGATCGAACTGCTGGCGCAACACGACCCGGCGCAGGCGCGCGACTATGCCCGCTGGGCCGGCCCGGTGCACAGGCTGCTGTCCGAGGCCGAGATGGGCGAGCTGTTCAAGGCGCTGGCAGTGGGCCGCGGCATCGACCCGCCGCTGCTGGGCTTTGCCCGCGGCGACCGGCGCGACGCGCTGTAGGCGCTATGGCTCCATCGGGGCCAGCGCCGCCAGGCGAGCCTGCCTGACCGCCGCCTTGATGCGGCCCGGCTCGCCGGCGTGCTCGCGCGCCACGCGGCCGGCATCGACCGCGCGCACCTTGGCCAGCGCCTGCCGCAAGGCCTGCCCGTCCACTTCCTCGCTGACCACGCCGGCTGTCTCCAGCAGCGCCTCGAAACGCTCGGGCTTGCGCAATCCGTCGCAGGTCTCGATCAGGTCCAGCGCGGCCTGCGCCGGCAGCGCGCCGCGGCCGCGCGCCAGCACCTCGCGCAGCAGGCGCGCGTGGTCGGCGCATTCGGCCGGCACCCGCCAGCGCTTGCCCAGCGCGGCGGCATCGTCCGCGGCCAGCGCCAGTAAGGCATAGCGGCCCGGCAGCGGCAGTCCGCCGCCGGCCGCGCGGTCCAGCGCCTGCAGCTGCGCCGGCCCGGGCGCCAGCCCGGGCGCGATGCGCGGCAAGGCCTGCGCATCCTGCAGCACCTGCAGCATGCGCGAGGGCCGGCAGGCCATCAGCCCGCGCGAGACTTCGCGCCACACCCGCTCGGGCACCAGGGCGTCGACCTCGCCCTCGGCGGCCATGCGCCGGCATAGCGCCAGCGTCTCGGGCGCCACCGAGAAATCCGGAAAGCGCGCGGCAAAGCGCGCCAGCCGCAGGATGCGCACCGGGTCCTCGACAAAGGCCTGGCCCACGTGACGCAGCACGCGCGCGCGCAGGTCGCGCTCGCCGCCCAGGGGGTCGACCAGCGTGCCGTCCTTGCGGCGGGCGATGGCGTTGACGGTCAGGTCGCGCCGGCGCAGGTCGTCTTCCAGCGTGACGTCGGCGCCGGTGTGAAAGGTAAAGCCCTGGTAGCCCCGCCCGGACTTGCGCTCGGTGCGCGCCAGCGCGTATTCCTCTTTGGTGCGGGGATGCAGGAAGACCGGGAAATCGCCGCCCACGGGCACGAAGCCGCGCTCGGCCATGTCCTCGGGGCTGGCCCCGACCACCACCCAGTCGCGGTCGCCCGCCGGCAGGCCCAGCAGCTCGTCGCGCACCGCGCCGCCCACGATGTAGGCCGACAGTCCCTGCAGGCAGGGGTCCTCGGCTGCCGGGGCCGGGTCGCGGCGGCTCATCGGGGGGCTCTTGCGCGGCTGGCCGGCATCCTCAGGCCGCGCTCATGGCAGGTTGGTGCGCTCGTCGCGCTGCGGCGCGATCTGGCCCAGCCGCGCCTTGAGCGACTGGGGCTGGCCGCTGAAGAGCGCGGCATAGTAGGTGGCGTTGGCCATCACGTTCTTGACGTACAGGCGCGTCTCGGTAAACGGGATGGTCTCGGCGAAGATCGCGCCCTCGACCGGGTGCGACAGGCGCGAGCGCCACAGGTGCGGGCGGCGCGGGCCGGCGTTGTAGCCGGCGCTGGCCAGCACCTGCGAGCCGTTCAGGTCTTGCAGCACCATGTTCAGGTAATGGGTGCCCAGCACGGTGTTGACGTCGAACTCGTTCACGCGCGAGGGATGGAAGTCGCGCATGCCGATGCGCTGGGCCACGTACTTGGCGGTGGCGGGCATCAGCTGCATCAGGCCCGAGGCGCCGACCACCGAGCGCGCATCGGTAATGAAGCGCGATTCCTGGCGGATCAGGCCATAGACCCAGGCCGGGTCCAGCGCGATCCGGCGCGACTGCTCGCTGACCTTGCCTTCGAAGGGCGCGATGAAGCGCTGGCCGAAATCGAACTCGGCGGTGGTGCGTTCGGACGTATTGACCACGCGATCGTAGATGTGCTCCTGGCGCGCATACTCGGCGGCGGCCAGCAGCTGGCGGTCGTTCATGCCGCGCAGCGAGTAGTTCCATTCGGGCACGGCCTCGGCGCGCCAGCCCAGCTTGAACAGCGCCACCGCGCGGGACAGGCCGGGATGGGCGCGCGCCTGGGCGACCTCGGCCTCGGTCAGGGGCGCCGGGCGCGCCGGCACGCTGATGGCGCGCCCCAGCTCTTCGGCGGCCAGCTGGCCATAGAAATTGAACTGGTCGGCAATGCTGGCGAACTGCCGCTCGGCTTCTTGCTTGCGGCCGGCGGCGGCCAGCCCGCGGGCATGCCAATACACCCAGACCGGCTCGTTGCGCTGGGATTCGGACATGCGCTCGATCGAGAGCTTGACCCACTTCCAGTCGATGCGCGGCTGGCGCAGCGCCGTGCGCACCCGCCAGGCGTGGTTGTAGTCGCTCATGCGCACATCGTCGGCCAGCTTGTACAGCTCGTGCGCGCCCGCATCCAGGTTCAGCGCACCGACCAGCGCATGCTGGGCATAGACCCATTGCAGCGAGGACTTGGGCAGGTGGCCGGCCCACTCGCGCCGCACGTAGGCCAGGCCGGTTTCACGGTCCTTGCGCGCCAGGCGGGACAAGGCCACGGTGACCAGCTCGCGCTGGGCCGGCGAGGCGGCCTGCTTGGACTGCACCGCCACCCACTTCATGGGATCCTTCATCAACGCGTCATAGGCGCGCAGCTCGTCCGGCTTGAACATCAAGGCCGCGACACGCCGGGCATCGGGCAGCTTGTTGTTCTCGAGCGCATCGCGCAGGTAGCGCTGCAACGCGTCCCAGCCCAGCACGCCGTCGGCCACCAGCTGGCCCATCAGGGCCCAGCAGGCATTGCCGGGGGCAAACACCGCCTCGGCCTGCGCGGCGCTGGCGCGCTCGCCGCCCAGGTGGCGCGCCTGCAGCTGCGCGCAGCGGACCTGGTCGTTGGGCGCGACGACCTCGCCCAGGCGGCGCACGGTGGCGAAGTCGCCGCGCCGCGCGGCCGCCAGGATCCAGTCGCCGCGCAGCCGGTCTGCCAGGTAGGCGTCGGCGTTCTCGCGCATGAACCGTTCGAGCTCGGCCGTGGGCGTGGGCACCGAATCGGCGTTGAGCTGATAGCGCAGCAGCCAGTACTGCGCGTACATGCCCAGGGGATCGCCCTGGGCGCGGGCCGCCAGGGCCGGCAAGCGGTCGAACTGCTTGCGGTTGACGGCCTCGCGCGCGGCCGCCACGGCCTCGCTCGGGCTGGCCGCGCCGCCGGCGGCCGGCTGCTGCGCCAGTGCGCCCGCAGGCAGGGCACAGGCCAGCAACAACGCGCCGGCCAAGGCGCGTACCCGGCCGGCGGATTTCTGATACCTTGCCAACTGCCCAACCCGCATCGTGTATGTCCGCATGAACGTGAAAGAAGATTCCGTAAAGGATAACGCAGTCGTGCTGCGCCAGCGATTGCGCCAGGCCCGCGCCGGCATCGCCGAACCGCAGCGCCGCCGCGAGGCCCTGCTGATGCGCGGGCGGCTGTTCACCTGGCTGGCCATTGCGCGCGAGCAGGCGCCGCAGCAGGGCCGCCCGGCGCCGGCCTCGGTCGCCGCCTTCTGGCCCATGCAGGACGAACCCGATCTGCGGCCCTTGCTGCGCCAATGGGCCGAAGCCGGCCTGCAAGTGCTGCTGCCCGTGGTCAAGACCGCCGGCGCCCCCCTGGAGTTCCATCCCTGGACGCCGGATACGCCGATGCAGCCCGGCGCCTACGGCATCCCGGCGCCGGCGGGCGGCCAGCCTGCGCTGCCGGACGTGGTGCTGGTGCCCACGCTGGGCTACACCGCGCAAGCCGACCGCCTGGGCTACGGCGGCGGCTACTACGACCGCACCCTGGCCGCCCTGCGCGAACGCGGCCATCCCCACACCACCATCGGCATCGCCTGGCGCGAAGGGCGCATCGACGACCCGCACTACCGGCCGGCGCCTCATGACGTGCGGCTCGATGCCGTGCTCACGCCCACCGGCTGGGTGCCCAAGGCGCCATGAACCCGCCTGCCGCCTTGCAGCCCTTTGCGCCCCTGTGGCAGGCGCATGCGCCTGCCATCGCGTCCGACCTGCTGACCCTGCCCGCGCGGCAGGCCTTCGATGCGCTGGCCCCGCGCGCGCCGGCCGGCACGGCCGGCTTCGCGCTGGAGTGCGGCCTGACCCCCGGCGTGCGCCCGCACCTGTACCTGGCCTTGCAGGACCCGGCGGCCAAGGCCGCCGCCGGGCACGCCGGCGCGCCGGGCCTGCTGTACCTGCGCTATACCCTGAACCGCCACGGGCAGGCCAGCGTGCCCCTGCCCTGCCAGGACGTGCGGGCCGGCGCGCCGCAATGGCCGGCGCTGATCGAGGGGCTGCGCGCCCAGGGCCTGCCCGCCGCCCAGGCCGGCCAGGCCCGCCTATGGCTGGACGGGCTGCCGGCCGGCGCGGCCATCGACTGCGCCGCCTGGCTCGACCGCCGGCCGGGCCAGCCGCTGCGCCTTTTTGTCTCGGGGCTGCCGCAAGGCCAGGCCCCGGCGGGACTGCCGCAAAGCGGGCCGGCGGACCTGCCGCCGGCGGCCCAGGCCTTGGGGATGCTGGCCAGCCGCTGCGTGGCCATCGTCGACCTGGACGCGGCCGGCCCGCGGCCGCGCTGGGGCCTGGAACTGCTGGCCGAGCGCCACCCGCAAGGCACGATGGCGCGCTGGACACCCCTGCTGGACGGCTTGCAGGCCCGCCAGCTGTGCAGCCGTGCGGCCCGCACCGCCCTGGCGCGCTGGTGCGCCGACGAGCCGGCCCGCGGCATCAGCCACCTCAAGCTGATGATCGAAGGCCAGCGCGTGCTCGATGCCCGCGTATTCCTGCGGGTGCGCGCCTAGTGTCCTGCCGGCGCGCCTGATGCACCAATCCGGTGCACACGGGCTTGCCCCGACCCGCTTGCCCGCCACACAATGGGACATCCCGTAACGGGACCGACACACGGCGGGCGGCCCCCGCGCCTATGCTAGGCATGCATGGGCGTGGCATGCCGCTTGCTTGTCGCAGGCAGGCGCCGGCGTGAGGACAGGACAAGGCGCCCCGCCGGGCGGCCGGCACCCGCCGCCTCCAGGCCATGACAACAGACAGGAACCCGCGCATGACCAGCATGCCGCCGCGCAAGACGCCGGCCTATGACGAGATGTTCGACGGCGAGGGGGAGATCCGGCCGCACTATCGAGAGTTCGCCGACTGGATGTCGGCGCAGTCGGCCGCGACGATGACCGCCAAGCGGGTGGAGGCCGACCTGAGCTTCCGGCGAGTGGGCATCACCTTCTCGCTGGCCGGCGACGAGGCAGGCACCGAGCGCCTGATCCCTTTCGACCTGATCCCGCGCATCATCCCGGCCGCCGAGTGGCAGCGGCTCGATGCCGGCCTGCGCCAGCGCGCACGCGCGCTGAACCTGTTCCTGCACGACATCTACCACGACCACGAGATCGTGCGCGCCGGCAAGATCCCGCCCGAGCAGGTCTTCATGAACGCCCAGTACCGTCCCGAGATGCAGGACGTGGACGTGCCCGGCGACGTCTATTGCCACATCGCCGGCATCGACGTGGTGCGCGCCGGCGCGGGCGAGTTCTACGTCCTGGAGGACAACCTGCGCGTGCCCTCGGGCGTGTCCTACATGCTGGAGAACCGCAAGGTGTCGATGCGGCTGATGGCCGATGCCTTCGGCCGCATCCGCGTGGCGCCGGTGGCGCATTATCCCGACCTGCTGCTGGACAGCCTGCGCGATGTCTCGCCGGTGGGCGACGAGCCCACGGTGGTGGTGCTCACGCCGGGGCAGTACAACTCGGCCTACTTCGAGCACGCCTTCCTGGCCCAGCAGATGGGGGTCGAGCTGGTCGAGGGGCGCGACCTGTTCGTCGACGAGAATACGGTCTACATGCGCACCACCCACGGCCCCAAGCGGGTGGACGTGATCTACCGCCGCGTCGATGACGACTTTCTCGATCCGCTGGCCTTCCGTTCGGATTCGGTGCTGGGCGTGCCGGGCCTGCTGTCGGTGTACCGGGCCGGGCGCATCACCCTGGCCAACGCCATCGGCACGGGCATCGCCGACGACAAGTCGACCTATCTGTACGTGCCGGAGATGATCCGCTTCTACCTGGGCGAGGAGCCCATCCTGTCGAACGTGCCCACGTGGCAGTGCAGCCGGCCGCAGGAACTGTCCTATGTGCTAGAGCACATGGCCGAGCTGGTGGTCAAGGAAGTGCACGGCGCCGGCGGCTACGGCATGCTGGTGGGCCCGGGCGCCTCGCGCGCCGAGATCGAGGCCTTCCGCGCGCGGGTGCGCGCCCATCCGGCCAACTACATCGCCCAGCCCACGCTGGCCCTGTCCACCGTGCCCACCTATGTGGAGAACGGCATCGCGCCGCGCCACGTCGACTTGCGGCCCTACGTGGTCTGCGGCGGGCGGCAGATCACCACCGTGCCCGGCGGCCTGTGCCGCGTGGCCCTGCGCGAGGGCTCGCTGGTGGTCAACAGCAGCCAGGGCGGCGGCACCAAGGACACCTGGGTGCTGGAGAACTGACGGACCGACGGGAGAAGACGATGCTGAGCCGGACCGCCGACAACCTGTTCTGGATGTGCCGATACATGGAGCGCGCCGAGAACACGGCGCGCATGCTGGACGTGAACCTGCAGATGTCGCTGCTGCCGCAGGAGCCGGCCGCGCGCGAAGCCTCCTGGCGCGCGGTGCTGGCCATCAGCGAGCTGCAGGGCCGCTTCGACGCGGCCTATCCCGGCGGCACGCCGCAGGAAATCCTGCATTTCATGGTGCACGATGCCGACAACCCCTCGTCCATCCGTTCCTGCCTGTACGCGGCGCGCGAGAACGCGCGCGCGGTGCGCGGCAGCCTGACCACCGAGGTCTGGGAAACCTACAACACCATCTGGCTGGAGCTGCAGCGCCACCAGCGCGGCGGCCTGCTCGAACACAACGCCGGCGAGTTCTTCGAGTGGGTCAAGCTGCGCTCGCACCTGGCCCGGGGCGTGACCATCGGCACCATGCTCGAGGACGACGCGCTGACCTTCCTGCGCCTGGGCATGCACCTGGAGCGCGCCGACAACACGGCCCGGCTGCTGGACGTGAAATTCCACGAACGCGACGGCGCGCCGCCGGCCGAGCACGAGGGCGTGGGCGAGTTCTACCGCTGGTGGGCCATCCTGGGCTCGGTCTCGGGCTTCGAGATCTACCGCAAGGTCTACCGCGACGTGATCGCGCCCGAACGGGTGGCCGAACTGCTGATCCTGCGCGGGGACATGCCGCGCTCGCTGCTGGCCTCGGTGCGGGCCGTCTCCAAGGACCTGGCGCGCATCTCGAACGCGCGCTCCAAGGAAACCGAACGACTGGCCGGGCTGCTGCGCGCCGAGCTCGAATACGGCCGGGTCGAGGACATCCTGCAGGCCGGCCTGCACCAATACCTGGAGCGCTTCCTGGCGCGCATCAACGACCTGGGCAACCGGATCGCGCGGGATTTCCTGGTGCCGCTGGCCCATTGAGCGCCGCGCGCGCCCGCAAACGAGAGCGAGACAATGAAGCACCTGATCCGACACATCACCCGCTACCGCTATACCCAGCCGGTGGACTACAGCATCCAGACGCTGCGGCTCACGCCGCGCAACGACGAGCACCAGCGCGCGCTGCGCTGGCACATCGACGCGCCCGGCTCGCTGCAGGCGAACATCGACGCCTACGGCAACATCACGCACACCATGACGCTGACGCGTCCTCACACCGAGATCGAGCTGCGCGTGACGGGCCACGTGGAAGTCGACCACCTGCCCGACGGCGTGCTGCGCCATGACGAAAGCCGCCTGCCGGTGCAGGCCTTTTGCGTCAGCACCTCGCTGACCCTGCCCGACGAGACGGTGATGGCCTTTTGCCGCTCGGTGCTGCCGCAGGGCATCCGCGAGCCGGCCGACGCGCTGGCGCTGGCCGTGGCCATCTGCGAGCGCGTCAAGTACGAACCGGGCACCACCGACGTGACCACCGCCGCGCAGCAGGTGCTGCGGCTGGGCCATGGCGTGTGCCAGGACCATGCCCATCTGTTCCTGGCCTGCGTGCGCGGCCTGGGCGTACCGGCGCGCTACGTCAGCGGCTACCTTTACACCACCGCCGAGCACGCCGCCAGCCACGCCTGGGTGGACGTCTGGCTGCCCGACCTGGGCTGGAGCAGCATCGACGTGACCAATCGCCAGTACGCCAGCGAATGCCATTGCCGCCTGGCGGTGGCGCGCGACTACGATTCGGCCTCGCCCGTGCGCGGCGTGCGCACCGGCGGCGGGATCGAATCCATGACCGTCAGCGTGCAGGTGGTGCAAGGCGCGATGGGGGCTTGATCGCCGCCGCGGCCGCTATAAAATGCCCGCAAACCTGCTGCCATCCGGCGGCCATCAAGCGCTCCCGAAATGACCTATTGCATTGCCGCCCGGCTCAACAGCGGCCTGGTTTTCCTGGCCGACTCCCGCACCAACGCCGGCGTGGACCAGATCAGCACCTATCGCAAGCTCAGCGTCTTCGAGCATCCCGGCGAACGGGTCATGGTGCTGATGACGGCGGGCAACCTGGCCATCAGCCAGGCCGTGGGCAACGTCCTGGCGGCCCACGAGCGCGAAGGCGCCGACTCCATCTGGAACGCGCCCAACATGTTCGAGGCGGCGCGCCACGTGGGCGAGGCGGTGCGCCTGGTGTACGCGCGCGAGGGCGAGGCCCTCAAGCAGCAGGGCATCGAGTTCAACATCTCGATGATCTTCGGCGGGCAGATCGGCACCGAAAGCTGCCGCCTGTTCCAGGTCTATTCGGCCGGCAATTTCATCGAGGCCCATGCCGAGTCGCCCTATTTCCAGATCGGCGAGGCCAAGTACGGCAAGCCCATCCTGGACCGCGTGCTGCGCCCGGACACCTCGCTGGACGAGGCCGCCAAGTGCGCGCTGATCTCCATGGATTCGACGCTGCGCTCGAACATCTCGGTGGGCATGCCGCTGGACCTGCTGGTCTACGACGCCGGCACGCTGCGCGTGACGCACTTTGCCAACATCGACGAGAACAACGAGTATTTCCGCATGATCCGCAGCTCCTGGGGCGAGCGGCTGCGCCAGGTGTTCGCCGAGATCCCCGACCCGGTCTGGTCGTCCTCGCACGACCCGCAATCGCTGGTGCCGGCCGACCGGGTGCACCAGCCCGTGCGCATGATCCCGGGCCACGCCGAACCCACCGACTTCACCGACCTGCAGGTGCTGGCGCAGGGCTCGGAAAGGCTGCAGGCGCAGTAGGATCGACGCCTACAACCGCATCTCGGGCCTAGCGCCCCAGTCCTTGCCAGATCGCCTGCGTGGCCTCGGCGCTGTTGAGCGTATAGAAATGCAGGCCGGGCGCGCCGTTCTCCAGCAGGCGCTGGCACAGCTGCGTGACCACGTCCACCCCGAAGGCGCGGATCGAGGCCTTGTCATCGCCGAACTCGGCCAGGCGCAGGCGGATCCAGCGCGGGATCTCGGCCCCGCACATCTGCGAGAAGCGCGCCAGCTGCGTGTGGTTGGTGATGGGCATGATGCCCGGCACGATGGGCACGTTCACGCCCTTGGCCTGCGCGCGCGAGACGAAATCGAAATACGCCTCGGCGTTGAAGAAGTATTGCGTGATCGCGCTGTCGGCCCCGGCCTGCACCTTCTGCACGAAATGCGCCAGGTCCTGCGCGGGGCTTTCGGCCTGCGGATGCATCTCGGGATAGGCGGCCACCTCGATGTGGAAGGCGTTGCCGAACTCGGCGCGGATGAAGGCCACCAGTTCGCTGGCGTAGCGCAGCTCGCCGGCCTCGCCGCCCATGCCCGAGGGCAGGTCGCCGCGCAGGGCCACCACGCGGCGCACGCCCTCGTCCTTGTACGACTGCAGGATCTGGCGCAGCTGCTCGCGCGTGGCGCCGATGCACGACAAATGCGGCGCGGCCTCGCAGCCCAGGTTGCGCAGCGTGCGCACCGTGCCGGCCGTGCCCTCGCGGGTGGAGCCGCCGGCGCCGAAGGTGACGCTGACATAGCGCGGGTGCAGCGCCATCAGTTGCTTGGCCGTGCGCACCAGCCGCTCTTGGGCGGCCAGGTCGCGCGGGGGGAAAAACTCCAGGCTGAACGCCTTGTCCTTGTTGTCGTAGGGGGGCATTTTTTAGACGATGAGCGCCGAGAGCAGGCCCGAGATCAGGCTGTAGAGCAGCGCCCCGGCCAGCGCCCACCAGAAGCCGGCGACATTGAAGCCGCGCAGCACCGAGCCGGCGAACCAGAACAGCAGCGCATTGAGCACGATCAGGAACAAGCCCAGCGTGATGATCGTGATGGGCAGCGTGAGAAAGACCAGGACCGGCTTGACCAGCATGTTCAAGAGCCCCAGCACCAGGGCGGCGATCATGGCCGAGCCGAAGCTGGCCACGGTGATGCCCGGCAAAAGGTAGGCAACCGCCAGCAGCGCAACGGAATTCAACAGCCAGACGAGGATCAGCGTCATTTCAGTTTTCCTGTTCCGGTGGATGAAGACCCGCGCCGCGCCCTCTGCCGGTTTGCCTGCGCACGCAAGGCGTGCGGCTCGCAGAAGCCGGGCCGCGGGGATGGCGCCCGCCGCAGGCGGCGGGCTTCCCATTGTGCTACAGGAGCGCGTCCCCGTTAGTAACGGTAATGCTCCGGTTTGTAAGGACCTTCCTGCGCCACGCCGATGTAGGCGGCCTGCTTGGGCGTGAGCTCGGTCAGGCTGGCGCCCAGCTTCTTCAGGTGCAGGCGGGCGACTTTCTCGTCCAGGCGCTTGGGCAGCACGTAGACCTGGCCGCGCTGGTAGGCCTCGTTGCGGGTGTACAGCTCGATCTGCGCGATGGTCTGGTTGGTGAAGGAGGAGGACATCACGAAGGACGGGTGGCCCGTCGCGCAGCCCAGGTTCACCAGGCGGCCCTTGGCCAGCAGGATGATGCGCTTGCCATCGGGGAAGATGACGTGATCGACCTGGGGCTTGATCTCTTCCCAGGCCAGGTCCTCGATGCCGGCGACGTCGATCTCGTTGTCGAAGTGGCCGATGTTGCAAACGATGGCCTGGTCCTTCATGCGCTCCATGTGGGCGCGCGTGATGACGTTGTAGTTGCCCGTGGCGGTCACGAAGATGTCGGCCTTGTCGGCGGCCTCTTCCATGGTGACGACCTTGTAGCCTTCCATGGCGGCCTGCAGCGCGCAGATCGGATCGATCTCGGTCACCCACACCTGGGCGCGCAGCGCGGCCAGCGCCTGCGCGCAACCCTTGCCCACGTCGCCGTAGCCGGCCACCACGGCGATCTTGCCGGCCACCATCACGTCGGTGGCGCGCTTGATGCCGTCGACCAGCGATTCGCGGCAGCCGTACAGGTTGTCGAACTTGGACTTGGTGACCGAGTCGTTGACGTTGATGGCCGCAAAGGCCAGCTCGCCCTTCTTGGACATCTGGTAGAGGCGGTGCACGCCGGTGGTGGTTTCCTCGGTGACGCCGCGCACTTCGGCCAGGCGGGTGGAGTACCACTTGGGGTCGCGCGCCAGCGTGGCCTTGATGGCGGCAAAAAGCACGCGCTCTTCCTCGCTGCCCGGCGCAGCCAGTACGGAGACATCCTGCTCGGCCTTCGCCCCCAGGTGCAGCAGCAGCGTGGCATCGCCGCCGTCGTCCAGGATCATGTTGGCGTGGCGGCCTTCGGGCCACTCGAAGATCTTGTGGGTGTAGTCCCAGTACTGCTCCAGCGTCTCGCCCTTGACGGCGAACACGGGCGTGCCGGTGGCGGCGATGGCCGCCGCGGCGTGGTCCTGGGTGCTGAAGATGTTGCACGAGGCCCAGCGCACTTCGGCGCCCAGGGCCTGCAGCGTCTCGATCAGCACGGCCGTCTGGATCGTCATGTGCAGGCTGCCGGCGATGCGCGCGCCCTTCAGGGGCTGGGCCGCGGCGTATTCCTCGCGGGTGGCCATCAGGCCGGGCATCTCGGTTTCGGCGATGGCGATCTCGCGGCGGCCCCAATCGGCCAGCGACAGGTCGGCGACGATGCAATCGGTGAAGGTTTTGTCGGTAACGGTGTTCATGCAGGGCTCCGGTTGAGCCTGCAAGACCGGGGGAAGAGGAAAGCCTCGCCCGTGCCCCGGCTTGCAGGGTTGGACGAGCGCGGTTTCTGCCCGGCCAGCGGGCCGAGCGTGCCGGGCGCCAGGGCGCACCGGCAAGGAAACGATCCTGAGCCTGGCGGGTGGTGCCGGCCAGCGCGCCCGGCAAGGCGGCTAGCGGACGACGCGCGACCCGTCGCAACGCTCCTCAGGAAGCCCGCATTGTATACCCGCCACCTGGGGCGCGTCAGCAGTCCGGTGCGCGGGCGCCAGGGGCACCAGGGCATCGAGCAGCTCGCCGGCAATGACGTCCCAGGTGCGGCCCAGCGTGCGCTCGCGCACCTGCTGGCGGTCCAGGCCCAGGGCGCCATGGCAGGCCCGCGCAAGATCGGCGTGCACGCAGCCGGTCACGCCTTCCTCGACCACCGCGCAGGGCGCGGCGCCTGGCAGTGCGGCCACCGGCGTGCCGCAGGCCATGGCCTCGAGCATCACCAGGCCGAAGGTGTCGGTCAGGCTGGGAAAGACGAAAACATCGGCGGCCGAGTACAGCGGCGCCAGGCGGTCGTGCGGCACCATGCCCAGGAACACCGCGTCCGGGTACTGCTTGCGCAGGCGCGCGGCGTCGGGCCCGTCGCCGGCCACCACCTTGCTGCCGGGCAGCTCCAGCGCCAGGAAGGCGTCCAGGTTCTTCTCGCGCGCCAGCCGGCCCACGCTCAGGTGGATGGGCCGGGGCAGCCCGGCCAGCGCCAGCCCGTCGTCCGGGGCAAACTGCCGGGCATCGACCCCGCGCGCCCAGACCTGCATGTTGGCAAAGCCGTGGGCCGCCAGCTGGGTGCGCAGCGTGTGGGTGGGCACCAGCACCTTCTGCGAGGGCCGGTGGAACCAGCGCAGGTAGCGGTAGGTAAGCGCCGCCGGCACGCCCATGCGCAGCTGCAGGTATTCGGGAAAGGCGGTGTGAAAGGACGTGGTGAAGCGCCAGCCGCGCGCCAGCGCCAGCGACCGGGCGGCCATGCCCAGCGGGCCTTCGGTGGCGATGTGCAGCGCATCGGGTACGCGCGCGCCCAGCAGGCGGCGCAGGTGGCGGCCGGGGTTGATGCACAGGCGCAGGGCGCGCTCGCTGGGAGCCGGGATGGTCAGCGAACCCGAGGGGCCGATAACCTCGAGCGTGTGGCCCCAGCCGGCCAACACGCGCTGCACCGAGGTCCAGGTGCGGACGACGCCGCTGACTTGCGGATGCCAGGCATCGCTGACGAGCAGGATATGCATGGGCGGCTCCCGGCCGTTTCGATGCCGGAAATTAGGCCACAGACACATGACAAGTCCAATACATCCGGGACGCCACCGGCGTTACCATTGCGCTTGGCGCCACGGGCGCCGCCCGTCCATTTCCTATCCCCATCCTGCGGAGGCGCCATGGCCGCGCTCGAATCTTTCGTCAATTCCCTGAACGGCATCGTCTGGGGTCCCCTGATGCTGGTCCTCATCCTGGGCACCGGCCTGTTCCTCATGCTGCGGCTGGGGTTCATGCCGCTGTCCAGGATAGGCACCGGCTTTCGGCTGATGTGGCGCAACCGCGTCAAGGGCGATGCCGCCACCGGCGACATCAGCCCCTTCCAGGCGCTGATGACCAGCCTGGCCGCCACGGTGGGCACCGGTAACATCGCCGGCGTGGCCACCGCCATCTTCCTGGGCGGCCCGGGCGCGCTGTTCTGGATGTGGTGCACCGCGCTGGTGGGCATGGCCACCAAGTACAGCGAGGTGGTGCTGGCCGTGCACTACCGCGAGAAGGACCCGCGCGGCGAATTCACCGGCGGGCCGATGTACGCCATCCGCAACGGCCTGGGCCCGCAATGGCGCTGGCTGGGCCTGGCCTTCGCGCTGTTCGGCGGGCTGGCCGGCTTTGGCATCGGCAACATGGTGCAGGTCAACAGCATGGCCGACGCCCTGCAGACCTCCTTCGACGTGCCCCAGTGGCTGACCGGCGTGCTGACCATGGTGCTGATCGGCATGGTGGTGCTGGGCGGCATCCGCCGCATCGGCAAGGTCGCCTCGGCGCTGGTGCCCTTCATGTGCGTGGCCTACATCCTGGCCTCGGTGATCGCCCTGATCGTCATGGCCGACGCCATCCCCGCGGCCTTCGGCCTGATCTTTACCCACGCCTTCACCCCCATCGCGGCCACCGGCGGCTTTGCCGGCGCGGCCGTCATGGCCGCCATGCGCTACGGCGTGGCGCGCGGCATCTTCTCGAACGAGGCGGGCCTGGGCACCGCCGGCATCGCGCAGGCGGCCGGCACCAGCGACAGCCCGGTGCGCTCGGGCATGATCGGCATGATCGGCACCTTCATCGACACCATCGTCATCTGCACCATGACGGGCCTGGTGATCGTGTGCTCGGGCCTGTGGACCGAAGGCGCCAGCGGCGCGCCGCTTTCGGCGGCGGCCTACGGCCATGCGCTGCCGGGCGTGGGGCAATACATCATCGCCGTGGCGCTGGCGGTGTTCGCCTTCACCACCATCCTGGGCTGGAGCTACCTGAGCGAGCGCTGCTGGGAGTTCCTGGCCGGCGTGCGCGCCGTCATGCCGTTCCGGATCATCTGGGTCATCGCCGTGCCCTTCGGCGCGCTGGCCCAGCTGGAGTTCGCCTGGCTGCTGGCCGACACGCTCAACGGCCTGATGGCGATTCCCAACCTGATCGCGCTGCTGCTGCTGGCGCCGGTGGTGGTCAAGCTCACGCGCGAACACTTCGCCAAGCAGCCCCAGAGCTGAGCCGGCAGGCGGGCGGCGCCGCCGCCCGCGCCGTGCGTGACCCGGGCCGGCCCGGCGCGCGGCGCGCCCCTAGCGGTTGCGGCGGGGATACCCCTGGGCGCGGATGCGCTGCCAGACCACTTGTTTTTCGCCTTCCTCCATGAACACCCAGTTGGCGACCTCCATGGCGGTGCGGCCGCAGCCGCGGCACACGTCGTCATAGAGCGTGGAGCAGACCGCCACGCAGGGCGAATCGGTAAAGGCGAAGGTATCCCGGCCCGAGCCGGCGGGCGCGCCGGTATCGGCCGGGAAATCCGGGGAGGTCGTATCGTCGGGGTGAAGCATGGAGCTAGCTTAGCACCGGGCTTGCGTCCCCCATTTCAAGTCCCTGGGGGCGGCCGGGGTATCGGCGCGGGCCGGGTGGCCGCCCTCGGCGGCCGCACGGCCGGCCGCCACGCCGCCCGCCGCCGGCCTCAGACAGCCTTCTTCAGCGCGGCCGCCTTGTCGGTGTGTTCCCAGGTGAACTCGGGCTCGGCGCGGCCGAAGTGGCCGTAGGCCGCGGTCTTGGCGTAGATGGGCCGCAGCAGGTCGAGCATCTGGATGATGCCCTTGGGACGCAGGTCGAAATGCTCGCGCACCAGCTTGGCGATCTGGTCGTCGGGAATGACGCCGGTGCCTTCGGTGTAGACCGTGATGTTGATGGGCTCGGCCACGCCGATGGCGTAGCTGACCTGCACCTGGCACTGGCGCGCCAGTCCGGCGGCCACCACGTTCTTGGCCACGTAGCGGGCGGCATAGGCCGCCGAGCGGTCGACCTTGGAGGGATCCTTGCCCGAGAACGCGCCGCCGCCGTGCGGGCACGCGCCGCCGTAGGTGTCCACGATGATCTTGCGCCCGGTCAGGCCGGCATCGCCCTGCGGGCCGCCGATGACGAAGCGTCCGGTGGGGTTGACCAGGAACTTGGTCTTGGGCGTGATCAGGCCGTCGGGAAAGCTGGGCTTGATGATGTCCTCGATGACGGCCTCGCGGATGGCCTGCTGCGAGATTTCCGGCGCGTGCTGGGTCGAGAGCACCACGGTATCGACCTCGACGGGCTTGCCGTCGACGTAGCGGAAGGTGACCTGCGACTTGGCGTCGGGGCGCAGCCACGGCAGGCGGCCGTCCTTGCGCAGTTCGCTCTGGCGCTGCACCAGGCGGTGCGAATACCAGATGGGCGCGGGCATCAGGTCGGGGGTTTCGTCGCAGGCGTAGCCGAACATCAGGCCCTGGTCGCCGGCGCCCTGGTTCAGGTAGTCCTCGGAACTGCGGTCCACGCCCTGGGCGATGTCGGGCGATTGCTTGTCGTAGGCGACCAGCACCGCGCAGCCCTTGTAGTCGATGCCGTAGTCGGTGTTGTCGTAGCCGATGCGGCGGATGGTGTCGCGCGCGACCTGGATGTAGTCGACGTTGGCCGTGGTGGTGATTTCGCCAGCCAGCACCACCAGGCCGGTGTTGCACAGGGTCTCGGCCGCTACGCGGGCGTTGGGGTCCTGCGTGAAGATGGCGTCCAGCACGGCATCGGAGATCTGGTCGGCGACCTTGTCCGGATGGCCTTCGGAAACGGATTCGGAAGTGAAGAGAAAATCGTTGTGGGCCACGGTTTACGTCCTGTTTTGTCCGGCGGCCGGCCAAGGCTGGCGGACGGGTTGAACGGGGCGCGTTGCCCCGGACTCAGCAGGCAGGACGCTGATCTGGGCGCGACGCTTTAGCGGTTCGGGAACCGGACGGCGCCAGGCGCCATCCCGCACTTGTCGCCCCGCAAGTTGTCGGTTAACTCGGCGACGGAGCCATTTTAAGCGAAAATGTCATGTTGTCGCGTTCTTGCCGCAGGAGCCGGCCGCCGGCTCGCCGGCCCGCCGCACCCTTGCTGCGGCCCCTCCCGGATCCTGCCGATGCTGCTAGCCCTGTTCCGCCTGCTTGCCTGCCTGCCCTTGCCTTGGCTGCAAGGGCTGGGGCGCGGACTGGGCAGGCTGGTCTATGCCCTGCCGGGCAAGTACCGCGACCGCCTGCGCGCCAACGCGGCGCAGGCCGGCTACGACGACCCGGCCTTCGCCCGCCGCGCGGCCGGCGAAACCGGCGCCATGATCCTGGAGCTGGCCCGCGTGTGGTTCCGCGGCGAGCGGAGCCTGGCGCAGGTCGTCAGCGACGACGAGGCCATGGTGCAGGCCGTGCGCGACGAGGGCCGCGGCATCCTGTACCTGACGCCGCACCTGGGCTGCTTCGAGATCACCGCCCGCTACGTGGCGCGCATCGCGCCGCTCACCGTCATGTTCCGCCCGCCGCGCAAGGCGGCGCTGGCGCCCATCATGCAGGTGGCGCGCCAGGCCGAGGGCCTGCAGGTGGTGCCCGCCACCCAGGCCGGCGTGCGCGCCTTCGTGCGCGCGCTGCGCGCCGGCCAGGCCATCGGCATGCTGCCGGACCAGGCCCCGGGCGTAGGCGAAGGCGTCTGGGCGCCCTTCTTCGGCCGCATGGCCTATTCGGTCACCCTGCCTGGCAAGCTGGCCACCCAGACCCGGGTGCCGGTCATCCTGGTGGCCGGCGAGCGCCTGCCGCGCGGACAAGGCTGGCGCATGCACTATGTGCGCGTGCCCGAGCCGCTGCCCGACTCGCCGCAGGCGCAGGCCGCGCTCATCAACCAGACCATGGAAACGCTGATCCGCCGCTTTCCCGAGCAGTACCTGTGGGGCTACCACCGCTACAAGACGCCCAAGGGCGCGCCGCCCGCGCCCGGGCTGCCCGGCGCGGCGCGGGCAGCCGGGCAGGAACCCGGCCAAGGGCGCGAACATGGCCCGGGACGGGAGCAGGCATGAGCCAAGGCGTCTCCCCCGCGGCCGCCCGCGGCCTGAAGTACCGCGCCCTGCGCGCGCTGTTCCGCCATTTCGGCCGCATGCGCCCGGCCGCCCGCCTGCGGCTGGGCCGCTGGCTGGGCGCGCTGGCCTACCGCTGCGTCAGGCCGCGCGTGAAGGTGGCGCGCCGCAACCTGGAGCTGTGCTTTCCGCAGATGTCCGAAGCCCGGCGCGAGGCCTTGCTGCGCGAGCATTTCCACGCGCTGGCGCAATCGGTGGTGGACCGCGGCGTGCTCTGGTATGCGCCGCCCGAAAAGGTGCGCGAGATGGTCGCGCTCTCGGGCTACGAGCACCTGCAGCGCCAGTTGGACGCCGGCCAGTCGTGCATCCTGCTGGCGCCGCACTTCATCGGCCTGGACGCGGCGGCCTCGCGCCTGACCATGCAATGCCCCTCGGGCGCCACCATGTACGCGCCGCAAAGCGATCCGGCCGTCGACGCCATCGTGCGCGAAGGGCGCACGCGCTTTAACGACGTGCACCTGGTCAGCCGGCGCGACGGCGTGCGCAGCCTGCTGCGCCACATCCGCGCGGCCCGCCCCATCTATTACCTGCCCGACATGGACCTGGGCCGCAAGGGCGCGGTCTTCGTGCCGTTCTTCGGCGTGCCGGCGGCCACCATGCCGTCCACCGCGCAGATCGCCCGCACCTGGCAGCTGCCGGTGCTGCCCGTGCTCAGCCATTGGGACGCGGCCACGGGCCGCTATCACATCGAAGTGCTGCCGCCGCTGGAGGACTTTCCCGGCGAGCAGGACGCCGAAGCCGCCACCGCGCGCCTGAACGCCCTGCTCGAGCAATGGGTGCTGCGCATGCCGGCGCAGTATTACTGGGTGCACCGGCGCTTCAAGACGCGTCCGGCGGGGCAGCCCAAGCTCTACTAGGCCGCCCCGGCCGAACCGGCACTACAGCGGCGCCGGCAAGTAGGCGATAATCCCCCGATGACCTGGACCTTCACCAAAATGCACGGTGCCGGCAACGACTTCGTCGTGCTGGACGGCGTGCGCGCCGCCATCGAGATGACGCCGGCGCGCGCGCGCGCGCTGGCTGACCGCCACCTGGGCGTGGGCGCCGACCAGATCCTGCTGGTCGAGCCGGCCACGCGCCCGGACGCCGATTTCCGCTACCGCATCTTCAACGCCGACGGCAGCGAGGTCGAGCACTGCGGCAACGGCGCGCGCTGCTTCGTGCGCTTCGTGCACGAACAGGGCCTGTCCGACCGCAACCCGCTGCGCGCCGAGATCGCCACCGGCATCATCGTGCTGGACGAAACCGCCGACGGGCGCGTTACCGTCGACATGGGCCAGACCCGCTTCGAGCCCCAGGCCCTGCCCTTCGACCCGGCCGGCCTGGCCTGGCGCACCGAACACCACGACACGCTGTGGCAGCTGCCCCTGGAAGGCGAGGCCGCCCGGACCGGCGACTCGGCCTGGCTGTCGCTGGTGGCCATCTCCAACCCGCACGCGGTGCAGCTGGTCGAGGACGTGGACCGGGCGCCGGTAGCCGTCCAGGGCCCCTACATCGAGTCGCATCCGCGCTTTGCACGGCGCGTGAACGCCGGCTTCATGCAGGTGCTCGACCGCCACACGCTGCGCCTGCGCGTCTACGAACGCGGCGCGGGCGAAACCCTGGCCTGCGGCACCGGCGCATGCGCCGCGGTGGCCGCCGGCATCCGCCGCGGCCTGCTGGACTCCCCGGTGGCGGTGCACACGCGCGGCGGGCGGCTGGACATCGATTGGGACGGCCGGCAGTTGCGCATGACGGGCCCGGCCACCACCGTCTTTACCGGCACGCTGGACATCGACGCACTGGTGGCCAGCCTGCCCGATGCGCGCTGACGCCGTGCGCGCCCCCGCGACCCCCTCCGCCCCCGCGGCACAGTAGAAGGACCCTGCCCTCATGACCCCCGACGCGCTGACCGCCGAGACCGTTGCCCGTTTCCTGCAGGCCCATCCCAGCTTCCTGTCGGACCACGCCGACGTCTTCGCCACGCTGGAAGTGCCGCATCCGCACCAAAGCCGCGCCATCTCGCTGGGCGAGCGCCAGATCGTCGCCCTGCGCGAGCGCCAGCGCGAACTCGAGCTGCGCCTGGGCGCGCTGGTGCACAACGCCACGGCCAACGAAACCATCGGCAAGCGGCTGCATCAATGGAGCCTGCGCCTGCTGGCCGAGGCCGACGCCAGCCGCCTGCCGGCGGCCATCACCCTGGGCCTGGCCGAGCTCTTCGGCTTGCAGGAAGCGGCGCTGCGGGTCTGGGGCCCGGTGGCGCCGGCCGAGCACGATCCGGCCGGCCAGCCGGTCTCGGAAGATTGCCGCGCCTTCGCCGACACGCTCAAGCAGCCCTATTGCGGCACCGATACCGGCTTCGAGGCGGCGCAATGGCTGGCCGCCAAGCCCGGTTCGCTGGCCATCGTGGCGCTGCGTCCGCAGGCCGGGGAGCCGGCCATCGGCCTGCTGGTCCTGGCGGCCGAGGACGCCGAGCGCTTCGTGCCGGATATGGGCACGGACTTCCTGGACCAGATCGGCGAGCTGGCCAGCGCGGCGCTGCGCCGGCTGCGCCCCGCGGCGGACTGACGGCCATGGCCAGCCTGCCCGAAAGCATGACGCGCTGGCTGGAACACCTGTCCAAGACGGTGCGCTATTCGGCGCACACCTTGCAGGGCTACACGCGCGACCTGGCCAAGCTCGCCGAGTTTGCCGGCGGCACGCCGCCCGAGCAGCTCGGTGCCGCGCAGCTGCGCCAGTACCTGGCCCGCTTGCATGGCCAGGGCATGAGCCCGCGCAGCCTGGCGCGCACCCTGTCGGCCTGGCGCGGCTTCTTCAAGTGGTGGGCGCCGCAAGCCGGCATGCCCGCCAATCCCACCGACGGCTTGCGCGCGCCCAAGGCGCCGCGTTCGCTGCCCAAGGCGCTGTCCGTCGAGCAGGCCATGGGGCTGCTCGATCACGCCGGCGCCCGCCAGGGCCACGACGCGCTGGCGCGGCGCGACCACGCCATGTTCGAGCTGTTCTACTCCAGCGGCTTGCGGCTGTCCGAACTCACCAGCCTGGACGTGTCGTACCGGCGCGTGCCCGGCTACGAGTCGCGCGGCTGGATCAACCTGGCCGAATCCGAGGTGCTGGTGCTGGGCAAGGGCGGCAAGCGCCGCGCCGTGCCGGTGGGCAAGGCCGCGGCGCAGGCCATCGAACGCTGGCTGGCCGAGCGGCCCGCCCTGCTGGCGCCCGGCGCGGGCGAGGACGATGCCGCCGCCCTCTTCCTGGGCGCGCGCGGGCGGCGCATCGCGCCGCGCGTGGTGCAGGCGCAGCTTGCCAGGCTGGCGGTCTCGGCGGGCCTGCCGGCGCATGTGCACCCGCACGTGCTGCGCCACAGCTTCGCCAGCCACGTGCTGCAGTCGGCGCAAGACCTGCGCGCCGTGCAGGACATGCTGGGCCACGCCAACATCTCCACCACGCAGATCTATACCCGGCTGGACTTCCAGCACCTGGCGCGCGCCTACGACCAGGCCCATCCGCGGGCCGCCCGCAAGCGCGAAGGCTAGGGGCCGTCCACGGGCCCCAAGGCGCTAGAACGCCGTGCGCACGCCCAGCAGCACGCTGCGCCCGGGCAGGGGCGCGGCGCGCGAGATGAACGAGGCGTGGTTGTAGGCCAGCTTGTCCAGCAGGTTGGTGCCGCGCAGGTACACCTGCGTGTCGGCCCCGGCCAGCTGCGTGGAATAGGTCACCACGGCGTCGAGCCGGTTGTAGCCGCCGGTCTCGTCCTCGTAGTCCGACACCTTGGACTGGCGGAAGATGCGCGAGAACTCCAGCCCCGCCCCCCATTGGGCCCAGTCGGCGTTCAGCCGCACCCCGGCGCGCATGGCCGGGATGCGCGGCAGGTTGCCCGCGTCGCCGGTGAACCTGCCGCGCACGTAGTCGCCGAACACCGCCGCCGAATACACCGGCGTGAAGCGATGGCGCACCTCGCCCTCCACGCCGTTGAAGACCGCGTCGTGCTGGGCGTATTCGATCAGGCGGAAATCCTCGTAGCGGTCCAGGGTCTGGGCGTAGATGTAGTTCTTGACCCGATTGTGGAAGGCGCTGATGCTGAAGGTGGTGGCCCCTTCGGTCTTGCGCAGCGTCAGGTCGATGTTG
This sequence comes from Orrella sp. JC864, assembly GCF_037026685.1. NCBI lineage: Bacteria > Pseudomonadati > Pseudomonadota > Betaproteobacteria > Burkholderiales > Alcaligenaceae > Orrella > Orrella sp. JC864. The sequence goes on along the minus strand of NZ_JBANET010000005.1, from coordinate 56,509 downwards.
CGCGAGGTCTCGCGGTCCAGGTCCGGGTTGCCGATCTCGTAGGTATTGGTGGCCAGGTGGATGCCGTCGGCGTACAGCTCCTGCGCCGTGGGCATGCGCTGCGAACGCGACACCGACAGGGCGATGGCGTATTGCGGGGCGAACTCCCAGATCGCCGCGGCCGACAGCGAGGTGGCGCGATGGCGCTTGGCATCGCCCTGCTCGGGCGAGATGCGCTGCCAGTCCTGGCGCGCGCCGGCCTCGAAGCGCCAATCGCCCAGGCGGTATTCCTCCAGCAGGAAAACGCCGGCGCTGCGCGTGCGGCTCTCGGGCAGGAAGCCCTCGGTGCCCTCGGCGCCGAAGTCGCTGCGCGCGCCCTGCACGCCGATCACGCCGCGCCAGCCTGCCAGCGGCTTGTGGGTCAGCTCCACCCGCCCGTCATAGCCGCGGTTGGTAAAGCGCGTGCCCACCTCGCCGTCCTCGATCTCGTCATGGCGATAGCTGGTCAGGCCGGCCCGGAAACGGATTCTCTCGAAGCCGGCGAAGGGATCGCGGTATTCGCCGCGCAGGTCGCCGCGGTTGCTGCGCAGCTTCACATAGGGCACGCCGTGTTCGTGGGCGTGGTCATGGTCGTGATCGTGGCCGTGTTCCTCGTCATGGCCGCCGTGGCCATGGCCGTGGCCATGATCATGGTCGTGGCCGCCGCAATGCAGGTGGTCGCCGTGCGGATGGCAGCTTTCGTAGTCGTGGCTGTGCCCGGGCAAGCCGTAGCGCGAATCCAGATAGGTGTAGGACACGCCGGTATAGCCGCGCGGCGTCACCCAGGACACGCCGATGCTGCCCGAGCCGCTGCGGCTGTAGGAGCCTTCCAGGCGCCGGCTGCTCCAGTCGGGCACGCGGTAGTCGTCCGATTCGCGCTTCATGCCTTCGATGCGCACGGCCAGCCTGCCGCTGCCGGCGGTGATGCCCACCGCGCCGGCCCGCTCGCCCGTGCCGGTGGCGCCGCGCACTTCGGCCTCGCCCTCGAAGCCGCGCTCGGGCACGGCCGTGGGGATCCGCCGGTCCAGCACATTGACCACGCCGCCGATGGCGCCGCCGCCATACAGCAGCGTGGCCGGCCCGCGCAGCACCTCGATGCTTTGCGAGAGCATGGGCTCGACCGTCACGGCATGGTCGGGCGACACCGCCGAGGCGTCCATCAGTTCCGAGCCGTCGGACAGCACGCGGACCCGCGGCGCCGTCTGGCCGCGTATCACCGGCCGGCTGGCGCCGCCGCCGAAGGTGTCGGAATGGATGCCCGGCTCGCCATCGAGCGTATCGCCCAGCGTGGGCTGGCGGCGCAGGCGCAGCGCTTGGCCCTGCAGCTTGATGGCGGGCGTGGCCGTGCTCTCCAGCTCGGTATCCAGGGCGCTGGCCGAGATCGTGACGGGCGCGAGCTGCACGGCGGGCGCTGGCGCCCGGGCGGCGGCCTGCTGGGCGCCGGCCGGCAGGCAATAGGCCACGGCAAGCGCCGCGGCCAGGGGATGCAGGGAACCACGCATGGCAAATCCTTCCGGAACGGGGACGAACAAAGACCGAAATGATATAACATAACAGTATTTGGTTCGATAGCCGTGCCCTTGCGGCGGTGCGCCGCACGCAAAGCCAGGCCGCTACGCCGCCAGCTTGCCGCCCAGCAGCAGCAGCCCAAGGGCCAGCACGAGCAGCGCCGCGCCCGCCTCGATGCCCACGCGCAGGCGCGCTGCCCAGGCGCTTTGCCGCCCACCCAGGCGCACCGTAAGATTGCCGGCCACCAGCGTGGCGCCCGCCAGGGCGGCGACGGTCAGGCCGGTGCCCAGCCCCATGGCCAGCGCCGAGGCAATGCCGGCCCAGTAGAACTGCTGCGACAGCGCGAACACCAGCACGATGATGGCGCCGGTGCAGGGCCGCAAGCCCACCGACAGCACGGCAGTCCAGGCGCGCCGCCAGTCCAGCCGCCCGGCGATCTGGGAAGGATCGGGGATGTGGGCGTGTCCGCAGCCGCAATGCTCGTCGTGACCGTGACTGTGGCCGTGGTGGTGGTGGCCATACTGGTGGTCATGGTGGTGGCCGTGGTCATGGTGGTGGTGGTGGCCGTGATGCATGCCGCCGCCGTCGTGACGATGCCCAGCCTGCGTCCAGGCAAGCGCCGCTTCGTTGCGCCCGGCATGCAGCCTGCGCCGGCCCAGCGCGCGCAGCAGCGGCAGCAGCGCCCGCCGCCAGGTCAGCCACAGGCCCAGCAACAGCACCAGCAGGTACGAGCCGGTTTCCAGCCACCAGGTGGCGCGGTTCATCACCGCGCCGGTCACGTTCAGGATGAGGCCGGCCACGGTGACCAGCACGATGGCGGTAAGCGCCTGGACCATGGCCGAGGCCAGGGCCAGCAAGGCGCCGTTGCGCACGGTCTGGCGGTTGGCCAGCACGTAGGAAGAGATCACGGCCTTGCCGTGGCCGGGCCCCAGGGCATGGAACACGCCATAGGCGAACGACAGCCCGGCCAGCAGCCAGCCCGCCGAAGGGTCTTGCTGCCAGGCGCGCAGCGCGCCGGTCAATTGACGGTAGAAATGCGCCTGCCAGGCCGACATCTGCGCATAAAAGCCGGAGAGCCAGCCGCCTGTGCCCGCCGTCGTGGTTTCGGGCACGCCAAAGGGGTGGGAGGACTGCGCCAGCGCCAGCCCCGGCAGGACCAGCAGCATGGCCAGCACGGCGCAGCGCAGCAGGCGCGGCGGCGGGAGCGTCAGGAGCATCGGACTTCTAGGCGATGGGTCAGGGACTTGGTGATGGCGAAAAGCTCTTCGGGCAGGACGCTGGGATCCGGGTCGGGCGGGATCTCGGCCAGCTGCTGCATGGTCTTCCAGTCGAGCTCGCGCGGCGGCCGGTAGGCCACCGCGCAGCCGGCCTGCGCCGGCGCGATGCGCACGGTCTCGTCCTCGAAGGCGTAGGCCACGAAGAAGGTCGGGTCATAGATGTCCACGTCGGCCTGCAGCGGCCCGGGCGGCAGCGGCTCGGCCAGGGGCAGCACGAAGGACAGCGCCAGGCGCGAGGAGGCCTGGTCCCAATGCACGCGGGCATCGCGCGGCGTGCCGAAAGGCAGCGAGCGCCCCCCCACGGTGACCCGCGTGAAGTAATGGCTCTCGGGCACGCCCAGGGCCTGGATCCAGTCCTGGGCCATGCTTTGCAGCACGGCTGGCGGATAGTTGCCCTGCTTGTCGCGCGCCTGGCCCTGCATCGCATAGACCGAGAACATTTCGTCGAAGAGCCAGTATTGATCGATCGCCGTCATGCGGCCCTGCTCGTCGAAGACGATGGTGGCGCGCGCGTCGATCCACATGTGCGGATGCGCATGGGCGCGCCAGGGCAGCAACAGGGCGGCAAGCAGCATCAAGGGCGCAAGGCCTCCAGGAATCGTGAAGCGTTCCATTCGAGCAGATCCAGATAGGTGGCGGCGGGTTGTCCCGCCTCGGACAAGGCGTCCGAATACAGCGTACCACCCGCTTTCGCGCCCGTTTCGCGCGCGATCTGTTCGACCAGCCTGGGGCTGGAAACGTTCTCGACAAAGACCGCCGGCACCTGCTTTTCCTTGACCTGCCGGATCAGGCGCGCCATGTCCGCGGCCGAAGGCTCGGCCTGCGTGGAGACTCCCGCGACCGCCATCAGCGTCAGGCCGTAAGCACGGCCGAAATAGGCAAAGGCCTCGTGCGAGACGACGGCCCGCCGCCGCTCGGCAGGCAGGGCCTGGAAGGCCTGCGCCAGCCGCTCGTGCAGCGCCGAGAGCCTGCCGGCGTAGGCTTGCGCGCGCTCGCGATAGGCCTGTGCATTGGCCGGGTCGGCCTGGGCCAGCCCTTGGGCGATGTTCAGCGCATAGCGCGCGCCCAGGCGCGGGTCCTGCCAGGCATGCGGATCCCATTCGCCGTGCGCGTGGCCGTGATCGTGGCCGTGGCTGTGGCTGTGTCCATGTCCGTGGCTATGCTTGTGATCCTTGCCGTGTTCATGCTTATGGCCTTTGCCGTGGTCATGGCCGTGGCTGTGATCGTGGTCGTGATCATGGTCATGGCCGTGGTCGTGGTCATGGCCGTGCCCCGCGAAGCGCAGCGGCTCGATGCCGGCGCTGGCCACGATGGTCTGGCCGGCGAAACCCGCCGACCGGGTCAGGCGGGGCAGCCAGGCCTCGAATTCCAGCCCGTTGACCACCAGCACCTGTGCGTCGGCCAGCTTGCGGGCGTCGGCCGGCGTGGGTTCGTAGGCATGCGCATCGCCCCCGCGTCCGACCAGCGTCTGCACCGAGACGTCCGGCCCGCCTACCTGTTCGGTGATGTCCTGGAGGATGGAAAAGCTGGTCACCACTTTCAGCGGCTCGGCCACGGCAGGCCCGGCCAGCAGGACGCCGGACAGGGCCAGCGCCAGGGCGGCAAGCGCGCCGCGCCGCGGGATCGAGGGCAAGGACAACGATTTCATGGCAAGTCTCCAAGGGTCGAGGAAGGCCCGCGCCGGCGCAGCAGCCCGCCCTGGGGCCCGGCCGCCACCGACAGCGCGTAGAACAGGCCGGCGGTCAGGATGATGGCGGCCGAGGCCGGCACGTTCAGATGGAAGGAAAGCAGCAGCCCGAGCACGCAGGCGCTCATGCCCAGCGCCATGGATAGCGCAAGCTGGCGATCCAGCGTGGCGCACCAGAAGCGCGCGGCGGCAGGCGGCAGCATCATCAGCCCCACCGCCATCAAGGTGCCCAGCACCTGGAAGCCGGCCACCAGGTTCAGCACCACCAGGCACAGGAACCCCATGTGCGCCCATCCGCCAGCCGCGCCCACTGCGCGCGCGAATCCCGGGTCCATGCACTCGGCCACCAGCAGGCGATAACAGGCGGCCAGCGCCAGCAAGGTGATGGTGGCGCTGACGGCCACCAGGTACAGCGCGTCGTCGTCCAGGCCCAGCACCGTGCCGAACAGCAGGTGCAGCAGGTCCATGCTGGAGCCGCGCAGCGATACCAGCAGCACGCCCAGGCCCAGCGATATCAGGTAGAAGGCCGCAAAGCTGGCGTCCTCGCGCAAGGGCGTGCGCCGCGCCACGAAGCCGGCCAGCAGCGCGACCGCCAGGCCGCTGGCCAGGCCGCCGGCCAGCATGGCGCCCAGCGACAGCCCCGAGACCAGGAAACCCGCGGCCACGCCGGGCAGGATGGCGTGCGCCAAGGCATCGCCCATCAGGCTCATGCGGCGCAGCACCAGGAACACCCCCAGCGGCGCGCAGGCCGCGGCCAGCGTGAGACTGCCGGCCAGCGCCCGGCGCATGAAGCCGAAATCCAGGAAAGGCGAGAGCAGCGCCTCGTAAAGCGTCACGCCAGCCACTCCACGCTCGACTGGCGGGCGTAGGCATCCAGCACCTGGGCGGTATCGCCCCAGGCCGCCGCGCCCCCCGCCAGCAGCAGCGTCTGCGGGAAGGCCTGGCGCACCAGGGCCAGGTCGTGCAGCACGGCAATGACGGTGCGGCCCTGCGCGTGCCAGCGCGAGATCACCGCCATCAGCACCTGGACCGTGGCGCGGTCCACGGCGGCAAACGGCTCGTCCAGCAGCAGCAGCCTGGCGTCCTGCACCAGCAGCCGCGCGAACAGCACCCGCTGGAACTGTCCGCCCGAAAGCGCCTGCAGCGAGCGGTCGGCGCAATCCTGCAGGCCCACCGCCTCCAGGGCTTCCCAGGCCCGCTCCCATTCGCCGGCGGGCATGCGCCGCCAGGCGCCCACCCGATGCCAGGCGCCCATCAGCACCGCGTCGATGACGCGCAGCGGGAAGCTGCGGTCCAGCCGGGCGGCCTGCGGCAGCCAGGCGCGCGAGGCGGCATGACGCGGCGCCAGGCGGACGGTGCCCGACACAGGCGCAAGCTCGCCCATGAGCGTCTTGAGCAGGGTGGATTTGCCGGCCCCGTTGGGGCCGGCCACGGCGGTCAGCGAGCCGGCGGCGAAATCGCCCGTCAGGCCGGCGGCGACGACGCGCCCCGGCCAGCCCAGGCTGACCGCCTGCAGGCTGGCCGCCGCCTGCTCCGGCGCCACACGCGGCCCGGATCCCCCGCCGGTGGCGGGACAAGCTTGCCGCCTCATGCGGACAGGGCGCCCATGGCCCAGGCCACCAATGCCCAAAGCGCGGCGCACAGGACAGCCGCCGCCAGCATGCGCTGCCTGGCCGAATCGGCCAGCCGGGGACGGACGGCACGGCGGGGCGGACCGGAAAAAGCGGGAGACGGCGGCATGGGAGAAGAAACGCGCGGCTTGACAGACATATAGAACGTTATAACATAACCATCATGTGCGGCGCGATCCCGGCACGGCGCACCCACGCGGTAGAATCGCCCAAACCGTCCGGACTTCCGCCCCCATGTCCTCATCCCGCCGTCCGCGCTCCGATTCCGTAGCCGCCCGCCTGCAGGTGGCCGAGACGCTCTGCGCCGAGCGCGGCCGGCGCTTGACCCCCATCCGCCGCAAGGTGCTTGAACTGCTGCTGCGCCAGCAGCGCAGCCTGAAGGCCTACGAGCTGCTCGAGGAAATGCGGGCCGTGCATCCCGGCGCGGCGCCGCCCACGGTCTACCGGGCGCTCGATTTCCTCGTCGAGGAAGGGCTGATCCACCGCCTCGATGCGGTCAACGCCTGGAGCGCCTGCCAGCATGCGGAAGGCCAGCCGCACGACTTGCTGGTAGTGTGCACTTGCTGCGGAACCGTGGCCGAACTATCCGACCCCGAAATCAACCGCATGCTGGCCGAACGCATCAGCCATACCGGATATGTGCCGGCCACCCACGAGACCGAGATCCGCGCGCTGTGCCCGCAATGCCAGCAGCAGCCGCACGAGCACCATTTCCACGCGCACTCCCACTAGCGCCGCCGCACGGACCGGCGCCGTCGCGGGGCAGCATCGCCGGCCGCCTTGCCGGCCCCTTGCAAAATCCTCTTCACGCCCCCATCTAGGCCACTCGGGCCGGCGCGGCATCGTCGCGTTACGCCCCCTGAACAGGTTTGTTTCAGCGCCGTATTGTCCGGTACACGCCGCAACAAAAGAGGTTTGCCGCCGGCGGCGGGCTGTGATGTAATCCGGCGTTCGCCCAGCACGGCACCGCCTTTTGCGGGCGCCGGCCGGGCGGTCCGCGCACCGCTTCGGGTGCCACATGCCCCCGGGGCCGGGCCGGACCGTATTCCGTAGGTATTGCCAGCCATGAACACCCCCCGCAGCCTCGACCAGATGGTTCCCGTCACGATCCTGACCGGCTTTCTCGGTGCGGGCAAGACCACCCTGCTCAAGCGCATCCTGACCGAATACCACGGCCGCCGCATCGCCGTGATCGAAAACGAGTTCGGGCCCGAGAGCATCGACAACGAACTGCTGGTGCAGGACAGCGAAGAGCAGATCATCGAGCTGTCCAACGGCTGCGTGTGCTGCACGGTGCGCGGCGACCTCATGAACACCCTGAACGACCTGCGCACCAAGCGCCAGGCCGGCCAGGTGCAGTTCGAGCGCGTCATCATCGAGACCACCGGCATGGCCAACCCCGGCCCGGTCTGCCAGACCTTCTTCATGGACGACGACATCGCCGAGTACTACCGCCTGGACGCGGTGGTCACCGTGGTCGACGCCAAGCACGGCATGCAGACGCTGGACGCCCAGGAAGAAGCCCAGAAGCAGGTGGGCTTTGCCGACCGCATCCTGGTGTCCAAGAAAGACCTGGTCAACGAGGCCGACTACGAGGCCCTGCGCCGCCGCCTGGTGCGCATCAACCCGCGGGCGTCCATCGAGCCGGTGCATTTCGGCCAGGCCGACCTGAGCCGCATCCTCGACATCAGCGGCTTTAACCTGAACACCATCCTGGACATCGACCCGCAGTTCCTGGCCGACGAGCACCCCGATGCGGCGCACGGCCATGACCATGGGCACGGCCACGGCCACCACGACCACGCTCACGAGCACGAACACGAGGGCCACGAGTGCGGCCCCCATTGCGGGCACGACCACCACGGGCACCCTCATCATCACCACGACGACGAGATCGGCGCTTTCGTGTTCCGCTCGAACAAACCTTTCGATCCGGAGCGCCTGGAGGAATTCCTGGGCGGTCTGGTTCAGGTCTACGGTCCCGACCTGCTGCGCTACAAGGGCATCCTGTACATCAAGGGCGTCAATCGCCGCATGCTGTTCCAGGGGGTGCACATGATGATGGGCGCCGAGCCCGGCAAGGCCTGGACCACGCAGGAGAAAAAGGCCACCAAGATGGTGTTTATCGGCCGCAAGCTGCCCCAGGAGATTTTTACCCGGGGATTGGAGCAGTGCCTGGTGGGGTAACATCGGCGCCGCGACATCCGGTGCAATGCCCGCCCGCCAGATAATCTAGACGGAGTGCTTTCATGGCTACCAAGGCAGCAACCAAGAAACCCAGCAAATCGGCGAACGACTCGTCGGTGATCGACCTGCCGACCGAAGAAGAACTGCTGGCCATGCCCGATTCGGACTACATGAACGAACGGCAGCTGAATTTCTTTCGTGAACGCCTGCGCCAGCTCGAACAGGACATCCTGAACAACGCCGGCGAAACCACCGAGCACCTGCGCGAGACGCAGTTCGTCCCCGACCCGGCCGACCGCGCCACCATCGAGGAAGAGCACGCGCTCGAACTGCGCACCCGCGACCGCGAGCGCAAGCTGCTCAAGAAAGTGCAGCAGTCCATCGCCCGCATCGAAAGCGGCGAGTACGGCTGGTGCGAGGAAACCGGCGAACCCATCGGCATCCCGCGCCTGCTGGCCCGCCCCACCGCCACCCTGTCGCTCGAAGCGCAGGAGCGGCGCGAAATGCGCCAGAAGATGTTCGGCGACTGACCGGATCTTCCTTACGCCCGGGCCCTGCCCAGCCCAGCACCATGAACGGACCGTCACCGCGCCAGCGCGGCACGGTCCGTTTTCTTTGACGCGGCCGGCGCGCGGGCGCCTTGAACTTCGGCTCGGCGGTCCCCATCTCATTGCTTAATGCCACTACGATAACGATCATGGAACAATTTCACGCCACCACCATCCTTTGCGTGCGGCGCGGCGACCAGGTCGCCCTGGGTGGCGACGGCCAGGTCACGCTGGGCAATGTCGTCATCAAGGGCACGGCCCGCAAGATCCGCCGCCTGTACAACGACAAGATCCTGGCCGGATTCGCCGGCGCCACGGCCGATGCCTTCACCCTGCAGGAACGCTTCGAGGCCAAGCTGGAAAAGCACCAGGGCAACCTGCTGCGCGCCGCCGTCGAGCTCACGCGCGACTGGCGCACCGACCGCGTGCTGCGCCGGCTCGAGGCCATGCTGATCGTGGCCGACCGCGAGCACACGCTGGTGCTGACCGGCAACGGCGACGTGCTCGAGCCCGAGCACGGCATCGCCGCCATCGGCTCGGGCGGCTCGTACGCGCATTCGGCGGCCCTGGCCCTGCTGCAGAACACCGGGCTGGCGCCCCAGGAGATCGTCAAGAAATCGCTGGAGATCGCCGGCAACCTCTGCATCTACACCAACCAGAACCACATCGTCGAAACGCTGGGCGACTGACGCCGCCCAGCCACCGGCCGCCAGCCCGCCCGCGCCGGCGTGCCGCCGCCCCGCCCCATCCAGAGACCGCCATGTCCGCCTCCACCATGACCCCCCGGGAAATCGTCTCGGAACTCGACAAGTTCATCGTCGGCCAGAACCGCGCCAAGCGCGCGGTGGCCGTGGCGCTGCGCAACCGCTGGCGCCGCCAGCAGGTGCCCGAGCCGCTGCGCAACGAGATCCACCCCAAGAACATCCTGATGATCGGCCCGACCGGCGTGGGCAAGACCGAGATCGCGCGCCGCCTGGCCAAGCTGGCCAACGCGCCCTTCATCAAGATCGAGGCCACCAAGTTCACCGAGGTGGGCTACGTGGGCCGCGACGTGGACACCATCATCCGCGACCTGGCCGAGTTCTCGATCAAGCAGACCCGCGAACTGGAGATGCGCCGCGTGCGCAGCCAGGCCGAGGACGCCGCCGAGGACCGCATCCTGGACGTGCTGATCCCGCCGCCCCGCAACGCCGACGGCACGCCGCAGCGCGAGGAAAACACCGCGCGCCAGACTTTCCGCAAGCGCCTGCGCGAAGGCCAGCTGGACCAGACCGAGATCGAGATCGAACTGTCCCAGGCGCCGCAGCACATGGACATCATGACGCCGCCGGGCATGGAAGAGATGGCCGAGCAGCTGCGCGGCATGTTCGCCGGCCTGGCGCGCGACAAGAAAAAGCCGCGCAAGATCACCGTCAAGGAAGCCTTCAAGCTGCTGGTCGAGGAAGAGGCGGCCAAGCGCATCAACGAGGAAGACCTGCGCACGGCCGCCCTGCAGAACGTCGAGCAGAACGGCATCGTGTTCCTGGACGAGATCGACAAGATCGCCGCGCGCCAGGAAGCCAGCGGGGCGGACGTGTCGCGCCAGGGCGTGCAGCGCGACCTGCTGCCGCTGGTCGAGGGCACCACGGTGAACACGCGCTACGGCATGGTGCGCACCGACCATATCCTGTTCATCGCCTCGGGGGCTTTCCACCTGTCGCGGCCCTCGGACCTGATCCCCGAGCTGCAGGGGCGCTTTCCCATCCGCGTGGAGCTCGAATCGCTGACCGCGGCCGACTTCGTGCGCATCCTGTCGGACACCGACGCCTCGCTGACCAAGCAGTACAAGGCCCTGCTGCAGACCGAGGGGGTGGAACTGGAATTCACCGACGAGGGCGTGCAGCGCCTGGCCGAGCTGGCCTTCGAGGTGAACGAGCGCACCGAGAACATCGGCGCGCGCCGGCTCTACACCGTGATGGAAAAGCTGCTGGAGGAATTGTCCTTCGATGCGGCCAGCAGCAACGGCCAGACGGTGCGCATCGACGCGGCCTACGTCAACGACAAGCTGGCCGAGACGGCCGGCAGCCAGGACCTGGCCCGCTACGTGCTGTAGCAGGGCCGGCGCGGCCCTTAGTGGATCTCGGTCACGACGTAGCTGGTGCCCTGGCGGGCGGCGGTAAAGCGGATCTGGTCGCCGGGCTTGACCTTGGCCAGCAGGGCGGGGTCGGCCTGGTACACCAGCGTCATGGCCGGCAGGTCCAGCGCCTTGATTTCGCCGTGCTTGATGGTGATGCGCCCGCCGGCCGCGTCGACGCGGCGCACCTCGCCGCTGGCCGAGGCGCTGGCGGCCGCCGGCTGGGTGGCTGGCTCGGCGGCCTGCGCGCGCAAGGGAATCATCGTGCTGAGCAGCACGGCTGCCAGGGCCACGCCCGTGGCGGCGATCAAGTAGCTACGTTTTACCATTGCGTCCTCCTGGCGCCGCCGCGCGCGGCGCCCCTCGGCGGCGCGCACGCCGGCGCATGCGTGCCGATAGAATAGCCCAATCGCCAGCCATCACTGCTACGGGACTTTTCCATGGGCAACCGCCTTTCGGTCATCGCCACGCGCACGGGCGATGACGGCACCACCGGCCTGGGCGACGGCAGCCGCACGGCCAAGCACAGCCTGCGCGTCACGGCGCTGGGCGAGGTCGACGAACTGAACAGCGTGCTGGGCCTGCTGCGCGCGCAGCCGGGCCTGCCGGCCGGCATCGACGCCGACCTGAGCGCCGTGCAGCACGACCTGTTCGACCTGGGCGCGCAGCTGTGCATCCCCGGCCACACCGCCCTGGGCGCGGCCCACGTCGCCTTCCTGGACGAGCGGCTGGCGCACTACAACGCGGCCTTGCCCGCCTTGAAGGAGTTCATCCTGCCCGGCGGCGCGCCCGCCGCGGCGCAGGCGCACGTGGCGCGCGCCGTATGCCGGCGCGCCGAGCGCAGCGTGGCGGCCCTGCATGCGGCCGAGCCCCTGCCGGCGCCGCCGCGCCAGTACCTGAACCGGCTCTCGGACCTGCTGTTCGTGCTGGCCCGCGCGCTCAATGCCGCGCAAGGATGCGGCGACGTCTATTGGCGGCGGCGCGGGATCCAGGAGGACCCGCGCATCGCGGGAACATAACAATTTTATGGTCTGAACCCACGAAAGCTTGCGCCCACCCGGCCCTGGCGGATGCGAGAATCTCCAGTCCGTAAAAAAACCTGGGGACACAGACTCATGACCGCCTCCGACCGCCTCTGCGGCGTCTACTCGCCCGTACTCACGCCCTTCACCGACGCCGGCAAGCCCTGCGCCAAGCGCCTGGTCAACATCTGCCAGTGGCTACTCTCCCAGGACGTGGGGCTGTCGATCTTCGGCACCAACTCCGAAGCCAACTCGCTGACGGTGGCCGAGAAACGTTCGCTGATCGACGCGCTGCTGCAGGCCGGCATCGAACGCCAGCGCCTGATGCCCGGCACCGGCGCCTGCGCGGTGGGCGATGCGGTCGAGCTGACCCGCCATGCCGTGCAGGCCGGCGCGGCCGGCGTGCTGATGCTGCCGCCCTTCTACTACAAGGGCGTGAGCGACGAAGGCCTGTTCCGCTATTTCTCGCAGGTGATCGAGGCCGTGGGCGACGAGCGCCTGCGCGTGTTCCTGTACCACATCCCGCCGGTGGCGCAGGTGCCCATCAGCCTGGCGCTCATCGAGCGCCTGCTGCGCGCCTATCCGGGCATCATCGCCGGCGTGAAGGACAGCTCGGGCGACTGGGACAACACCCAGGCCATGATCGAACGCTTCGCCCCGCAGGGTTTCCAGGTGTTCGCCGGCAGCGAGGCCTTCCTGCTGCGCACGCTGCGCGCCGGCGGCGTGGGCTGCATCACCGCCACGGGCAACGTCAACCCCGGCCCCATCGTGCAGCTGTACAGGACCTGGCAGCAGGATGACGCCGATGCCCAGCAAGCGGCGCTGGTCACCACGCGCAACGTCTTCCAGCAGTTCCCCATGATCCCGGCGATGAAGGCCGCGCTGGCCTGGAAATCCGGCGATCCGGCCTGGGCCAATGTGCGCGCGCCCCTGGTCGAGCTGTCCGCCGAGCAGCGCCAGGCGCTGCAGCAAGGGCTGGACAAGGTGGGCTTTACGGTACCCAACGCGGCCATGCTGGCTGGATAAGCGCGCTCAGGCCGCCGGCCCGGGCGCGCGCCCGCGGGCTACTCGCCGCCGCGGGCCGCCGTGGCGGCCTCCAGAAAGGCCTGCGCCATCGCCGCGTGCGGCGCGCCGGCCGCCCACAGCAGGCCCATGCGGCGCACCGGCGGCGGCCCGGGCAAGGGCAGCCGCAGCACCGGCAGCGTGGCCAGCCCGGCCGGCGCCCAGTCCGGGATCAGCGACACGCCCAGGCCTTCGGCCACCATCGCGGCGATGGCCGGCATGGCGTCGATCTCCAGGCGCTCGTGCGGGCGTATGCCGTGCTGGCGCAGATAGCGGTCGGCCATGCGCCCGCCCCAGGTGTCCCGGTCATAGCGGATAAAGGGTTCTTCGGCCATCAGGGCGTGGGGATTGCGCCCGGCATGGCGCAGCGGGGCCAGCACCACCAGCGCTTCCTCAGCCAGCAGGCGCCATTCGTAGCCCTTGGGCAGGACGAACTGCGGCTGCACGATGAGCGCGGCGTCCAGCACGCCCTGCGTGACCTGGCGATACAGGTGGCTGGAGGTGCCCGGCTCGACAAAGACCGCCAGCCGGGGGTGGCGGGCGTACAGCCGGCGCAGCACGGGCGGCAGCAGGCCGGTCAGCGCCGAGGTCGAGACGCCCAGGCGGAATTCGCCCAGCGGCGCATCGTCGCTGGCGCTGGCCCGCAGGTCGCGGACCTCGCGCACCACCGAGCGGGCCCGCGCCAGGATCTTGAGCCCGGCCGCGGTCGGCCGCACATGCCGGCCGGCGCGCTTGACCAGCGGCACCCCCAGGTCCTGCTCGAGCGAGCGCACCCGGGCCGCGATGGCGGCCGGGGTCAGGTCCAGCCGGCGCGCCGCCTCGGCCAGCGAGCCGCTTTCGACCACGGCGACAAAACTCTGTACGTAACGGGTGTCCAAAGCAGCTCCCAGGGCAGCATGGCGGATCCCCGCGATTTTAGGATCCTGGCGCCGGCCCGGACCGCCTAGCTGACCACGCCGATATTCCAGGGCACGAACTCATGGTCGCCCAGGCCCAGCGCTTCGCTCTTGGAACGCTCGCCCGAGGCCACCCGCAGGATCTTCTCGAAGATCCGCTGCCCCATTTCCTGCATGCTGGCGGTCCCGTCCAGGATCTCCCCGCAGTTCAGGTCCATGTCCTCGGCCAGCCGCTGGTACATCGGCGTGTTGGTAGCCAGCTTGATCGAGGGCACGGGCTTGGCGCCGAACATCGAGCCGCGGCCGGTGGTAAAGCAGATGATGTTGGCCCCGCCGGCGATCTGGCCGGTGGCCGACACCGGATCGAAGCCCGGCGTGTCCATGAACACCAGGCCCGGCTGGTCCACCTGCTCGGCATAGCGGTAGACCTGCATCAGGCCCGTGGTGCCGCCTTTCATCGACGAGCCCAGCGATTTCTCGAAGATGTTGGCCAGCCCGCCCATCTGGTTGCCCGGGCTGACCTTGCCGTTGATCTGCACGTCGCGCCCGGGCGAATACTCCTGCTTCCACCAGCGGATGCGCTCGACCAGCTTTTCGCCGACCTCGCGGCTGCGCGCGCGGCTGGTCAAGGTATGCTCGACGCCATAGATCTCCGGCGTCTCGGACAGGATGGCCGTGCCGCCGTGGCGCACCAGGATGTCCATGGCCGCGCCCAGCGCCGGATTGGCGGTGATGGAGGAAAAACCGTCCGAGCCGCCGCACTGCAGGCCGATCTTCAGGTGGCGCGCCGGCACGGGCTGGCGCACGACGGCGTTGGCCTGGGGCAGCAGCTTCTCGATGGCCGCCACGCCGGCCTCGATGGTCTTGCGGGTGCCGCCGGTTTCCTGCATGACGAAGGCATGCAGGCGCGCATCGGGCGACAGGCCCTGATCTTGCAGCAGCAGGTTCAACTGGTTGCGCTCGCAGCCCAGGCCCACGACCAGCACGGCGGCGAAGTTGGCGTGGCGCGCATAGCCGCCGATGGTGCGGCGCAGCAGGTCCATGGGCTCGCCGGACATCTCCATGCCGCAGCCCATGCCGTGGCTCAGGGCCACGACGCCGTCCACGTTGGGATAGGCCGCCAGGCGCTCGGCGGTGAACGCCTCGGCGATGCGGTGCACCACCGTCGCCGAGCAGTTCACGGTGGCGATGATGCCGATGTAGTTGCGCGTGGCCACCTGGCCGTTGGCCCGCACGATGCCCTGGAAGCTGGCCTGCTCGGCCTCGGGCAGCAGGACCGTGGGACGGTAGTCCCGGCCGTGCGCATAGTCGCGGTCGAACTCCCGGAAATCGGTGTTGTGCGAATGCAGGTAGGTGCCAGCCGCGATATCGGTGGCGGCAAAGCCGATACAGACGTTGTATTTGAGTATGGGCTCGCCGGCCTTGATGTCGCGCGCGGCCAGCTTGTGGCCCGCCGGCACCTGGCTGCGGCTGGTGAATCCCTCGGACGGCACCTCCGTGCCCAGGCCGATGGGAACGCGCGCCACCACCACGTTATCGGCGCAATGCAGGCGGATCACCGGCCCGGTGACGCGCTTTTCGGAAAACTCGATCATGACAACCTCGAAACGAACATAGAAGCGGGCCGGACGGTGCCGGTCCGGCCCGGGGGAATCACTCCGGACGCAGGCCCATTTCCTTGATCAGCTTGGACCAGCGCGGCGCCTCGGTTTCCAGCATCCGGCCGAACTCGGCGGGCGTGCTGCCGATGATGGTCAAGCCTTGCTCGTCCAGACTGCGGCGCAGGTCCGGATCCTCGAGCGAGCGCAGGATGGATTCGCTCAGCTTGGCCACCACGGGCTCGGGGGTCTTGGCCGGCGCGAAGACACCGTACCAGGTCAGAACCTCGAAGTCCTTGAAACCCGACTCGTGCAAGGTGGGGATCTCGGGCACCTTCTCGCTGCGAGCCAGGCTGGTGATGGCCAGGGCGCGCAGCCGGCCGTTGGCGACGTGGGGCTGGGCCACCGGCAGGTTGGCGAACATGAAGGGAACGTGGCCGCCCAGCACGTCGGCAATGGCGGCGGACTCGCCCTTGTACGGCACGTGGGTGATGTTCATGCCGATCATCTTCTTGTAGAGCTCGCCGGCGATGTGCTGCGGCCCGCCCTGGCCGGACGAAGCGTAAGTGGTGTTGCCGTCGCCCTTGTGCTTGAGCTCCTCGGTGAGTTCGGCCAAGGTCGTGGCCTTGACCAGGTTCGGGTTGACCACCAGCACGAGCGGCATCGAGACCATCTGCGAGATCGGCGTGAAATCCTTGATCGGGTCGAACGCCAGGTTGGGATACATGTTGGGCGCGACGATCATGGTCGATTGCGAGCCCAGGAACATCGAATAGCCGTCGGCCGGCGAACGCGCCACGTTGTCGGCGGCGATGGTGCCTGTCGCGCCCGGACGGTTCTCGACCACGACCTGCTGGCCCAGCACATTGGACATCTTGGCGCCCACCAGCCGCGCCACTACGTCGGCGCCGCCGCCAGGCGCGAAGCCCACCACCACCCGTACGGGCTTGTTGGGGAAACCGTCGGCCGCCGCTGCGGGCAAGGCCGGCGCGCCGGCCAGGGCCGCGCCCATCGCAAGGCCGCCGAGCCGTCGGCCCAGCCGCGCCCGGGCCAGGCGCGCAAGACAGGAAGGGATGGAAAAGGCGTGAGTCGGCATGGGTCATCTCCTCGTTCTGGAATCTTGGACGGCGTCCGGCCGGCGGCGCCGTGGGAAGGGAGTGCCGATTGTGGAGATGAGCGGAAGTCAAAACAAGTTGCTTCCGGTAAATTCAGAAGATAATGATTTTATTTTTTAGCGATGGGCCGCGGCGACGGCACGGCACACCGGCATGCCTGCCGGCGGCCGTGCAGCCTGCCACCCGGGTGCCCTAGGCTCCGGGGTCTTAGGCGTGCATTCAGAGCGCTTCGGTGGCCGACAACGCCGGCGTATCGGCGATGCGTTGCGAGATGGCCCGGCAGGCCCGCAGCAAAGGAGCGACGTAGGCCTGCTCGGGATCTTCCTTCTGGCGAAACCGCAACGTGCTCACGCTGATGGCCGCCACCGGCACGCCGCGCCCGCCGAAGACGGGCGCGCCGAAGCAGTAGATGCCGGCCTCGTTCTCCTCGTCATCGACGGCCCAGCCGCGCGCGCGCACTTGCTGGAGCTGCTCGCGCAGGGCCTGGAGATCGCCGATCGTGTTGGGCATGTAGCGCGCAAAGGGCTGCGGCAGCGCCGCGAGCACCGCCTCGCGCGCCGCGTCGTCGAGCATGGCGAGATAGGCCTTGCCCACCGAGGTGGAGTGCATCGAGACATTGGTGCCTATGCGCGAACTCATCCGCACCGCGCTGGGGCTTTCGAGCTTCTCGATATAGACCATGTGCTGTCCGTTGGGCACGGCCAGGTGCACGGTCTCGCCGGTGATGTCGCGCAGCCGCTTGAGGTCTTCGACCGAGGCCAGCCGCAGTTCGGAGCGCCCCCAGCTTCGGCTGGCGAGCTGGATCAGGCGCGGGCCAAGCGCCAGCTTGCCCGTGCGGGGGTTTTCCTCGAGCAGGCGCTCGGCCAGCAGTGCGGCAACCGTTCGGTACACGGTGGGCCGGGGATAGCCGCTTGCCTTGCTCAATTCCGACACGCTCATGGGCTCGGGCGTGTCGGCAACCAGCTGCATCAGGTGTACAAACTTGGAGAATGCCGCGGTGCCGGCGATCTGCGCGACAGGAGGTTCGGGGGCGGACTGCGTGCCTGGCATGTTCGTGTGCAAACGCGGGCTCCCGAAGGAGCGGGGCTTCATTATCGCCGCCTCTGGTTCACGCGACCAGATAGCCGCCGTCGACCGGCAGGATGACCCCGGTCATGAAGGCGGCGGCCGGCGTGCACAGGAAGGCTACGGCCTCGGCCACGTCCTTGGGCGTGCCCCAGCGGCCCAACGGCGTGCGCGACAGGATGGGCCCGGAGCGGGTAGGGTCGTCCTGCAGCGCCTGGGTCAGCGGCGTGGCGATCCAGCCCGGCGCGACCGCGTTGACGCGAATGCCGTCGACCGCGTAGGCCAGGGCCAGCGACTTGGTGAGCTGCGCGACGCCGCCTTTGCTGGCGGAATACGCCGGCACGAGCGAGCCGCCGAAAAAGCTCAGCATCGAGGCGATGTTGACGATGCACCCGCTGCGCGGCTTGAGGCGTTCGCGCGCGGCAGTGCACACCCGCATGGTACCGGTCAGGTTGACCGCCAGCACCTGCTCGAACACGGCAGGATCGTGCTCGGCGCCGCGACGGATGATGCCCGCGCAATTGACCACGATGTCCAGTTCGCCGATGTCCTGGAACAGCGTGTCGATGTCCTGGCCGCGGCTGACATCGGCGGTGCGCACCTGGACACCGGGGTCCAGCGAGCCGTCGCCGTGGTCCAGGCCCACTGCCGTTACGTGCGCGCCGAGCGCGGCCAGGCGGTTGGCGATGGCGGCGCCGATGCCCTGGGTGGCGCCCGTCACCAGCGCCCGCTTGTCTTGGAATACGTCTTTGGAGAAAGTCATGATGTGCGCGTCGTGATGTAAAGAATGAGGAAAGGGCGGATCAGGCCGCGGCGGGCCGCCGGGCGCCGCGTATCAAACGCTTGATCGTCCCGCCGAACATCAGCACCGACCAGATCGCCAGCGTGGCCGCGCCCAGGCATTGGGCCAGCGGGCGCTCGAAGAACATGAGCATGTCGCCGTCGGCCTTGATCAGCGACTTCATGAAGTTTTCCTCGACGACCGGCCCCAGGATCAGCGCAAGGATCAGCGGCGCCGTGGGAAAACCGTTTTCCTCCATGACATAGGCCAGCAGGCCGAGCGCCAGCATTACCCATACGTCGAAAAGCGAATTGTTGGCGGAATAGGCGCCCACGATGCAAAACATCAGGATGAGCGGATAGAGCACGCCGTTGGGTACGGACAGGACGCGGCCGGCCCCCCGCACCGCCAGCCAGCCCAGGGGAATCATCAGCAAGCTGGCGATGATGAACACCAGGTAAAGGGAATACACCAGCGGCGCCTCGTTGATGAACACCAACGGGCCGGGAGTAATGCCTTTCATGAGCAGGACCCCGATGACGATGGCCGTGACGGTATCGCCCGGAATGCCGAACACCAGCGCCGGGACGTACGAGCCGGTCAGCGCCGCGTTGTTGGACGCGCTGGCGGCCACGATGCCCTCGGGATGTCCCGTCCCGTACTTTTCGGGGGTCTTGGAGAATTTCTTGGATATCGCGTAGGAAATCCATGCCGCGATGTCGGCGCCCGCGCCGGGCAGCACGCCGATCACCGTGCCGGTCATGCTGCCGCCGACGGCCGAGCGCTTGTACCGCCACAGCAGCGGCCCCGCTCCCTTGAACACGGGGCCGGCCTCCAAAGGCGTGAGCCTGGATTGCGGACGGCGCAGCAGCGGCACCTTGCGCAGCAGCTCGGCGACGGCGAAAACGCCCACCATCGTCGGCAGAATCGTGATGCCTGCGGCCAGGTCCATGCTGTCGAAGGTCAGGCGCGGTACGCCCATCACGCGGTCGATCCCTATCATGCCGAGCAACAGGCCCAGGCCCAACGAAATGCTGCCCTTCAAGGGGCTGCCCCGCGCCACCAGCACGGCACTGGACAGGCCCAGCAGGGCCAGCCAGAAATACTCGTCGCTGGTGAAATTCAGCGAGATCCGCGCCAGCGCCGGCGCAAACTGCATGACCACGATCACGGCGAGCACGCCACCTATTGCCGAGCAAATCAGATTGATTCCCAGCGCCAGGCCGGCGCGCCCCTGGCGGCCCATCAGGTAGGCATCATCGGTATAGGCGGCCGAAGCCGGCGTGCCGGGAATGCGAAGCAGCGCGCCCGGGATGTCCCCGGCGAAGATCGTCATCACCGTGGCGGACACGATGGCCGCAATGGCCTGGATCGGATCCATGAAGAAGGTCAGCGGCACCAGCAGCGCCGTGGCCATGGTCGCCGTCAACCCGGGGATAGCCCCCACGAACAAGCCGAACAGCGAGCAAGCCAGGATGGTCAGCAGGATCTGCGCGCTCAGGACATTGCCCAGCGCGATCATGAAGTCGCCCATTTTTGTCTCTTAGAAGAAGCCCCGGGGGATCGGAACCTGCAAGACCTGCGCGAAGGCGTACCAGATGACCGCCGTCGCCACGGCGGCCACGCCGGCCGCAAGCAGCCAGCGGCGCGTCAGCCATGCCGTCATCGACGCGATGATGGCGAACGAGACCAGCGGAAAGCCGAGATCCTCGGACAGCCACACGTAGGCCGCGACCGCCGCCGGCACTGAAAGTGCGTAGAGGACGGCGCGCAGACGGTCGCCCCGGGCCCGGGCGCCCGGCCCGGCTGCGCCGCCGATACCGGCGGCGCTGGCATCGGCACCCTCATCGGCCGCCGCCGGCGCCGCTTCGGCACGAGGCGCACGGCGCGCCCTAAGACCCGAGACGATCAGCCCCAGCGAACCGGCAAGCAAGCCATAACCGACCAGCGCCGGAAACGTGCCCGGTCCGTGGCCAAGATCGGGCATGACCGGCAAGGTACGGGCATAGCCCAGCAGCAGCAGGCTGCATACCGCCAGCACCATGCCGATGATGGCATCATTGACTCGCATGTCGGTCTCCTGCTTGGCGTGCTCAGCGCACCAGTTCGAGTTGCTGGATCAGTTCGCCGCTGGTGGCGTCGGACTCGGCCATGAAGGCGGCGAACGCTTGCGGATCGCTCCATTTCACGCCGAAGCCCGCCTTGCCCATGAGTTCGTTGAACTCCTGCGATGCGGTGACCTTGCGGGCCGCCTCGGCCAGTCGGGCGACGGCTTCCTCGGGCATGCCCTTGGGGCCGATCAGGCCGCGCCAGGTGCCGGCCGAGAGTTCCCGGCCGGTTGCCTCGCCGATGGTCGGGATGTCGGGATAGGCATCCAGCCGCTTGTCGGAGATCACCGCCAGCGTCTTGATGAGCCCGGCGTCGCGCATGGACTTGCCCTCCGGCACCGCGGACGTCACCATGTGCACGCCGCCGGCGGCCAGTTCCTGGAAGCCCGGCGCGGCACCCTGGCTGGGCACCACGACCACGCTGCGCGGGTCGATCTCGGCATCGCTTAAGGCGCGCGCCAGGGCCAGGTGATAGGCGGCGCCGGCGGGAATGCCGGAGAGCTTGTACTTGCCCGGCTCGGACTTGATCGCGGCAAATGCGGCGTTGACATCCTGCCAGGGGCTGTCGGCCTTCACGCTGAAGCTGGCCGCATCGAAATTGACCTGCGAGATCGCCTGCATGTCCTTGTACGAGGTCGGCGAAGTCTTCATCCAATGGTAGGTCGCCAGTTCAGCCGTCGCCAGCCCGATGGTGTAGCCGTCCGGGCGGGCGCGGGCGATCGCGGTATGGCCGATCACGCCCCCCGCGCCCGGGCGGTTGATCACGTTGACCGGCTGGCCCAGTTCCCGCTCCAGGCCGCTGGCCAGGAAGCGGGCCACCGAATCGGTGCCCCCGCCGGCCGCCCAGGGCACGATCAGCTGGATCGGCCGTGCGGGATAGTCGGCATGCGCGGCGCCCGACGCCAAGGTCGCAAACAGGGCGAAGGCCGCGGTGCGCAGGGAAAGCTTTTTCATTCAATCGTCTCCATATGGATAGTGGAATCGCGCCTTGCCGGCGCGCAGGGTTTCTCGCGGCCGCCGCGGCTGTGCGCCGTGGCGGCCGGTTTTCGAAGCGCGAAATCGGGAAGTTCCGGGAAGCCGGGATGCCTGCTCGCGTGTCCTAATAGGTGGCGCGGCCGCCCGACAGGTCGAACACGGCGCCGGTGTTGAACGTGCACGAATCCGAACACAGCCACGCAACCATTTCGGCCACCTCTGCCGGCTCGCCCAGGCGCTGCATGGGGCTTTTGTCGATCATCGTCTGTACGTGCTCCGGCGCCATTTGCGCGAGCAGGCTGGTGCGCACCGCCGCCGGGGCGACGGCATTGACCCGGATCGGCGTGGCGGCCAGTTCCTTGCCCAGCGATTTGGTCAAGGCCAGCACCCCCGCCTTGGCGGCGCTGTAGGCCGATGCGTTGGGCGTGCCTTCCTTGCCCGCCAGCGAGGCGATGTTGACGATACGCCCGCCGCCTGCCTGCCGCATGTGCGCCACGACCGTACGGCAGACGTTGAACACGCCGGTCAAGTTCACCTGCAGGATGCGGTCCCACATGGCCGGCTCGTATTCGTCCACCGGCACCGTGGGCCCGGCGAATCCGGCATTGTTCACCAGCATGTCCAAGCGTCCGTAACGCGCCAGCGTATCGCCGCAGGCGCGCGCCACGCTGTCGCTGTCGGTCACGTCCATCCGGCAGGCCGGCAGCCCGCCCGCCGGCGGCTGCAGGTCCCACACCACCACGGTGGCGCCATGGCCGCGCAGCTGGGCGGCCACCTCGGCGCCGATGCCGTTGCTGCCGCCGGTGACCGCCGCCACGCGGCCGGTGAAGTCGTATCGGGCTTTTGCGTGCGCCATGGTCAACGGATGAACTGCTGCACGTAGTCCTCGCCCAGGCCGACCGCGGCGAAGTGCTTGCGGCACATCTCGATCTTGGTGAAGACGTCCTCGTAGCCGTTGCCTTTGCCCCAGGGGTCGGTGTAGTACATGATCCCGTTGACCTGGAAGTACGTGATCATCTCTTCCACGTCGGGCGGCACGTACAGCGTGTGGGTCTCGCCCGGCGGCTCGAACACATAGCTGCCTTCGGTCGCTTCCCAGTCGTGCTCGAGATAGCGCCAGCGGCCCTTCAGAACGAAACCGTGCACGGCCTGGGGATGGCGGTGGCGGCTCAGCACGCCCGACTTGCGCACTTTCAGCAGGTTCATCCAATAGCCCTGGCTGGCGTTCAGGCAGAGCGGGCGAAACCATACGTTCTCGGCCTGAGGCACCCACAGGCGGTCGTCGGTGGGAATGGCGTTGGGAATGACGATTTCCGGCAGCGCATCCGAAGGATTCGGATACTGGTACGGCATCATCGGATTGGCTTCCGCAGTCTCAACAGGCATCGAAATTGTCCATAATGTGGATTATATGTTTATTTTATGGACAGATTTTACCGAGCCCTGGACCCCGGTTTTCTAGGCGTTTTCCCTGAGCTGCGGCGCAGCAATCCACCCGTGTACGGGTGCGGGGAAGCATGGCGCGCGCAGACCAGCCGCCGGCACGCGGGCGGGCCTGACCGCAAATGGGAGGGAGCTAAACGAACGGGCGCGCCCAGGCCGGCCAGCAGGCGTTGCGATACGCCGTGGCCGGTGCGCGCGCCCTGCCCGGACGTCAGAAGGTGCCGGGGTAGGTGCCGCCGTCGGCCAGCACGTTCTGGCCGGTCATGTAGCCGGCATGCACGCTGCACAGAAAGGCGCAGATTGCGCCGAATTCCTCTGCGTTGCCGAAGCGACGGGCAGGGATGCCGGCCAGCCGCTCCTTGCGCAGGGCCTCGATGTCCTTGCCCGTCTTGGCCGCCACGGCCGAGAAGGTGGACGTCAGCCTATCGGTTTCGAATGCGCCGGGCAGCAGGTTGTTGATGGTCACCCCGCGCGCGGCGATGCCGCTGCGCGCCACCCCGGCCACGAAACCGGTCAGGCCGCTGCGCGCGCCGTTGGACAGTCCCAGCACGTCGATGGGCGCCTTCACGGCGCTGGAGGTAATGTTGACGATGCGCCCGAAGCCGCGCTCGGCCATCTTGTCCACCGTGGCGCGGATCAGTTCGATGGGCGTGAGCATGTTGGCCTCGACCGCGCGGACCCAGGCCTCGCGGTCCCAGTCGCGGAAATCGCCCGGCGGCGGACCGCCAGCGTTGGTCACCACGATGTCGAAGTCGGCCTGCTCGGCAAAGACGGCTTCGCGGCCCTGCGGCGTGGTGATATCCACGGCCACGGCCTTCACGAAGCTGTCGGGCCGCGTGCGCTCGGCCAGCAGGCGCTGTCGCGCCGCCTCGAGCGCGTCGTGCCCGCGCGCGACGATGACCACGTTCACGCCCTCGCGCACCAGCGCCAGCGCGCAGCCGTAGCCCAATCCCTTGCTTGCGCCGCCCACCAGGGCGGTCTTTCCTGCGATACCCAGATCCATGCCTGCTTGACTCCGATAAGACTGGTCTTTCGTATTACTGCACGCCGGCAGCGTGCGCCTGCTCATCCGCGTGATAGGACGAACGCACCATCGCGCCCACGGCCGCGTGGGTAAAGCCCATGGCGTAGGCCTCGCGCTCGAACATCGCGAAGGTGTCCGGATGGACGTAGCGCAGCACCGGCAGGTGGTGCTCGGAAGGCTGCAGGTACTGGCCGATGGTCAGCATGTCGACGTTGTGCGCGCGCATGTCGCGCATGACCTGCAGGATTTCCTCGTCGGTCTCGCCCAGGCCCAGCATCAGGCCCGACTTGGTGGGCACGTCCGGATGCAGGGCCTTGAACTCGGACAGCAGGCGCAGCGAATGCTGGTAGTCCGAACCCGGGCGCGCCTGCTTGTACAGGCGCGGCACGGTTTCCAGGTTGTGGTTCATCACGTCCGGCGGGCAGGCGTCCAGGATGTGCAGGGCGCGGTCCAGGCGGCCGCGGAAATCGGGCACCAGCACCTCGATGCGGGTGGCGGGCGACAGTTCGCGCACATGGCGGATGCAGTCGACGAAGTGGCCGGCGCCGCCGTCGCGCAGGTCGTCGCGGTCCACCGAGGTGATGACCACGTAGGACAGCTTGAGCGCGGCGATGGTGCGCGCCAGGTTCAGCGGCTCATTGGCATCGAGCGGATCGGGCCGGCCGTGGCCCACGTCGCAGAAGGGACAGCGGCGCGTGCACTTGTCGCCCATGATCATGAAGGTGGCCGTGCCCTTGCCGAAGCACTCGCCGATGTTGGGGCACGAGGCTTCTTCGCAGACGGTGTGCAGATTGTGCTCGCGCAGGATGCGCTTGATGTCGTAGAAGCGCGAGCCGGGCGCGGCGGCGCGCACGCGGATCCACTCGGGCTTTTTCAGGCGCTCGACGGGCACGACCTTGATGGGGATGCGGGCGGTCTTGGCCTGCGCCTTCTGCTTTTGCGTGGCGTCGTAGGCCGGCGCGGCGGTCTCGGCGGCACGCTCGGCGGGGGTCGGGGGGACGGACATGAAAGGCACCTTGTCGACGGCGGCCGCGGCAACGGGCCGGCGGCCGGGACAAAACGCCAGTGTACCGCCTGGCGTCCGGCCGCGCGGAAGCGGCCAGCGTTTCAGGCGCAGGCCATGCGCGGCGCGCAGGCGCGCAGCACGTGCGGCACCAGCTGCTCGGCGGCCGCCTCCAGCGTGAGCGGCGCGCCGTGCGCGGCCATGTCGGTGGCGCGCAACCCGGCATAGCCGCAGGGATTGATGCCGCCGAACGGCGCCAGGTCCATCGCCACGTTCAGGGCCAGGCCGTGGTAGGCGCGGCCCTGCCGGATCTTGATGCCCAGCGCCGCGATCTTGTCCAGCCCGCCGTCGGGCGCGCGCACGTAGACGCCCGGCGCGCCGGGCCTGCGGCAGGCGGCGATGCCCAGGCCGGCCAGCATGTCGATCACGGCCTGCTCCAGGCCGTGCACGTAGCCCTTGACCAGCAGGCCGGCGCGGCGCAGGTCCACCAAAGGGTACAGAAGCAGCTGGCCCGGCCCGTGGTAGGTGACCTGGCCGCCCCGGTCGGTGCGCACCACCGGGATGTCGCCGGCGGCCAGCACGTGCTCGGGCAGGCCGGCCTGGCCCAGGGTGTAGACCGGCGGGTGCTCAGCCAGCCACAGCTGGTCGGGCGTGGCCGCATCGCGCGCCTCGGTGAAATCGCGCATGGCCCGCCAGGTACGCGCGTAATCGGCCGGGCGCGCCAGCCAATGCGTGCGCAGCGGCGGCATCAGAGCACGACGGCCACCATGGGATGGCCATGCAGCGCGCGGTACAGGTTGTCCAGCTGTTCGCGCGAGGTGGCCCGCACGGTAAAGGTCAGGCCGATGTAGTTGCCGCCCCGGCTGGGCCGCATCTCGACGGTGGCCGGATCGAACTGGGGATCGAATTGCAGCACCACTTCGGTCAGCACCTGCGCCAGCGTCGGGTCCTGGCGCCCCATGACCTTGATGGGGAAATCGGACGGATACTCGATGAGCGACTGTTCGGGCGGTATGTTCATGGCAGCGTGGGCATGGCGGATGGGCCGGCGTCCGATGCGGGCGCCAGCTCCGTCAATCATACTGCCGGCTGCGCGCGCAAGGCGGCGATCCGGGCATCGTAGCCGGCGCGCAGGCGCGCATACACCGGCCCGGGCACGCCCGCGCCCACCGGCTCGCCGTCCAGGCGCACGATGGGCAGGATCTCGCGCGAGGCCGAGGTGACCAGCACTTCGTCGGCGCCGCGCACCTCGGCCAGCGACAGCGGACGGGCCTCGAAGGGCACGCCGGCCTCTTGCGCCAGCTCGGCGGTCAGGCCGTAGCGGATGCCTTCGAGCAGCAGCCGGCCCACGGGCGGCGCCATCAGGATGCCCTTGCGCACCACCCAGATGTTGCTGGCCGCCCCTTCGGTCAGCAGGCCATCGCGAAACTGCAGCACCTCGTCCACGCCGGCATCGACGGCGCGCTGCCGGGCCAGCACGTTGCCCAGCAGCGAAGTGGCCTTGATGTGGCAGTTGAGCCAGCGCTCGTCCTCGATGCCGAGGGCATGCAGGCCGCGGCTGCGCAGGGCCGCGTCCGGCGGGGAAAACGGGCTGGCCATGCCGAACACCGTGGGGGTGACGGCCGGATCCACGGGAAAGGCATGGTCGCGCCGGGCCACGCCGCGCGTGACCTGCAGGTAGACCAGGCAATCGGGAACAGGGCTGCGCCGCGCCAGTTCGGCCACCAGCGCGCGCCAGCCCTGCTCGTCGCGCGGCGAGGCGATGCGCACCGCCGCCAGGCTGCGCGCCAGGCGCGCCAGGTGCTCGGCCATGCGCAACGGCCGCCCGCCATACACGGGCACGACCTCGTAGACGCCGTCGCCGAAGAGAAAGCCGCGGTCCAGCACCGAGACCCTGGCCTGCTCGATCGGCAGGAACTCGCCGTTCAGGAAGGCCGGCGTGCCGGGCGCGACGCCGGGTATGGACATGGCGGGCGCGCCCTTATTCGAACCAGCGCTTGACCATGTCGGTCATGCGGCCGAAGAAGCCGGCGCGCTCGACGCCTTGCTGCACCACCAGCGGCTCGACGCGCAGGTTCTTGCCGTCCAGGGTCAGCGCCACCGTGCCGATGGCCTGCCCTTGCTCGAGCGGCGCGACCAGCGGATCGGGACGCTGGGCCACCGGCTTGATCTCGCCGGCCTTGCCGCGCGGCACCGTGATCCACACGGGCTCGGGCGGGCCGAGCTTGACGGTCTGGGCCTTGCCTTCCCAGACGCGGGCCTCGACCGCGGGCTGGTCCTTGTCGAACAGCTTGACGGTGTCGAAGTTCTGGAAGCTCCAGTTCAGCAGCTTGAGGCTTTCCTCGGCGCGGGTGGCTTCGCTGTCGGTGCCCACCACCACGGTCAGCACGCGGCGCTCGCCTCGCAGGGCAGTGGCCACCAGGCAGTAGCCGGCCGACTCGGTGTGGCCGGTCTTCATGCCGTCGACCGAAGGATCGGCCCACAGCAGGCGGTTGCGGTTGGCCTGGGTGATGTTGTTGTAGGTGAACTCGCGCTGCTTGTAGTAGTGGAAATGCTGCGGATGGTTGACGATCAGGTGGGTGGCCAGCGTGGCCAGGTCGCGCACCGACGTTACGTGCTGCGGGTCGGGCAGGCCGGTGGCGTTCATGAAGTGGGTGCGGGTCATGCCCAGGCGCTCGGCCTCCTGGTTCATCAGCGTGGCGAAGGCCGCTTCGCTGCCGGCCACCGCCTCGGCCAGCGCCACCGAGGCGTCGTTGCCGGACTGCACGATCACGCCTTGCAGCAGCTCGCCGACCGTGACCGGCTTGCGCGGCTCGATGAACATGCGCGAGCCGCCGGTCTTCCAGGCAGTCTCGGACACGTTGACCTGCTGGTCCAGCGACAGGCGGTTCTCGTCGACCGCGGTAAAGGCCAGATAGGCCGTCATGATCTTGGTCAGCGAGGCGGGCTCGACCTGCTGCTCGGGATTGGAAGCGGCCAGCACCTGGCCGCTGTTGACGTCCACCGCGATCCAGGCCCGCGCGGCGATGGTCGGGGCGGGGATGGGCGAGACTTCCGAGACCGGCACGACCGGCACCTCTGCCGGCTTGCCGGTTTGCGCCACCTGGGGATTGGGGTTCTGGGCCGGGGCCAAGGCAGGCGCCAGGGCCAGCGCCAGGCCGGCCAGCGCCGCGCGGGCGGTCAGGGAGTAACGGTCGAAAGCGGGGAATTTCGTCATGAGCATCGCAGGTGTGAGGGGACCGCGCGCCGCGGTCCCGGAGGCGTCCAATTATAGGCAGGCAGTCGGACCGCCGCGACCGGCATCGGTTCCGCAGCCCCGCCGGCGCCCGCGCGCGCCGGTGTTGCGCCTTGCGCGCCGCCAAGACGGCGTCAAGGGCGTGGGCTATGATTAGCGCCCTGTCCGCGCCTGGGCGCGGGCCCTTGCACCATTCGCGCCGCGCGATCCTTATGTACGGAACCTACGATTTCCGGATCGTCCTGATGTCGCTGCTGATCGCGGCGCTGGCATCCTATACGGCGCTTGGCCTGGTCAGCCGCATCGCGCTGCTGCAGGGCAATCCGCGCCGCTACTACTGGCTCATCGGCGGCGCCGTGTCGCTGGGCACCGGCATCTGGTGCATGCACTTCGTCGGCATGATCGCCCTGTCCCTGCCCATCGAGGTCGGCTACGACCTGGGCATGACGGCGGTTTCGCTGCTGATCGCCATCCTGGCCTCGTGCCTGGCCCTGCACGTCTCCAGCCAGCCCGAACTGGGCCGGCGGCGGCTGGCGCTCAGCGGGGCGGTCATGGGCGCGGGCATCGTGTCCATGCACTACCTGGGCATGGCGGCGATGCGCATGTACCCGGCCATCCAGTACGACGCGGCGCTGCTCGCGCTATCGGTGCTGATCGCCGTGGCCGCCTCCAGCGCCGCGCTCTGGATCGCCCACCAGCTGCGCGCGTCCAGCCGCATGCTGCTGGCCAAGCGCCTGGCCGCCGCGCTGGTGATGGCCGCGGCCATCACCGGCATGCACTACACCGGCATGGGCGCGGCCCGCTTCGCGGCCGGCTCGGTATGCCTGGCCGCCAGCGAGCTCAGCGGCACGGGCCTGGGCCTGGCCGCGGCCGCGATCACCGCCATGCTGCTGACCATCACCCTGGTGCTGGCGCTGATCGAGCACCGCCACGACACCTCCACGCGCGAGCTGACCGGCTCGCTCAGCCGCGTATCGCGCGCGCTGCGGCAGCTCGAGACGGTCGACCCGCTGACCGAGCTGCCCAACCGCTCGACCCTGCTCAAGCACCTGGAGCATTGCCTGCAGCACGCGCAGCCCGGCCAGCGGCCTTTCGCGGTGCTGTTCATGGACCTGGACGGGTTCAAGACCATCAACGACTCGCTGGGCCACACCATCGGCGACGGCATGCTCAAGGCTTTCGCGGGCCGGCTGCGGCGGCACGTGCGCCCGCACGACATGGTGGCCCGGCTGGGCGGCGACGAATTCGTCGTCGTGCTGGAGGACACCAGCCGGGAACTGGCCGGGCAGATCGCCGACGGGATCCTGTGGGCCATGCGCGCCGACCTGCAGGCCGGCGGCACGGCGCTGCGCGTCACGCCCTCGATCGGCATCTCGATGTATCCGGACGACGCGCAGGACGTGGGCGACCTGATCAAGCACGCCGACATCGCCATGTATTCGGCCAAGCAGCAGGGCCGCAATACCTACCGCCATTACGAGGCCAGCATGGGCGAACACGCGCTGCGCATGCTGCTATTGCAGCAGGGCTTGCAGGAAGCCCTGACGCGCGACACCCTGACGCTGCATTTCCAGCCCAAGTTCGAAGGCGCCTCGCAGCGGCTGACCGGCGCCGAGGCGCTGCTGCGCTGGCAGCATCCCACCCTGGGCATCGTGCCGCCGGGCGAGTTCATTCCCATCGCCGAACGCTCGGGCCAGATCATCGAGATCGGCTACTGGGTGGTGCGCCAGGTCTGCCAGCAGCTGCGCCGCTGGGACGAGCAAGGCTTGCCGCCCCTGGTGATCGCCGTCAATCTCTCGCCCAAGCAACTGTCCTATCCGGGCATCGTCGAAGGCATGCACGCCATCGCCTGCGAGGCGGGCGTGACGCCGCAGCGCATCATCTTCGAGATCACCGAAAGCGTGGCGATGGACAACGCCCGGCGCACGGCCGAGGTGATCCACGCCTTTCACCGCTGCGGCTTCGAGGTGGCCATCGACGATTTCGGCACCGGCTATTCCAGCCTGGCCTACCTGCAGCAGTTCCGCGTGCAGCAGCTCAAGATCGACCGCTTCTTCACCAACGGCCTGGATGCCCACGGCGAGGAAGGCGAGGCCATCGTCTCGGCCATCGTGGCCCTGGCCCATTCGCTCAAGATGGAAGTGGTGGCCGAGGGCGTGGAGACCGCCACGCAGATGGAAAAGCTGCGCAGCCTGCACTGCGACCAGGTGCAGGGTTTCCTGCTGGCCCGGCCGCTGCCGGTGGGCGAGTTCGAGGACTTCGTGCGCAGCCACCCGCCGCAAAAGCCGCTGGACCAGGCGGCCTAGCCCGCCTTCAAGGCCAGCAGGCGCGCCTGCACCAGCTGGCGCAGCACCAGCAGCTTGCCATGGAAGAAGTGGCCCGCCCCGGGCACCACGCAGATGGGCAGGCTCTGGGGCCGCGCCCAGTCCAGCACCTCGGCCAGCGGCACCACATCGTCCTGTTCGCCATGCACCAGCAGGGCGTCCTCGGGCACCTGGCCGCGCCCGTCGGCAAAACGTTTGACCGCCGTGCCGGCCAGTATCACCGCCCCGGGCAGGCGCGCCTGCCCCTGGGCCAGGGTGCCGTAGACCGCCGCGGCCACCGCGCTGCCGAAGGAAAAGCCGCCCAGCACCCAGGGCCCGCCGGCCTGCTCGGGATACCGCTGCGCGAACTGCTCCACCAGCGCCAGCATGTCCTCGGTCTCGCCCACGGCGCGATCGAACTGGCCGGCGGATTTGCCCACGCCGCGAAAATCCGGCCGCACCGCCACCAGGCCCTGCTGCACGCAGGCGCGCGCAATGGTGGTGACCACCTTGTTGTCGCGCGCACCGCCCTGCAGGGGATGCGGATGCAGCACCAGGGCCCAGCCGCGCGGGCTGTCGGGCCAGTCCAGCGCGCAGTCGATGGGACCGGCCTTGCCGTCGAAGACCTCGGTTTCGGTTCTTGCTGCCATGGCTTGCTTCCTGCTGTTTTGCTTGCAGCCTGCACTGTAGCAAAGCCGGCGGCGGCGCTCGCCGTAAAATCGCGCCCATGAATACCTTGCCTCCGGCCCCGGTGCTGCCCGGCGCCGACGACTTCGCCGCATCGCTGCGGGCCCGGCTGCCCGGCTTCGGCCGCCTGGCCTGGGCCGAGGCCACCGGCTCGACCAACGCCGACCTGATCGCGCTGGCGCGCGCCGGCGACCCTGCGCCGCTGCCCTGGCTGCAAGGCGCCTGGCTGCAGGAAAGCGGCCGCGGGCGCGCCGGCCGGCGCTGGGACAACCGGCGCGGCGATGCGCTGATGTTCTCCTGCGCCTTCGCGGCCCCGGTGCCGCTAGAGCGGCTGCCCGCCCTGTCGCCGGCCTGCGGCGTGGCGATCTGCGAGGCGCTGCGCGGGCAGGCCGGGCCTGCCGCGGCGCAGCTGGGCATGAAATGGCCCAACGACATCCAGTTCGGCCAGGCCAAGCTAGTCGGCGTGCTGGTCGAAAGCATCCGGCATGCCGGCAGCGGCCTGCCGGTGGTGGTGGTCGGCGCGGGCATCAACCTGCGCAATGCCGCCGCCTTGAGCCAGGCGCTGGGCCGCGAGGTGGCCGACTGGTCGCAGGTGTGCCCGCAGGG
Source organism: Orrella sp. JC864 (assembly GCF_037026685.1). Taxonomy (NCBI): domain Bacteria; kingdom Pseudomonadati; phylum Pseudomonadota; class Betaproteobacteria; order Burkholderiales; family Alcaligenaceae; genus Orrella; species Orrella sp. JC864. Next base: position 24,616 of record NZ_JBANET010000005.1, on the reverse strand, counting down.
CGATCCGGCCGCGCTGGTGCAGGCCGTGGCGCAGGCTTGCGGGCAGGCGGTGTCCCTGTACGTGCAAAGCGGCTACGCGCCCTTCGTGGCGCGCCACGCGCAGGTCGACGTGCTGCGCGATGCGCCGGTGCGCGTCATCGAAGGCGGCCGCACGCTGCTGGCCGGCCTGGCCTGCGGCACCGACGCGCAGGGCCGCCTGCAGGTCGCCACCGACACCGGCATCGAGCCGGTGCTGGTCGGCGAAGTCTCGGTCAGGCCGGCATGAAGCTGCTGCTGGACGCCGGCAACAGCCGCATCAAGCTGGGCTGGACCCGCGCGGGGCCGGCGCCCGAGGGCCAGGTCATCGCCCTGGCCCATGCCGAGCTGCACACCCTGCCGGCGCGCCTGGCCGAACTGCCGGGCACGGGCGGCGCCGCGCTGGGCGTGAACGTGGCCGGCCCGCGCATGGCCGAGCGCCTGCAAGCCATGCTGGCGCAAGCCGGCTACGGCGTGCAATGGGTGCGGCCGGCGCGCGACATGCTGGGCCTGCGCAACGGCTATGCCGATCCCGCGCAGCTGGGGGCGGACCGCTGGATGGCCGTGCTGGGCGTCTGGAGCGCGCTGGCCGCGCCGCGCCCGCCCATGATGCTGGCCACCTTCGGCACTGCCACCACCCTGGATACCACCGGACCGGACGACTGCTACGCCGGCGGGCTGATCCTGCCCGGGCCGGCCCTGATGCGCGCCTCGCTGGCGCACGGCACGGCGGAGCTGCCGCACGCGGCCGGCAGCGTGCAGGACTACCCCGGCGACACCCACGCCGCCATCGTCACCGGCGTGGCCGCCGCGCAGGCCGGCGCGGTGCTGCGCCAATGGCTGCAGGCCCTGGCGCGCTACGGGCGGCCGCCCGCGCTATACGTCTCGGGCGGCGGCTGGCCCGAGGTCCAGGCCGAGACGCAGGCCATGCTGCACGCCGCCGCCGCCGCCCGCGGCCTGCCGCCGCCGGCCATCCAATACGTCGCGCACCCGGTGCTCGATGGACTGGCGCGCCTGGCCGGTGCATCATGTCCGCCGAAGGACTGCCCGCCAACCGGCGGCCCGCGTCCGTAACCCGTTTCTCCCCCCAGCCCCAGCGAGCCCCGCATGCGCGTCCTCTTCGTTCTCGTGATGCTTGCCAACGCGGCGGTGTTCGCCATCGGCCGCGGCTGGCTGGGCATCCCGCCGGCCGAGACGGGCCGCGATCCGGCGCAGCTGGCGCGCCAGTTCAACGCCGAGGCCGTCCGGCTGCCGCAGGCGCCGCGCTGACGGCGGGCGGCAAGCGCCCCCCGACCTCAGTCCTGCAAGCCGGGCAAGGCCGCCAGGATCCGGCCGGTGGCCCCGGCGTGCTGCGCCGTCCAGGCGCGGGCGGCTTCGCCCATGCGGGCGCGCCGCGCCGCATCCTCCAGCAGGGATGCGGCCTGGCTGACCGCCTGGGCCGCATCGTCCGCCCGCAACGCCGCGCCCGCGGCCACCGCGTCCTCGACGGCCTGCTTGAAGTTGTGGGTGTGCGGGCCCACGATCACGGGCAGGCCCGCCGCGCAGGCCTCGATCAGGTTGTGCCCGCCCAGCGGCGCGAAGCTGCCGGCCACGATGGCCACGTCCGCGGCGGCATAGAAGAACGGCATCTCGCCCAGCGTATCGCCCAGCAGCACCTGCGCCTGCGGGCCGGGCAACTGGCCCGCGCTGCGCCGGACCACCGCCAGCCCCGCCTGGGCCAGCGCCTGGGCAGCCTGCTCGAAGCGCTGCGGATGGCGGGGAACGAACAGGCACAAGGGCCGCGCCTGGCCGGCGGCCTGCAGCCAGCGGGCCAGCGCCTGCGCCAGCGGCGCCTCCTCGCCTTCGCGGGTGTTGGCCACGGCCAGCACCGGACGGTCCAGGGCGGCGCGCCAGGCGCGGCCGGCCTGCAACTGCGCGGCGGGCAACTGGACATCGAACTTCAGGTTGCCCACGACCTGCGGGTCGCGGGCGCCGGCCAGCGCCAGGCGCCGGGCGTCCGCCCCGGTTTGCGCCAGCACGGCCTGCAGCCCGCCCAGCGCTTCGCGCAGCGCCGCGCCCAGCCAGCGCGCCTGCGCCAGCGAGGATTCGGAAAAGCGCGCGCTGGCCAGCGTCATCGGCACGCCGCGCCGGCGCGCCGCCGCCAGCAGGTTGGGCCAAAGCTCGCGTTCGACCAGCACTCCGCAGCGCGGCTGGAAGTGCGCCAAAAAACGGTCGGCCGCCTCGGGAAAGTCGTAGGGCAGCCAGGCTTGCGCCAGCTGCCCCTGCGCGATGGCCGCCGCGAACAGGCGCTGCCCTTCGGCGCGGCCCGTGGCGGTGACGTGGGTCAGCAGCACGGGCAACCCGCGCGCCAGCAAGGCATGCAGCAAGGGCTGGGCGGCGCGCGTCTCGCCCAGGCTGACGGCATGCACCCACACCGGCCGCGCCGCGAAGGGCGGCCGGTCATGGCGGCCGAACCGCTCGCGCCCCAGTATCTGCCACTGCCCGCCGGCGCTCCGGGCCCGGCGCGCCATCCACAGCCAGAGCGCGGGCGCCAGCGCGCGCAGGGCCAGGGTATAGACGGCGCGCGAGGGCATGGCGCGGTGCTCCTAGCCGCCGGGCCGGTAGCCCAGCGCCTGCTCGACCGCGCGCTGCACCGCATCGCGCGAGGGCGGCGCGCCCCGGTCGCCCAGGCTGGCGGTATAGGCGCTGCCGACCAAGGGCGTGCGCACAGGCGTGGACGCCTTGTAGATGCCCACGGTCGGCCGGCCCAGCCCGGCCGACAGGTGGGTCAGCCCGCTGTCCAGCCCCACCATCACGCGCGCGCCGGCCAGCTCGCGGGCGATGCCGGTCAGGTCCATGCGCGGCAGCACCACCGCGTCGGCGCGCCCGCCCAGCAGGGCGCGGGCGCGCTCGGTCTCGGCCGGGTTGCCCGCCAGCAGCCGCAGCTGCAGCCCGGCCGCCTGCAGCTGGTCGAACACCGCGCGCCAGTCGTCCTCGGGCCAGAGCTTGTCGTCGCGGCTGGCCGAAGGCATGATGACCGCATAGGGCCCCGTCTCGGCGCCCGCGCCGCGGGCGAAGGCCTGCAGGCCGAAATCCGGCGCGCCCGCGGGGCGGTAGCCGAACACCGATGCGGCCAGCTGGCGCTGGCGCGTGACGGCCGGCTGCCAGAACTCGACCTTGTGCTTGACGTCGTAGAATAACGAGGCCAGCGGCTCGCGCGCCGATTTCCAGTCCAGCCCGTGCTTGACGCCGCGCGCCTGCCGCACCAGCCACGCCGACTTGAGCAGCGCCTGCATGTCCAGCACGATGTCGTAGCGCACGGCCTTCAGGCGCGCCCGCAGCGCCGCCCGCTCGGCCCGCACCGGGCCGGACCACCAGGCGCGCCGCCAGCGCCGGTGGGCCACCGGGATGACTTCGCGCACGGCCGGATGCCAGCCCGGTATTTCGGCAAAGGACTCTTCGGCCAGCCAGTCTATCCGGGCGCCTTCGACGTGCCGGGCGATGTCCGAGATGGCGGGCAGCATGTGAACCAGGTCGCCCAGCGAGGACGTGCGGACGATGAGGATCTGCAGGGACATGTTCGGTAAACGCGCAACGGGCCGCCAGGCCCGGACCCATGGGGCCGGAGGAAAGATTTCCGGGAATGTACAACACATCCCCTAGGCCGCGCCCGGCCCCGCCGCCCGGTAATGCCTGGTTGCACAGGCTTGCCCGCGCCGCTAGCCAAGCCGGCGCCGCAGGTCCAAAATAGACGCAAAAGAACCACAACGACAGAGCAGGAGACAGCCATGCGCCTTTCAGATGCTCAATGGGTTCCCGCCACGCAGCACCAGACCTGGCAGGCCCTGAACGACCCGGCGGTGATCCAGAAGTGCCTGCCCGGCTGCACCCAGGTCGAGCGGGTCTCCGATGCCGAGTTCCTGGTCACGGTGCAAACCCGGGTGGCCGGCATCGCGGCCAGCTACCAGGGCGAGCTGCTGATCGCCGACGTGGACGCGCCCAACGGCTGTACGCTGGCCTTCGAGGGCAAGGGCCAGGCGGCCGGCCTGGTGATCGGCACCGCGCAGGTCAACCTCAGCCCCAAGGACAAGGGCACGCGGGTGTCCTACACGGTGGCCGCGCAAGTGGGCGGCAAGCTGCAGGAGCTGGGCGAAAAGGCGGTGCGCGGCGCGGCCGAACACATCATCGAGGCCTTCTTCGCCGCCTTCACGGACCACGCCTGCCGCCTGCCCAAGGCCGAGCCGCCGGCCCAGCGCGAGGAGCGCGGGCTGCTGGCCTCGAACTGGTCGTGGGCCGCCGTGCTCGGGGTGGTCGGCATATTGGTGACCTACCATTTCATGAAATAGGACCCGCGCCGGCTGTAAGAAATCTGATACAAGCGCCCGGGGGCGCGGTGCTATTCTTGCGGCATGAACGCGCCGCCTGCCGAAGACTCCCCCAGTAGCTCCCCCGCCGAACGATCCCACCGCGAACTTCTCCTGGCCATGCTTGGCGTCTGCGCCACCGTGGTGCTGGTCGCCTTCGATTCCACCATCGTCAGCACCACCATGCCGCGCGTGGCCCAGGCGCTGGACGGCATGTCGCTTTATGCCTGGGTGGGCACCGGCTACCTGCTGGCCACGGCCGCGTCCATCATGGTGTTCGGACGGCTGGGCGATCTTTACGGGCGCAAGCGGCTGATGCTGGCCTCGGTCGCCATCGTGGCGCTGGGCTCGGTGCTGTGCGGGCTGGCGCAGAACATGCCGCAGCTGATCGCCTTTCGCGTGCTGCAGGGCGTGGGCGGGGGCATGATGATCGCCACCGCCTTCGCCGCCCCGGCCGATCTCTTCCCATTGCCGCACGACCGGGTGCGCTGGATGGCCATGGTCTCGGCCACCTTCGCCGTCTCCAGCGGGGTGGGGCCCGTGCTGGGCGGGGCGATCACGCAGGCGCTGGGCTGGCGGGCCGCCTTCTTCATCACGCCGGTGGCGGCGCTGGCGGCCTTGTACCTGCTGGCGCGCCATTTTCCCAACATGTGCTCGCTGCATCGCGGCGAACGGCGCATCGACTGGCGCGGCGCCTTCCTGCTGGTGGCCGGCGTGGCCGCGCCGCTGGCCGCGCTGGAGCTGGCTTTCGCGCCCGGCGAGCATGCCCGTCCGTGGTGGGGCCTGGGCCTGGCCCTGGTGGGCCTGGGCGCCTGGGCGCTGCTGATCCCGCTCGAGCGCCGGGTGGCCGCGCCGATCTTTCCGCTGCGCATCCTGGCCAGCCGGCAATCGCAGCTGCTGAACGTGGCGGCGGTCGCCACCGGCGCCATCATGTTCATCCTGATCTTCTACGGCCCGCTGCTGCTGCAGCACGAACTGCGCTTCTCGCCCAGCCAGGCCGGCCTGCTGATGACGCCGCTGGTGGCGGGCATCCCGGTGGGCAGCATCATCAACGGCCGGCTGTTCCCGCGCCAGAACGAGCCCCAGCGCCTGATGGTCTTCGGCGCGGCGCTGCTGGCCGCCGGCTCGGCGGCCGTGCTCACGCTGGAGACGGGCAGCGCGCCCTGGTGGATCCTGGCGGTGTTCCTGGTCAACGGCGTGGGCCTGGGCTTTCTGCTGCCCAACCTGACGCTGTTCATGCAGATGCTGGCCGACCGCGCCGACGTGGGCGTGGCCTCGGCCCTGGTGCAGACCACCCGGGCCGTGGGCAGCGCGGCCGGCACGGCGGCGGTGGGCATCGCCATCTCGCACCTGTCGGTGCTCACGGGCATCCGCGTGGGCCTGGCGTTCTGTGCCGCGCTGGGCGTGCTTTGCATGGTGATCTGTTCGCGGATCAAGATGCGCAACGTGATGGCCTAGGGCCTGTTGACGCCGGCTGGCCGCCCGCATGCCCACGGCCCGCGGGGCCGGCGCCGCTAGACCCGCTGGAAGATCCCGGCCGCGCCCATGCCGGTGCCCACGCACATGGTCACCATGGCGTAGTCGAGCTTGCGCCGGCGCATCGCGTGGATGGCGGTCGCCGAGCGGATGGCGCCCGTGGCCCCCAGCGGATGGCCCAGCGCGATCGCCCCGCCCAGCGGATTGACCACGGCCGGATCCAGCCCCAGGTCGCGGATCACCGCCAGCGACTGGGCGGCGAAGGCCTCGTTCAGCTCGATCCAGCCCATCTGCCCCAGCTTCAGGCCGGCCTGCTTCAGGGCGGCCGGCACGGCCTCCTTGGGGCCGATGCCCATGATCTCGGGCGGCACGCCCCGCACGGCGAAGGTCACGAAGCGCGCCAGCGGCGTCAGCTTGTGGGTCTTGAGCGCCCGTTCGGACACCACCAGCAGCGCGCCCGCGCCATCGGAGGTCTGCGAGCTGTTGCCGGCGGTGACGCTGCCGCGCGCGGCGAACACCGGGCGCAAGCGGGCCAGCGCCTGGGCGCTGGTGTCGGCGCGCGGGCCTTCGTCGGCCAGCAGCTGGGCGCTGCGCGTCTTGATCTCGCCCGTGGCGGGATCGGGGCTGCGGTTGATCACGTTGACCGGCGTGATCTCGTCGGCGAATTCTCCGGCGGCCTGCGCGGCCAGCGCCCGGCGATGCGATTCGAGCGCGAAGGCGTCCTGGTCCTCGCGCGAGACCTGCCATTGCGCGGCTACCCGTTCGGCGGTCAGGCCCATGCCGAAGGCGATGCCCAGGTTCTCGTCGCGCGCGAAGATGTCCGGGCTGAACGAGGGGTTGGCGCCCAGCGGCGGGTTCTGGCTCATGGATTCGACGCCGGCGGCGATCAGCACGTCGGCCTCGCCCACGCGGATACGGTCGGCGGCCATGGCCACCGCGGTCAGGCCCGAGGCGCAAAAGCGGTTGACGGTCGCGCCGCCCGTGCTGGCCGGCAGGCCGGCCAGCAGCGCCGCGATGCGCGCCACGTTCAGGCCCTGCGAGCCCTCGGGCATGGCGCAGCCGGCGATCACGTCCTCGACGGCGGCCGGATCCAGCGAGGGCGCCTGCGCCATCAGCGCGCGCAGCGTCATGGCCAGCAGGTCGTCGGGCCGGTAGTGGCGCAGGCTGCCGCGCGGGGCGCGGCCGATGGGGGTGCGCGTGGCCGCGACGATGTAGGCGTCTTGCACGTTGCGGGTCATGGATGCTCCTTTCAGTTGCGCACCGGCTTGCCGGTCTTCATCATGCCTTCGATGCGCGCCTGCGACTTGGGGTGCGCCAGCAGCGACAGGAAGGCGCGGCGCTCCAGCGCCAGCAGCCAGTGCTCGTCCACCAGCGTGCCCGGATCGACCTCGCCGCCGCACAGCACCTCGGCCACGGTGCGGCCCAGCAGGAAATCGTGCTCGGAGATATAGCCGCCTTCGCGCAGGTTGACCAGCTGCGCGGTCAGCGTGGCGATGCCGTCGCGCCCGGCCACCGGGAAGCGCTCGGGCACCGGGGCGCGCCAGCCCGCCTCGGCCAGCATGTGGGCCTGGCGCACCGCCACGTAGAGCAGCTCATGCTCGTTCATCACGATGGGATCGGACTCGCGCAGATAGCCCAGCGCGATGCCTTCGCGCGCCGAGCCGGCCACCTTGGCGCCGGCCACGGCCTGGGCGAATTTCTGCAGGAAGTGCAGCAGCGGCGCACCGGGCGCGGCCAGCGCCTGCTGCTCGGCGGCGCGGCGCGCGCAATACGCCAGCCCGCCCGCGCCGGGGACCAGGCCCACGCCCACCTCGACCAGCCCGATATAGGTTTCCAGATGGGCCACGCGGCTGGCGCAGTGCACCGCCAGCTCGCAGCCGCCGCCCAGCGTCAGGCCGCTGAGCGCGGCCACGGTAGGCACCTGCGCATAGCGCAGGCGCAGGGCCAGCTCCTGCATGCGGCGCTCTTCGGGCTCCAGCGCCTGCGGGCCGCCCTCCTGGAAGGCCGGCAGCATGGCCTTGAGATCGGCCCCGGCCGAAAAGGGCTGGCCGTCCTGCCAGATGACCAGGCCGCGAAAGCCCGCCTCGGCCTGTTCGATGGCCTGCAGCAGGCCGCGCGTGACCTGCGGGCTGATGGTGTGCATCTTGGTCTTGAACGAGGCCACCAGCACGTCGGCCGGGTGCGGCGCGGGCAGGGTCCACAGCCGCAGCGCCTCGTCCTCGTGCAGCACCCGCCCGCCCGCGGCCGAGACCCGCGTGGCCGAGCGGCCCAGTTCGCCGAACAGCCGCAGCGGCGAGATCTGCCGGGCATAGACCGGCAGCGCCGAGCGCGGCTCGAAGCGGCCCAGCCGGGGGTTCCAGGAACCCTTGGTGGTATGCACCCCGCCCGCCTCGGGCACCGGCCCCTTGGTGACCCATTCGGGCAGCGGCTGCGAGGACAGCGCCTCGCCGGCACGGATGTCGTCGGCGATCCAGCCGGCCACCTGGCGCCAGCCCGCGGCCTGCCAGAGCTCGAATGGCCCTTGCTCGTGGCCGAAGCCCCAGCGCATGGCCAGGTCCACGTCGCGCGCGCTATTGGCGATCTGGGCCAGGTGCACCGCGCTGTAATGGAAGGTGTCGCGCAGCAGCGCCCACACGAAGCGCGCCTGCGGGTGCTCGGATTCGCGCAGCGCCTTCAGGCGCGCGCCCGCGTCGCGCTGGGCCAGGATGGCGGCCACCTCGTCATCGACGCGGCCCTCGGCCGGCACGTAGCGGCCGCTGGACGGATCCAGGCGCAGAATGTCCTTGCCTTCCTTGCGGTAGAAGCCCGCGCCGCTCTTCTGGCCCAGGGCCTTTTTCTCGAGCAGGCCGGACAGGGCGCGCGGCATGGCGAAATGGCTGCGGAAAGGATCCTCGGGCAAGCCGCGCTGCAGGGTCTCGATCACATGGGCCAGCGTATCCAGGCCCACCACGTCGGCCGTGCGGTAGGTACCCGACTTGGCGCGGCCCAGCCGCTTGCCGGTCAGCTCGTCCACCACATCGTAGGTAAGCCCGAACCTGCGCGCCTCGATATCGGCGGCCAGGATGCCGAACACGCCGATGCGATTGCCCACGAAATTGGGGGTATCGCGCGCGCGCACCACGCCCTTGCCCAGCGCCGAGACCAGGAAGGTTTCCAACTGGTCCAGCAGCCCGGCCTCGGTCTCGGCCGTGGGAATCAGCTCGACCAGGTGCATGTAGCGGGGGGGATTGAAGAAGTGCACCCCGCAAAAACGCGGGCGCAGCCCGGCCGGCAGCACCTTGGCCAGTTCGCCGATGGACAGGCCCGAGGTGTTGGAGGCCAGGATCACGTGCGGACCCAACGCCGGCACGATCTTTTCGTAGAGCTCGCGCTTGATCTCCAGGCGCTCGGCCACCGCCTCGATGACCAGGTCGCAGTCGGCCAGCAGGTCCAGGTGCTCGGCGTAGTTGGCCGGCTGGATGCGCGCGCCCAGGCCCGGCGCGGCCAGCGGCGCGGGCTTGATGCCTTGCAGCCTGGCGATGGCCGCCTCGGCGATGCCGTTGCGCGGGCCCTGCGGGGCAGGCAGGTCGTACAGCACGACCGCCACGCCCGCGTTGGCGCAATGCGCGGCGATCTGCGCGCCCATGACGCCTGCGCCCAGCACGGCCACCTTGCGCACGGCCACCGTGCCCGAATGTTGCTCGCTGGAGGGGTGGCTGGCCATACTGCAGTCTCCTTCTGACTAAGGCAGGGTGCGGCGCGGGCGCGCGCAGGGAGAGCCAGTGTAGTGCCCGGCCGCATTTCCCGCTGACGACATGCGGTATCCAAACTATACGAAAAGTTAGTATTCGCCACCCTTGCCCGTCAGCGCCACGGCGATGCGCAACAGCACATGCGAGACGGCATCGGCCAGCCGGTGCAGCCAGCCCCGGCGCCCATAGTCGTGGGCCAGCACGCGCCGCCCGCCGGTGTCGATGGCCCGCTCCAGCGAGGCGCGCAACTGGCTGGCGAAACCGGCGTCGCGCACCATCAGGTTGGCTTCGCGCGCCAAAAGCAGGCTGAACGGATCCAGGTTGGACGAACCCACCGTGGCCCAGTCATCCACCACCGCCACCTTGGCATGCAGGTAGCTGGGCATGTATTCGTAGACTTCCATGCCGTGGCGCAGCAGCTCGTCATACAGCGCCCGCGTGGCGTGGTACTGCATGCGGTATTCGACCATGCCTTGCAGCAGCAGCCGCACCCGCACGCCGCGCAGCACGGCCTGGCGCAGCGCCTTGCGGAAACTGCGGCCTGGCAGGAAATAGGCGTTGGCGATGACGATCTCGCGCCGGGCCTGGCCGATGGCGTGCAGATAGGCGGCCTCGATGGTCTTGCGGTTGCGCAGGTTGTCGCGCAGGGCCAGCGCGGCCCGCGTGCGGCCGGCCGGCACGGCCGGCGGCGCCGGCGGGCGCAGCCGCTGCAGCCAGCGCCAGCCGGCGGGACGGCGGCCCGGCGGGTTCATGCGCACCCACAGCAGGGCCTGGGCATGGGCCAGCTCGGACACCACCGGGCCGCGCACCCGCACCGCGTAATCGAACCTGGGCGCATCCATGCGCCGCGCATCGGACTCGTCGGCATAGTCGTCGATGACGTTGATGCCGCCGATGAACGCCAGTTCGCCGTCGATCACCGCGGTCTTGCGGTGCAGCCGGCGCAGGCGCCGGCGGTTGGGCACCAGCCAGGCCGCGCGGCGCGGCTCGGGCCGGTAGATGCGGCATTGCGCCCCCATGGCCGCCAGCCGCGCCTGCAGCGCCCGGGCGGTGCCGGCGCTGCCGTAGCCGTCGATCGCCACCCTGACCTTGACCCCGCGCGCGCAGGCCCGCTCCAGGCAGCCGAGCAGGGCCTGGCCCACGTCGTCGAGCCGGAAGATGTAGGTCTCCAGGTGCACGCTGTCGGCAGCCTGCCCGATGGCCTCGAACAGCGCCGGGAACAGGGCCAGGCCGTTCTCCAGCAGCGCGACCTCGTTGTCTTCGGTCCAATGCAGCCGGGCGGCGGGACGCTTCACGGCAGTTCGAGCTCGGCCAGGATGGGCGAATGGTCCGACAGGGCGCGCCAGGGCGCGCCGCTGAGCACGCGCGCGCTGCGCACCGCGAAGCCGCGCTGGTAGATGCGGTCGAGCCGGAACCAAGGGAAGGCGGCCGGGAAGGTGCGCGGCGGCGGCAGCAGGCAGAAGGCGCCTTCCACGCCCAGCTGGTTGTTGCGCAGCACCGGCCCCTTGCCGCCGGGGCGGGGCTGGCCGTGCAGCAGGGCATCGCGCAGGCTGCGCACCGATTCGCGCAAGGTAGGCAGCCCGGGGTTGTGGGCGCGCTGCGCGTGGGCGAACACTTCGTACACGCCCAGCCGCCGCACGAACAGCGGCGACAGGGTGTCCTTCCAGTCGTTGAAATCGCCGGCGATGAGCAGCGGCGCGTCGTCGGGCACCAGCTGGTCGATGCGGTCGACCAGCGCGCCGATCTGCCGCACGCGGCTGCCGGCGAAAAGACCCAGGTGCACGACAAAGCAATGCACCTGCTGGTCCTTGATCTGGACCAGCGCATGCAGCAGGCCGCGCTGCTCCATCCGGTGGTCGGAGATGTCCTGGTTTTCGTAGCTCAGGATGCGAAAGCGCGACAGCAGCGCATTGCCGTGGTCGGTGGCGGCGCGGATGGCGTTGCGGCCATAGGCCGCTTCCATGTGCAGGCCGGCGGCCAGCGATTCGTGCTGGGCATGCAGCACGTTGGAGACCTCGTTGCGGCCCTGGACTTCCTGCAGGAAGACCAGGTCGGGGCGCAGCCCATGCAGGCCCAGGCGCAGCTCGTAGAGCGACTGGCGCCGCCCAAGGGCCGAGCGGCCCTTGTGAATGTTGTAGCTGACGACGCGGATCACCGACATGCCGCGCCCCTTGCTTACTTCACCTCGGTCTGCCGCAACCGGATGTGAAGCTCGCGCAGCTGCTTCTCGTCGACCTCGGACGGCGCCTGGGTCAGCAGGCACTGGGCGCGCTGGGTCTTGGGGAAGGCGATCACGTCGCGGATCGACTCGGCGCCGGTCATCATGGTGACGATGCGGTCCAGGCCGAAGGCGATCCCGCCATGCGGCGGCGCGCCGTACTGCAGCGCATCGAGCAGGAAGCCGAACTTTTCGCGGGCCTCCTCGGCATCGATCTTCAGGGCGCGGAACACCTTGCTCTGCACTTCCTCGCGGTGGATGCGCACCGAGCCGCCGCCGATCTCCCAGCCGTTGAGCACCATGTCGTAGGCCTTGGCCAGCGCCTTGCCCGGATCGGTGGTGAGCAGGTCCTCGTGGCCGTCCTTGGGGCTGGTGAAGGGATGGTGGGCGGCGGTGTAGCGGCCGGCTTCCTCGTCGTACTCGAACATGGGGAAGTCCACCACCCACAGCGGGCGCCAGCCATCGCTGAACAGGCCCTGCTTGCGGCCGAACTCGCTGTGGCCGATCTTCACCCGCAGCGCGCCCAGCGCGTCGTTGACCACCTTGGCCCGGTCGGCGCCGAAGAACAGGATGTCGCCGTCCTGCGCGCCGGTGCGCCGCAGCAGCTCGGCCAGCGCAGCGTCGTGGATGTTCTTGACGATGGGCGACTGCAGGCCCTCGCGGCCCTTGGCGGCCTCGTTGACCTTGATCCAGGCCAGGCCCTTGGCGCCGTAGATGCCCACGAACTGGGTATAGGCGTCGATCTCGCTGCGCGAGAGCGCGCCGCCGCCGGGCACGCGCAGCGCCACCACGCGGCTGCCCGGGGTCAGGGCCGCCTGCGAGAAGACCTTGAACTCGACGTCCTGCATGACGTCGTTCAGGTCGGTGAACTCCAGCGCCACGCGCAGGTCGGGCTTGTCCGAGCCATAGCGGCGCATGGCCTCTTCGTAGGTCATCTCCGGGAACGGCTCGGGCAGCTCGACGCCGTGCACGGTCTTGAAGACGTGGCGGATCATCGATTCGAAGATGGCGCGGATCTCGGTCTCGGACAGGAACGAGGTCTCGCAATCGATCTGCGTGAACTCGGGCTGGCGGTCGGCGCGCAGGTCCTCGTCGCGGAAGCACTTGGTGATCTGGTAGTAGCGGTCAAAGCCGGCCACCATCAGCATCTGCTTGAACAGCTGCGGCGATTGCGGCAGCGCGAAGAAATGCCCGGCGTTCACGCGCGAGGGCACCAGGTAGTCGCGCGCGCCCTCGGGCGTGCTCTTGGTGAGCATGGGCGTCTCGATGTCGATGAAGCCCAGGCCGTCCAGGAACTTGCGCACCTCGATGGCCACGCGATAGCGCAGCATCAGGTTGCGCTGCATCTGCGGGCGGCGCAGGTCCAGCACCCGGTGCGTGAGCCGGGTGGTTTCCGACAGGTTGTCATCGTCGAGCTGGAAGGGCGGCGTGACCGAGGCGTTCAGGATCTCGATCTGCTTGCACAGCACCTCGACCTCGCCCGAGGCCAGGTCCTTGTTGACGGTGCCCTCGGGGCGCTCGCGCACCAGGCCGGTCACGCGCACGCAGAACTCGTTGCGCAGGCGTTCGGCCGCGGCGAAGGATTCGGCGTCATCGGGATCGAACACGATCTGCGCCAGCCCGGCGCGGTCGCGCAGGTCGATGAAGATGACGCCGCCGTGGTCGCGGCGGCGATGCACCCAGCCGAAAAGGGTCACGGTCTGGCCGAGATGATCGCGGCAGACCTGGCCGGTGTAGCACGTACGCATGCGGGATAGCTCCGTAATGGGTTGGATCTTTGCAGGCCCCGGCCGGACGCGCCGGCGCGAGGCCAGGAAAAGCGGGGCGGCCCGCCGCTTACGCCGCCGGCGCGGCTGCGGGCGCGGCCGGCGCCGGCGTGGCGGCACCGCCCGAAGCAGCACCGCCCGAAGCAGCACCGCCCGAAGCAGCACCGCCCGAAGCGGTGCTGCCGGACGCGGCGCCGGCGCCGCTGTCCGGCGCCGCGCCCTCGGCGGGCTTGCCGGCCGGCTTGGCGCCGCCGCCGTTGTTGTTGCGGAAATCGGTCACGTACCAGCCCGATCCCTTGAGCTGGAAACCGGCGGCGGTCACCTGCTTGACGTAGGTGGATTGCCCGCAGGCGGGACACACGGTCAGCGGGCTGTCGGACATTTTCTGCAGCACGTCCTGGGCATGGCCGCAGGCGCTGCACTGATAGGCATAGATCGGCACGATATGGACTCCCCGGGGATACCGCCCCGGATCGCTTCGGGCCGCGGCGCGCATGAGCCGCGCGGCCCGGAACGCAACAAAGACGTAAAACGCTGGATTTTAACGGGTTTTGCTGCGCGTGCCGGTAGCCCGAACACCCGGGGAAACGGCGGGCATACCGGGCCTTTGCTCAGACCGGCAGCAGGAACAGGCAGGCGGCCACCAGCGTGGGCGCCAGCGCGGCCAGCAGCAGCCGGCCAGCCGAGATCGCCCCGTCGGGAAAGGTGCCCTTGAGGATGGCAAAGCCCGCCGGGTTGGGCGCGTTGGCGATCACCGTCAGGCCGCCGCCCGAGACCGCGCCGGCCACCAGCATGTAGCGCCAGATGTCGGAGGTGCCCTCGACCAGCGAGCCCAGGTAGGTCAGCGCGGCGTTGTCGGTGATGGCCGTCAGCGCCGCCGAGCCCCAGAACAGCACCATGGGGGACAGCCCCCCCAGCAGGTCCTGCAGCCACCAGCGCTGCAAGCCGCCCAGCACCACCAGGCCGGCCAGGAAAAAGCCCACCATCAGGCCCTCCTTGATCATCAGGCGCGACTGGTGGCGCTTGTAGGCCTCGCAAAAGCCGATGAACAGCATCAGCAGGCCGAGGAAAACCGCGGGATGGTGCGCGGTCAGCACCACGGCCACCAGGAAGGCGACGTGGATCGCGATGAAGGGCCAGGGCACCGCCGGCCGGCTCTCGTTTGTCTCGGCGGCGCCGTGCTGGCGGCCGACTTCGCCGGCGAGCAGGGCCTTGCGGCAGACGAAGGTGAGCACCGTCGCGTTCAGGAACACGGCGATGGCCGCGCGCCAGCCGAAATGCGTGGCCATGTAGGCCGTATCCCAGCCGAAGGTGCCGGCCACCATCAGCACGGGCGGGGCGGCATAGGCGGTGATGACCCCGCCGATGGACACGTTCACGAACAGCACGCCCAGGGTCAGGTACTTGAAGCCGGTCTGCCCGGGCACGCTGAAATAGGCGCGGCGCAGCAGCAGCGCGGCCAGCGTCATGGCCGCCGGCTCGGTGACCAGCGAGCCGGCCAGCGGCACCACCGACAGGGTGACGAAGAAGGTGGACAGCTCGCGCGGCATGGGCAGCGCGTGGGAGATCACCCGCACCAGCCACCCAACCAGGTCGATGATCGGCCGGCTGGCGGCCACGACCATGATCGCGAACACGAACAGCGGCTCGGTGAAATTGCGGGTGTCCAGGTACTCGATGGCCGAGGACGGGCCCGCCAGCGCCGCCATGCCCACGATCAGCACGAAGGCCCAGACGCCGAACACCGCCTCGACTTCCGAGAGCAGGTGCCAGATGCCCGCGTGCGGGCCGTTGCGGTGAGCCAGGCGGGCGAACACCGGGACGGAAAAGGTGTGCAGCACGGCCAGCGCGAACAGCGCCGTGGCCAGGATTTCGATGGGAGTGACGGACATGACGGCGGCGGAAGCTTTTAACGGCGGCAAGCGGCAGGGACGCGAGGCGGTGCGCTTGCCCGGAAAGACGCAGCAATATACCGCCGATGTTCATAAATCTAAACATCCAGCGTTTTCAAACATGAACATTTCCACTTTTTTTCCGAGGCCGTGCCGGGTGGAACCAGGGAAAACCCGTAGACATCTTTATGAACTTCCATGACGGTGGCCCGTCCGATTAAAGTCTTTAAAGTTGTATGGACGTAGACGGCCCCTGGGCCGGTCCGGGCGGCGGGCGGCTGCCAGCCCGTTTTCTCTGCAGGAGATCCCCATGAGCCTTTTCCTGACGGCCGCAAGGCCTGTGCGAGCCGCCGCGCGCCTGGCCGCAGCCGCCCTGGCGCTGGCCGCGGCCCCGGCGCTGGCGCAGTTCCAGACGCTGGACGTGCCCTACGTGCCCACGCCCGAGGCGGTGGTGCAGGCCATGCTGCGCCTGGCGGACGTGCGGCCGGACGACTACGTGATCGACCTGGGCTCGGGCGATGGCCGCATCGCGATCGCCGCCGTGCGCGACCGCCAGGCGCGCGGGGCGCTGGGGGTGGACATCGATCCGGACCGCGTCGCCGAGGCGCGCGCCAATGCCCGCAACGCCGGGGTGGCCGACAAGGTCCAGTTCCGCCAGCAGGATCTCTTCAAGACCGATTTCAGCCAGGCCACCGTGCTGACCATGTACCTGCTGCCGGACGTCAACCTGAAGCTGCGGCCGGTCATCCTGGACAAGCTGCCGGCCGGCACGCGCGTCGTGTCGCACGCCTTCACCATGGCCGAATGGGAACCCGACGCCACCGAGGAGGTGGACGGCCGGCGCGTCTATCTGTGGATCGTGCCGGCCAAGGTGCAAGGCCAATGGCAGGTATCCGGCCCGCAGGGCGGCTTCACGCTGTCGCTGACGCAGGACTTCCAGAGGGTGCAGGGCACCGCGCAGCGCCAGGGCCGGTCCCTGCCCATCGCCGACGCACGGCTGCGCGGCGCGCGCCTGCAATTCACGCTGGACGGCCAGCGCTACGAGGGCGAGGTCGGCCCCGGCGGCATCACGGCCGTGGCCGCGCCGGGCGCGGCGGCGGGCTGGCGCGCCACGCGCTAGCCGCGCGGCAGCCGGGCGGAGCGCAAGCTTGACGATACGGGCAGGCATACCCAGGACCGTGGGCCGGCGCGCAGGCGCAGGCCTGTCCGTCCTCGACGGCACCGCGGTGCTGATCGGCGTGGTGGTGGGCATCGGCGTGTTCGGCTTTCCGCCGCTGGTGGCCGCGCATGCGCCCACCGAGCAGCTGTACATCGGCCTGTGGCTGGCCGGCGGCGCCGTCATGCTGGTCGGGGCGCTATGCTATGCCGAACTGGGCTCGGCCTATCCGGGGGCCGGCGGCGAATACCACTACCTGTGCCGCGCCTGGGGCGCGCGCACCGGCATGCTGTTCGCGTGGGCGCGGGGCACCGTGATCCAGACCGGCGGCATCGCGGCCGTGGCCTTCATCTACGGCGAATACGCCCAGGACCTGCTGCCGCTGTGGCCCGGCACGCCCTACGGACCGGCCGTGCATGCGGCCAGCGCGGTGGCGGCGCTGACGGCGCTGAACGTGCTGAGCACCCGCCGCTCCAAGCACCTGCAGATCGTCCTGACCACGCTGACGCTGACCGCGCTGGCCGTGGTGGCCATGGCAGCCTTCGCCGCCGAGCCGGGCTCGGGCGCGCCCGCCGGGCTGCCGGGCGCCGCGCCGGCGCGCCCGGACGGCAACATCGCGGGCATGCTGGGCATGGGCATGGTCTTTGTGCTGCTGACCTTCGGCGGCTGGAACGAAGCGGCCTATCTCAGCGGCGAGCTGCGCAACCCGCAGCGCGACCTGGTGCGCGTAATGGTGCTGGGCACCCTGGTGGTCACCGCCTGCTACCTGCTCATCAACCTGGGCTTTCTCAACCTGTTCGGCCTGGAAGGCCTGCGCGACACCCACGCGGTCGGCGCGGCGGTGCTGCGCCAGGTGGCCGGCCCGGACGCGGCCGTGGTGCTCAGCCTGCTGATCTGCGCGACGGCCGGCAGCACCATCAACGCCTGCATCCTGACCGGAGGACGCATCTACTACGCCCTGGGCCAGGATGTCCCGGCCCTGCGCGCGCTGGGCGCCTGGAACCCGCAAAGCGCCTCGCCGGCGCGCGCGCTGCTGCTGCAAGGCGCCATCACCCTGGCGCTGATCGCCTTCGGCGCTTGGCGCCAGGAAGGCGTGGAGGCCATGGTGGCCTATACCGCGCCGGTGTTCTGGTTCTTCATGATGCTGACCGCCGCGGCGCTATGGCGGCTGCGGGTGATCGAGCCCCAGACCCCGCGCCCCTTCAAGGTGCCGCTCTATCCCTTGACCCCGCTGCTGCTCGTGCTGGTGTGCGCGGCACTGACCTGGTCCAGCATCCTGTACGCCGGCGCGGGGGCCTGGGTGGGCGTGGCGGTGCTGGCGCTGTGCCTGCCGCTGCTGCGCCATGGCAGGCGCAACCCGGCGCCGCCTAGGCCATAGGGCCCGCCGGCTGCGGCGGCGCCAGGCTGTCCAGGTAGATGGCGCAAAGCGCCTCCATGCCCGCCTGGTCCTGGCTGTCGAAGCGGCCCGGCTCGGGGCTGTCGACATCCCATACGCCGAGCAGGCGGCCATCGCGCACCAGCGGCACGACGATTTCGGCCCGCGAGGCGGCATCGCAGGCGATGTGCCCCGGAAAGGCCGCCACGTCGGGCACGAGCTGGGTGCGCCGCTGGCTTGCGGCGGCGCCGCACACGCCCCGGTCCAGGGGAATGCGCACGCAGGCCGGCTTGCCCTGGAAAGGACCGAGCACCAGCTCGGCGCCGTCGAAGAAATAGAACCCCGCCCAGTTGATCCCCGGCACCACCGCCCACACCAGGGCGGCCAGGTTGGCGGCATTGGCGATGCGGTCGCGCTCGCCGTGCAGCAACGCGCGCGCCTGCGCGGCCAGCTCGGCGTAATACTGCGCCTTGGCGGCGCCGGCCTGGACTGTGATGGTGAACATGATGAAAGGTGTACCGGTGCTTTTTGCCTCGAAGCGCGTATTCTCCAGGCTTTCGCCCGCGGCAGCCACCCCGGTGCCGCGCATCCATCCGCACGAGGCCTACCGTGGACCAGCAGTCCGACTCTCTGTTTTCGTTTTCCGAACGCGCACGCCAACTCACCAGTTCGGCCATCCGCGAGATACTGAAAGTCACCGAACGGCCCGAGATCATTTCCTTCGCCGGGGGCCTGCCCGCCCCCGAGGGCTTTCCGGTCCAGGCCGTGCAGGCCGCCTACGACCGGGTGCTGTCCACGGCCGGACGCAACGCGCTGCAATACGGCCCCACCGAAGGCTACGCGCCGCTGCGCGCCTGGGTAGCCGAGCACCTGAGCGCCCAGGGCGCGCAAGTCTCGCCCGCGCAGGTCCTGATCCTGTCGGGCTCGCAGCAGGGACTGGACCTGCTGGGCAAGGTCCTGATCGATCCGGGCAGCAAGGTGCTGGTCGAGACGCCCAGCTACCTGGGCGCCTTGCAATCGTTCAGCCTCTACCAGCCGCGCTTTAAGGCCGTGCCCTCGGACGAGGGCGGCCTGCTGCCCCAGGCCCTGACGCCCGAACTGGCCGCCGACGCGCGCTTCCTGTACGCCCTGCCCAATTTCCAGAATCCCACCGGCCGCACGCTGGACCTGGCGCGCCGCCACGCCCTGGTGCAGGCCGCCGCGCGCCTGGGCCTGCCCCTGGTCGAGGACGATCCGTACGGCGAACTGCGCTACGCGGGCGAACCGCTGCCCGGCCTGCTGGCCCTGGCCGGGCAGGCCGGCGCCAACGTGGTGCGCCTGGGTTCGTTCTCCAAGGTGCTATCGCCGGGGCTGCGCCTGGGCTACCTGTGCGCGGCGCCGGCGCTGATCGACAAGCTGGTGCAGGCCAAGCAGGCCACCGACCTGCATACCGCCAGCCTGACGCAGATGGCCGTCTACGAGATCGTCAAGGACGGCTTCCTGGCCGAGCACATGCCGCGGGTGCGCGAACGCTACCGCCTGCAATGCGAGTACATGCTCCAGGCGCTATCCGAGCATTTTCCGGCGCAGGCCAGCTGGACGGTGCCGCAAGGCGGCATGTTCATCTGGGTCACCCTGCCTGCGCACATCGACACCACGCGCCTGCTGGCGCAGGCCATCGAGCGCGGCGTGGCCTTCGTGCCGGGTGCGCCGTTCTATGCCGGCGGGCAGGCGGCGCACAACACCCTGCGCCTGAGCTTCGTGACCGTGCCGCAAGAAAAAATCCGCGCTGGCGTACAGGTGCTGGGCGAGTTGATCGCCGCCTATCGCTAGGCCCTTGCCGCCGCGCCCGGCGCCGGCCGGTACGCCGCGCCCGGGCTGCCGGCATAGGCCTTGCGCAAGGTATACGAGGGCAGTTCGCCAAACAGCCGCTGGTAGTCCACCGAGAACTGGCTGGGATGCAGGAAACCCCAGCGCGTGGCGACCTGGCCCACCGAGACCGAAGGCAGGACCGGCCGGCGCAGGTCCTGGCGGGCGCGGTGCAGCCGCACCATGCGCAGGTAGCTCACGGGGCTCATGCCCAGCACCCGCTGGAATACGTCCTGCAGCGTGCGCCGGCTCACGCCCAGTTCGCCGCAGATGTCCAGCACCGTCACGCGGCGCGGCAGCATGCCTTCGATGAAATCGCGCGCGCGCCGGGCCAGCTGGCCGGCGTGCAGCAGCCCTTGCTGCGCCCGGTTGCGCGGATGCCGGGCGTCGCAGGCCTGGCCCACCGCGCCGAGCAGCGCGCTCAGGGAGGACTGGCGCAATTCGTGGGCCCAGGACTGCTCCATGCCCGCCGCCAGCCAGTACGGCGCAGCCGCGATCGCCCCGTCCACCAGCTTGCGGACCAGCCCGGCATCGGCCACCTTCAGTATCAGCGGCTCGCCGATGCGCGACTCCCACAGCTCGGGGTCCAGGGTCATGGCCGCCTGGCGAAGCGCCTGCTGGCTCACGGTAAAGTACACCACGCCCGAGCCGGAACAGGTGTGCACGTCGAAATCGCTGCCGGCCGGCTGGTAGGCGATCGCGCCGGTTTCGACCTGGCGCACGTCCACGCGCATGGCGTCGGCCGGGCGGCTGGGCACGAAGAAGGTGCACAGGTCCGGCGGCATGGCCACGCAGCGCAGCAGCGGCTGGTTCTGCCATTCGCGGCCGTAGATGATGTCGGGCAGCATGAAGCCGTCGAAGCCGCCCAGGTAGCGGCCCATGCCGGTCTGGTAATAGCGCCTGGGCACCGCGCGCAGCAGCTCGGCCTGCTCGCCCGCGTCGTCGGTCGTTCTCGAGACCAGGTCGCCGTACGCCTGGCTGGCTTGCACCGAACAGCCTGAATATGCCTGCACCATGCCGTTCCCCACTTTGCAGCTTGTGATCGGGCACCGGCTTTCAGGTTCCCGTAAGCTGCCCGGTAATGCCGGCAATCATACGGAGACATGCAGACACATAGGTAACAAAAATTATCCGTCCAGCCAGGCGCGCACGCCCCGCGCCGCGGCGGCGCCCTGCGCCAGGCAGGCGGTCAGCAGGTAGCCGCCGGTAGGCGCTTCCCAGTCCGTCATTTCGCCCGCGCAGAACACACCGGGCACGGCCTTGAGCATGCCGTGCCCGTCCATGGCCTCGAAGGCCACCCCGCCGGCCGAGCTGATCGCCTCCTCCAGCGGCCGGGGCGCGAACAGCGGCACGGGCAGGCACTTGAGGGCCTGCGCCGCCGCCAGCGGATCGGCGAAACGCTGTGCGCCCAGGCACTCGCGCAGCAGCGCGACCTTGACCGCGGGCAGGTTCAGGCGGGTGCGCAGGTGGCTGCTCCAGGAACGCGCCCCGCGCGGGCGCAGTAGTTCGGCACGCACCCAGGCCGCGTCGCGGCCGGGCAGCAGGTCCAGGTAAAGCGGCGCCGGCGCGGCCGCGCCGATGGCCTCGCGCAGGCAGGCCGACAAGGCGTAGACCGCGCCGCCTTCCAGGCCGTGGGCGGTCACCATGCATTCGCCCGGCCGCCAAGGGCCTTGCGGCGCCAAGGCCAGCGCCACCGACTTCAGGGCGGTGCCGGCATGCCGGCTGGCGAAATGCTCGCTCCAGCGCGCCTCGAAGCCGCAATTGGCCGGCAGCAAAGGCCGCACCGCCACGCCGCGCGCAGCCAGCCAGGGCAGCCAGGCGCCATCCGAGCCCAGGCGCGGCCAACTGCCGCCGCCCAGCGCAAGCACCACGGCGCGGGCCTGCACCGCAAGCTCGCCGGCTCCGGTGCCGAACACCAGGCGGCCTGCCGCGTCCCAGCCCTGCCAGCGATGGCGCATATGCAGGCGCACACCCTGGACGCGCAAGCGATGCAGCCACGCGCGCAGCAAAGGCGCTGCCTTCATCTCTTGCGGAAACACGCGGCCGGAACTGCCCACGAAGGTTTGCACGCCCAGTCCGTGCGCCCAATCGCGCACCGCCTGCGCATCGAAGGCCTGCAGCGCCTGCCGCAGGGCCGGCGGCATGGCGCCATAGCGCGACAGGAAAGCGGGCCAGGCTTCGCTGTGCGTCAGGTTCAAGCCGCCGCGGCCGGCCAGCAGGAACTTGCGGCCGACCGAGGGCATGGCATCGTAAAGATCGACCCGCACCCCGGCGGCGGCCAGTTCCTGGGCGGCCATCAAGCCCGCCGGCCCGCCGCCGACGACGGCGACGCAAACCTGCTCGGGCGTGGCAAGGCTATTCACGCAAAGGGCTCCTGAGATTCGGAGGCGCAGGCCGACCGCCGGCTCCGCCAGGCGCCATTAGACCATCCGCCGCGATCAGGATGCCGCAGCCCGGGCGGCGGCCAGCTCGGGTAAGCGCCCACTCCCGAGACGACAGAAACGATTACAAAAAGTCAAAAAATAAAGCGCTTGCGCCATGCCGGCGGCCCGCCGCCCAGGAAACGGCGTTGGCCGAGGGCCCGGCCTACGCTGGCGTGAGCAGGGACGGCATGTCGTCATCGCCCACCGCCGCGGGCGCGTAGCGCCTTTGCGAGGGCGCCAGCTGCAAGGCGGCCGGCGCGCGCAGCACCGACAGGCAGGCCTGCAAAACCCGTTCGGGCGGGATAGACCGGATGCCCTGGGCCTCGTTCTCGGGAATGACCTTGCGGGCATTGGGCCGCACCCAGAACCATTGGGGGTTGCTGCGATGGAATATCCCCACATAGGGCACGCCGGTGCCCTGCGCCAGGTGCGAAGGCCCGCAATCGTTGGCGACCACCAGCCGGGCGCGGGCCATCAGATGCGCCAGCTCGGGATAGGGCCGCGACATCAGCAGGCTGAAATCGGGCCGGTTCAGCGCCTGCAGGGTCCGATAGGCCTCCTGCTCGACCGGGCCCAGCACGAAGCTGAAGGTCGTGTCCCGGCCCAGCCGTGCCTTCAGGCCTTCGGCCAGCTTCAGGAAGTTGTCCACTCCCCAGCGCTTGTAGGCCCCGTGGCCGCCGCCGGGCACCAGCACGACGTCGGTCTGGCGCGGCTGCTCGCGCGCCAGCGCGGCCACTTCGGCAAAGCAGCGCCGGGCCGCCTCCACCGGATCGAAGGCATGCACCGTGCGCAGCAGGTTCATGTAGCTCAGGCCGATGTATTCGTCCAGCCGCTTGTCGCAGGCATGAGTCCAGGCAAAGTCGCCCACGCGCCCGTTGCGGTAGCCCAGCCGCAGGGGCGGGCGCTTCAGGCAGGCGATCAGCGCGTACTGCTCGCTGGTATGGTGCAGCGCCACCATGGCCCGGGTCTGGGGCGCCAGCACGGCCAGGTTGGTGCGCAGCCCGCGCGTCTGCACGAATTCGTCCACCCACGGCAAAGGACGGTAATAGTGGCCGACGTCGTCCTGCGCCACCACGCGCAGCCGATGCCCCGGCCAGCACTGCTTGATCTGGTAGAGCGCCGGAAAGGCGACGATCTGCGATCCGAAGAACTTTTTGCTGCGCAGGAAAACGACGATATCCGCTGTCATGAACGAGGGTGGGGCGACGGGGCCGCGCGCGGGCAGCCGCCGGTGCGCCGACGCTGTTGAACCGTGGAGCATCATCGCCGCCTGACCGTCAAAAAGTCGTCAAAGGATGGCGGCGCCGGTGCGCGGCCACGGGGCCCGGGCCCGCGCCGGCAAGGCGCGATCCCGGTGGAGCCGCGATGATGCAGCAGCCGAAAGACAGCCGGGTGACAACTTTCTGAAAGCTGTAATGGAGTGATTCAGGGCGATGCCGGCCCTCGCCTTGCCTCTACCATTTCCGCCATGAAGAAAACCGCCCTTGCCCCGCCCGCGCGCCCGCGCGCCATCCTGCCCGGCCCGATACCTGTCCGCCTGCCGCATGGCCTGGCTTGCGCCGCGCTGGCCCTTAGCACCGCACTGGCCCTGCTGGGTGCCGGAGCGGCCTGGCGCGCCTGCGGCGCGTGGACGCAGGCGGCGTGCTGATCGCCACTTCGCAAGCGCAGCGGCCCGTGGCGCTGGCCCAGCTCGAACAGGTGATCAGGCCGCGCCCTTTCGTGAACGACGCGCTCTGGCAAGGCACGCTGGATCTCGGGCTGAACTACAAGACGGCCTCGACCCGCACCGAGGACTACGTGGCCGACCTGGCCACCGAAGCGCGCCACGGCCGCTGGCGCCACAAGCTGAACGCCAGCTACGTCCGCAAGACCGACGATGCGGCCACCACCGAGCACAGCTACGGCGGCACCTGGTCGAGCGACCGCTTCTTGAGCGACGCCTTCTTCTGGCAGAGCCGCGCCATGTACAAGCGCGACCAGATCGAGGAACTGTCCCGGCAGGCCGCCGTGGGCACCGGTCCGGGCTACCAGTTCTGGGACAACGAGCTGGGCGCCTTCTCGCTGGCCGCCCTGCTGGGCCGGGTGCGCTACGACTACGACGACGGCGGCTCGGACAACTTCTACGCCGCCAGCCTGCGCTGGGACTACAAGCGCTACCTGGGCAGCCAGCGCCTGGAGTTCTACACCGCCGGCGAGCTGTCCCGTCCCCTGGACAACGCCGCCGACTTCGGCCTGGATGCGGCCGTGGGCGTGCGCTATCGCCTGACCGACTGGGTATCGTGGTTCCTGAGCTATTCGCGCAACCAGGTCAGCGGCGGGCGCGAAAGCCTGAACGAGAAGCAGCTGGCCACGGGATTGGGGCTGAGCTGGTAG